>NZ_QYUO01000002.1:0-338434 GCF_003591035.1 Noviherbaspirillum saxi
TGCTGCTGCCGTTCTCGGTGTTCTTTGCGATCCGCGATGCGGTCGCCAGCGTCGGCGACTACAAGGTCAATCCACCGCTCAACGCGCCGGCCACCGAAGCGATCCTGAATGCGGTAGAAGCTGTGCAGGCCGCGCAAGCGGTCGGCGCATAGGATGGCAAATGCGGGAACCCTCATGAGCAACTGGCTTTCGGCAATCAACGCTTCCCTGAGCGAGGCAATGCCAGCGGTGCTGGTGACCGTGGCCGTGGTCGAAGGCTCCGGTCCGCGCGAACCGGCGCGAAGATGCTCGTCACCAGGGATGGCCAGTCCGACACGATAGGCGGCGGCCATCTCGAAATGCGGGCATGCGAAATCGCGCGCGAAATGCTAGCCCTGCCGGTAACCGTCCCGGCAGCGGTAAGACGCGTCGGACGCTTTGCATTGGGTCCAAGCCTGGGGCAATGCTGCGGCGGCGTCGTGCATCTGTCGTTTGAACGAATCATGCCGGACGACGCTACGTACTATGCGATGCTGGAGAAGCATTGGTCGGATCGCCAGGATTGCTGGCGTCTGATCCCGCTCGACGGAGTCGCGTCCAACGCATTAATCGATGACGCAGGCAATTGCCTTGCCGGACTCATGCCTGCCCTGCCAGTCGAGATTGATCAGGAACGCCCCTGCCATGTCATGAAGGACGGCGCGGGCCATCGCTGGCTGATCGATCCTTGCCTGGCTTATCGTCCGCATCTCGTATTGTTTGGCGCCGGACATGTGGGCGCAGCGATCGTGCGTAGCCTGGCGGACATGCCCTGTCACGTAACCTGGGTCGATGAGCGCGAAGACATGTTCCCCGCCGTCGTGCCGGCAAATGTGAGGATCGAGGCTACCGATATGCCGGAAGCGGTGGTCGATGAAGTGCCATCGGGCTCGACTTATCTGGTACTGACGCATTCGCATGCGCTCGATCAGCGTTTGTCCGAAGCCATCCTGCGCCGTTCCGACGCCGGATGGTTCGGGCTGATCGGCTCCAAGACCAAGCGCATGCAGTTCGAGCACCGGTTGCGCGACCGCGGCATACCGCAGGAGCGCATTGCCGGCATGGTATGTCCGATCGGTGTGCCCGCATCACGGGCAAGCAACCGGCTGTCATCGCAGCATCGGTATGCGCACAACTGCTGCAGGTATGGGAAGCGGAAGAGTGCGCGCAACAAGCGCTGCCGGAACGCCGCCTTTTTGCATGAGGCGCTGCATTCTATTCCTGCTCTTCATGCGTACCCCGCTCGGCCAATAACACAGTAGCTATCGCGGCGACACGCTGCACCAGAAAGAAGAACGCCATGACCTCCAACAACACAACACCCAACTGCCAGGCCTATCGTGCGAGTATCCTGCATTTCACCGCCGACCCCGCATTTAACGACAATGCCTATCACTGGCATGAAGACGGCTTGCTGGTGATCGCCGAAGGCCGCGTCTATGCTGCCGGTGACTATGCGCAGTTGCGCGGCACCCTGCCCGAGGGCGTACAGATCAACGACTACCGGGCAAGCTGATCGTTCCAGGTTTCATCGACACGCATATTCATTACCCGCAGACCGACATGATCGCGTCGCCCGCGCCCGGGCTGCTGCCATGGCTGGAAACCTATACCTTCCCGACCGAGCGCAAGTTCGCGGACGAAGGCACGCTGCCGAAGTGGCCAGCTTCTTTCTGGATGAACTGCTACGCTGCGGGACGACGACCGCCATGGTTTATTGCACGGTGCATCCGTCGTCGGTCAATGCCTTCTTTACCGAAAGTGAAAAGCGCCAGCTGCGCATGGTCGCCGGCAAGATCATGATGGATCGCAACTGTCCTGACTTCCTCAGCGATACGGCCGAAGGCGGCGCACGCGACAGTGAAGAACTGATCCGAAAATGGCACAAGCGCGGTCGCCAGCTGTATGCGATCACGCCGCGTTTTGCGCCCACGTCGACCGAAGCGCAGCTGCAGCTGGCAGGCGAGCTGGCGCAAACCTATTCGGATACCTTTCTGCAAACCCACGTCGCGGAAAACACCGATGAAGTGGCCTGGGTCAAGTCGCTGTTTCCAAGTGCACGCAGCTACCTCGATGTCTACGATCACTACGGCATGATGCGTCCGCGCGCGATGTATGCGCATTGCATCTGGCTCGACGACCATGACCGCGCCCGCATGCGCGAAACACAATCCGCTGCCTCGATCTGCCCGACCTCGAACCTGTTCCTCGGCAGCGGGCTGTTCGATTTCGCACGCGCCGACGCGGCGCAGGTGCCGCTGTCGCTCGCCACCGATGTGGGCGGCGGCACTTCCTTTTCCATGCTGCAGACCATGAATGAGGTATACAAGGTCGCGCGCATGGCGGCACTTATCTGCCGGCCTTGCGGATGTTCTATATGGCGACGCTGGGCAATGCGCGCAGCATGCAGCTCGAAGGCACAATCGGCAATTTCGCGCCTGGCGTCGAAGCGGATTTCGTGGTGCTCGATCCGCATGCGACTCCTCTGCTCGCGCGCCGCTCCACGCGCACCGAAAGCCTGGAAGAATTGCTGTTCGCGCTGGCCCTGCTTGGCGATGACCGCACGGTAGCGGCAACCTACAGTGGCGGCAGGCTGGTGCACGCACGCGGACGGCAACTGGCCGAGACGGAGCCGGTCAGTGCATGAAGCAACAACAGGCATAAGACATTCAGCCTGAGATTCGGATTCGCATTTATCACTTGCATCACACAACACCACTAGAGGAGACTTCATGCAATACAACAAACTAAAAAAGATGCTGCTTGCCACCGCGTTGGGTAGCGCGTTCGCGATTCCGGCGAGCGCACAGACCCAGTGTCACGTTCAGCGGCCTGGTCGATGTCTACGCCGGCTCGATCCGCAATGCGGGCGATGCCCGTTCGCGCTCGGTGGTCAACAGCGGCGGCATGACGACTTCGTGGTTCGGATTCAAGGGTTCGGAAGACTTGGGCGGCGGCCTGAAGGCCAACTTCCTGCTGACCAGCTTCATTCAGGCCGACACCGGCGTACAAGGCCGCTTCCCTGGCGACACCGCTGTTCTCGCGCGATGCCAACGTGGGACTGTCGGGCGACTTTGGCGCGATATCGCTCGGACGCGAGTTGGCACCGCATTTTCTGCCGACCATCCTGTTCAACCCGTTCGGCGATTCGTATAGTTTATCGCCGCTGATTCTGCACGCGGATGTGCCGCTCTTCAATGCTTCGGGCTGGACCAACTCCATCGTCGGCGATACCGGCTGGAGCAACTCCATCCGCTATCAGACTCCCAGTTTCGGCGGCTTGAAGGCAAACCTCCATTATCAGTTCGGCGAGATTGCCGGCAACAATGGCCGCAACAACATCGGTATCAATGCACTGTATTTCGCGGGCCCCCTGGCCTTGACCGCGTTCTACCATAACGTTGAAATCAACAATCCGCTCAATGCACCGGCCGGCAATGTTCAACCCGGAGGAAACATCCCGCTGGCGACAGGCGCATTTGCTGCACGCCAGACTGCATGGATGGTGGGCGGCACTTATGACTTCAGCGTCGCCAAGGTGTACGCGACCTACGGTCAGACTTCACACAACATCGATCTGGACGACGATACGCTGTCGCTGGGCGCAACCGTGCCGGCTGGTCGCGGCAAGGTGCAGCTTGCATGGGCACAGACCAAGCGCAGCGGCGTGGCATTCGGCGCGGACCAGAAACGCAATACCACCGCGGTCGGTTACGACTATGATCTGTCCAAGCGGACCGACCTGTATGCGATCTATATGAACGACCGCATCACCAGCCGCGAAAGCGGTAACAGCTTTGCGGTTGGCGTGCGCCATCGCTTCTAACGCTACGCCATCAATACGGGATGGGCGCATGCTGCGTCCATCCCGTCAATCTTTCCAATTACGACCCAAAGTATGGTTGAATAGCCGCCGCGGCAATGCCGTTTCGATCACCATACAATTCAATCTGGAAGGAAGGTTTATGCCGACAATCAATGTGCAAATGTTTGAAGGACGTACCGTTGAACAGAAGCGCGCTTTCGCAAAAGCGGTCACCGAGGCAGCAGCTGCCACCCTGCAATGCAAGCCGGAATCGGTCGATATCGTTTTTCAGGATGTGAAGAAGGAAGATTGGGCTACCGGCGGCAAACTGTGGTGCGATTAATCCGTTAGTAGAAGCCTGCAGCCGCCTGATGCATACATGCAACCAGGACTAGCATAAATAATGCTGTTACAAAGAATCCCGGCAGGCGGCAACACTTTGTCCTTTAATATAAGTAGACAAAGGAGTCAGGCATGAAAAAGCGCATTTCTATCACCAGCGTCATCGGTATTGCCACTGTTGCAATCACCGCCTTGCTGGCCTTTAGTACCCCGGCCCATGCCGGCGGCAATGTCCAATGGTCGGTCTCGGTAGGAACACCGGTCTATACGCAGCCCGGCGTAGTCGTCTACCAGCAGCCGCAGCAATATATCTACGGCGCGCCGCCTTCGGCGTTTCCATCGCCACCGGTGTATTACCATCCGGCACCCACTTATTACGAAGCGCCTGCACCGGTCTATCAGGGTAGCCCGCCGCCAGTGATTTACTACCAACAGCAACCGCGGCCGCATCATCACCATTATCACGGCCATCGCAATTACGGTGATCACCACGGCGGCAACCGCCACCATCACGGACACGGAGAACGCGCGGCACTGCGGCGCTGAATATCTGTTGCACCCCGTCAGCGAATTGGCCGGATAAGCGAAGATCCGGCCACCTGCAAACCAGCCATTGCTCAGGCCGTACCGCCTACCGTCATGCCATCGATGCGCAGCGTCGGCTGGCCGACACCGACCGGCACGCTTTGACCTTCCTTGCCGCACACGCCGATGCCGCTGTCGAGTGACATGTCGTTGCCGATCAGCGATACCCGATTGAGCACGTCGGGGCCATTGCCGATCAGGGTCGCGCCCTTGACCGGATAAGTCACCTTGCCATCCTCGATCATGTAAGCCTCGCTGGCCGAGAACACGAACTTGCCGTTCGTGATATCGACTTGCCCGCCGCCGAAATTCACTGCATACAAGCCGTTCTTGACCGACGCAATGATTTCCTGGGGGTCCTTGTCGCCGGCAAGCATGTAGGTATTGGTCATGCGGGGCATCGGCAGGTGGGCATATGATTCGCGCCGCGCATTGCCGGTCACCGGCATGTTCATCAGACGCGCATTCATGGTGTCCTGGATATAGCCTTTGAGGATGCCATCCTCGATCAGCGTGGTGCACTGGGTAGGATTGCCTTCATCGTCGACATTGAGCGAACCGCGACGGTTGCTGATGGTACCGTCATCCACCACGGTGACTCCCTTGGCCGCAACCCGTTCACCGATACGGCCGGAGAAGGTGCTCGATCCCTTGCGGTTGAAGTCGCCTTCCAGTCCATGCCCGATCGCCTCATGCAGTAACACGCCCGGCCATCCAGGACCAAGCACCACGGTCATCGGACCGGCCGGTGCGGGACGCGCATCCAGGTTGACGAGCGCGGTAGCCACCGCATCGCTGGCGTATTTCTCGATCAGTTCGTCGGTGAAATAGCCGAAGTCGTAACGCCCGCCGCCGCCGCTGGAACCGACTTCACGACGGCCATTCTGTTCGGCAATCACGGTCACCGAAATGCGCACCAGCGGACGGATATCAGCAGCCAGCACGCCGTCGCTGCGCATGACCAGCACCACATCGTATTCGCCGGCCAGCCCCGCCATGACCTGCACCACGCGCGGGTCCTTGGCGCGTGCGATGCGCTCGATCTTTTCCAGCAGCTGCACCTTTTGCGTGGCGTCGAGCGAGGACAGCGGATCATGCGGAAGATAGAGCGAACGACCTCCTACCGGCTGGACCGACGATGCTACCTTGACCTTGCCGGCGCCCTGCCGCGCGATGGTGCGCGTCGCGGCGGCTGCATCCAGCAGCGCGCTTTCGGAAATTTCATCGGAATAAGAGAATGCCGTCTTGTCGCCCGACACGGCACGCACGCCGACGCCCTGGTCTATCGAAAAGCTGCCGGTCTTGACGATGCCTTCTTCCAGGCTCCAGCCTTCATTCTTTGTGAACTGGAAATACAGGTCTGCGTAATCGACGCGATGGGTAAAAATCGCGTCCAGCGTTCTGGTCAGCTTGGCTTCATCCAGACCGAACGGCGTCAACAGGACGTCGCGCGCGATGGCAAGGGATTGCAGATTGGGTTCGAATAGCTTCATGGTAAGGGTCTCTGCGCGCAAGCGCTGGCTGGAATCGAAATCAGATTGTAGAGCATCCGCACGCGCGCTGGCTTATACCAATCCTGATCCACAACGCGACAAATGAAATCGATGGATTTTTTCGACTGGCAAGGCGCAGGAGGAGTCAATAGCGGGCTATTGACGACGAGTGCAACGCAGGCAGGCGGCTCGGCGCCCCCAGAAAAAGACGCGATTTCATGTCACGTTATGGATCAGGATTGGTATTAAAGCCTGCGGTGCCGCAACGCGGGAAGGCTTTCGCGCACGCGCTGTAAACGGGCTGGATCGAGTTCGCCGATCACCACGCCCTCGCCTTCGGGCAGCACGTCCTTGACCTCGCCCCAAGGGTCGACCAGCATGCTGTGGCCCCAGGTGCGGCGTCCATTCGGATGTATGCCGCCTTGCGCAGCCGCCAGTACGTAGCACTGGTTTTCGACGGCCCGCGCGCGCAGCAGGATTTCCCAGTGCGCGCGCCCGGTAGTGTAGGTAAACGCAGCTGGCATGACGATCAACGCGCAATCGCCCATCGCACGGTACAACTCGGGGAAACGCAGGTCGTAACAAACCGAAAGGCCGACCTTGCCGAAGGGCGCATCGAACGCTATCACACGCTCGCCATGCACGATGGTGCGCGCTTCATCGTAAGATTCTTCGTCTTTGGTAAAGCTGAACAGATGGATCTTGTCGTAGCGGCTGACGCGTTCGCCCTGCGGGTTGTACACCATCAGGGTGTTAAGCACCTTGTTGTCTTCGGCGGCAACCATCGGCAAGGTGCCGCCGACCAGCCAGATGCGGTGTTCCTGTGCGAGTTGCGCCATGGCGTGCTGTATCGGTCCGCCGCTGTCCGGTTCGGCGTGGAGCAGCTTGTCGCTATCTTTCATTCCCATTACCGGCCAATACTCGGGCAACAGGATGAATTGCGCGCCTTGCTGCGCCGCCTCGGCAACCAGGCGGCTGGCGCTGGCCAGGTTTTGTTCCACCACGGGTGTGGAGACCATCTGGATAGCGGCGATCTTTACGGATTGCGTCATTGCGTCTCCTTAAGCGTTTAAGCTTAACCATTCGTTCCGAAACGATTGTTGGCCTCGCCAGTGGTTTCAGCGGGCTTGCGCAGCAGCTTGGTGACTAACGGATCCTTCCACGGACCCGTGACCTGGTACTCAAACGTAAATGCTTTCATCAGCGGCTCGCGCAGGAACAATTGCGCAAGGAAAGTGCCGACACCGATGACGGGGTTCACTGCCAGTCCGTAAACTACCGACGCCGCGCCGACGTTGATATCGGGAATTACAACCACATGCAGGTTTTGCGCTTCCTTGTCGATATCGGCGGTACCGTCGATCAACACCGTCGCGGCAACGCCACGCATCTTGAAATTATCTGTGCGCGCAATGCCTTGCGCAATGGTTGCCGTCGCATTGACGCCATCAAAGGCAAAACCTTCGGAAAACACGTCGCGGAAATCCAGCACCAGCCGACGTGGCAACGATTGCAGGCTGAGCACGCCGAGCAGCTTGGCGGCGCTCGGATCGACCTTCAGGAACTGGCCGGATGCCAGATCCAGCTGCAGGTCGCCGGTAAGCGTGGGAATATCCAGCGCAAAAGGAAGCCCCTTCCAGCTGATCTCGCCCTTCATCTCGCCTTTGCCGCCGCGTAATACCTGCTGGAATCCGAAACGGTCAAGCAACCGCCCGGCATCCGCGATCTTGAGCGTGTAAGCCAGGCTGGACAAGCTTTCGCCATCTTTGCTGGTCCACTTGCCAGACGCGCTGAGTTCACCATCGGGATTGGCAATCGACAATTTGTTGATGCGCCATTCGCGTCCATTGGGTCCGCGTGCATTTTGCGCGGCAACCTCCAGGCTACCGAATTTCTTGCCAAACAGTTCGAAGTTTTCGGCAACGATGTCCAGCGCCGGCATCTGGGTCGTTGTGTTATTTCCTTCGAGCAGTTCGGTGACGTCAGATGCCGCCGATTTGGGAATGATGAGCGATGCCAGCCGCGCCGTGACACGGCCCGAGCCCCGTCGGAAACGCGGCTCCATCCAGGTGACATAGCCCGAAGCCTGTTCCGAGTCGATGTTGGCTTGCCACTGTCCGTTTTGATGCGATGCGCCAACCACCACATTGTCGAGTTTGCGGCCAAGTACAATCAGTTCTGTCGCATTGGCGGCAAGCACTTCCGGATCCAGATATTGGGCAATGCCAAGTGCATCCGGCTGGTTTTGTTCCGCGTCCTGCCGATTGGCGGACACGACGGAAGTCAGCGCTCTTCGCCATGCATCGATATCCAGCGACTTCATGCTGGCATTGACGATGAGACCGCTGTCCGGCTGCGGAGGCGGTACATTGACGCCGATGCCACCGCGCAACACGCGCCATGCAGCATCCTTCTCGCTACCCTTTTGCCGCTCGTAGCGCGCAGCGATCGCGGTCCCCAGCGACAGCCTGATCTCGTCGCGCAACACCGACGCATCGGTAGACGGCAGGCCGGAAAGTTCGAAACGGAACGGCATGCTTTCATTCACGGCCTTGCGCAACGGCGCAGGGAAGTCCAGGCCGACGCCGACCAGATTGGCTTCAACCACCACTTCCGGTTGTTTGTTCTTGACGCGGATCGATGTGGTGTAACGCGTGGCGCCGGTGATGCGCTCTGCCGACCGCTGGGTGACCGGTGTCGCGTAGATCTTGCGCAAACCATCTGCGGACAGGCTGCCCTCGGCCTTGACCAGGGTTGTACCATCGCGTTGGGTGCCACCCGAAACAGTCGCTGGGCCGCCCAGGAAATTGGTCTTGATGCCGGCGAGATTGAATCCCTTCTCATGGAATTCAAGCTTTCCGG
Organism: Noviherbaspirillum saxi; assembly: GCF_003591035.1. Lineage (NCBI taxonomy): Bacteria > Pseudomonadati > Pseudomonadota > Betaproteobacteria > Burkholderiales > Oxalobacteraceae > Noviherbaspirillum > Noviherbaspirillum saxi. The sequence goes on from NZ_QYUO01000002.1 coordinate 9,106, forward strand.
TCGTGCCGACCAGGGGCGGCATGATGTTGCGCAGCGTGACGTTATTGCCGGCGAAGTGCAGCCCTCCCTTGACCTTCGCTTCGTGCATATGATTCAAGGGCAGTTGCAGCGACAGTGACAGCTTTGCATTGCCGCTCGCCTTGGTCTCTTCGGTGAAATGCTCGATCCATCCGGCGACCGGACTGGCATTGGTAAAGTGCAGAAAATTCTGTAGCGGCCCGGCCGCTTCGCCGTCGACGCCTAGCATCATGTCATGCTGCGTCAGATCCGGAATCACCGCCTTGACATTCGAAAGCGTCGTGCCCGAACTCTTGGCGCTGGCGGCCACGATCTCCATGCGCGCGCGATCGAAGGCAATGGTGCCATTGATGTCTTCGATGATCGGCCACATGGGTGTCTTGCCGTCTTCGGCAAACAGCGATGGCGCATAGTTGAGCTTGCCGCCTTCGATTTTTCCAAGCACGCTGAATTCGCCGCGGGATTTGTCGCCGGCACCGCGCCCGAACGGAAACTGGGACAGATCGCCTTTCAGTTTCAGGCGCACGTCCTTGACCACACCGCCGGCCAGCGCACCGGTCAGCCATTCATGCAAGGACTTCGGAGTCTGGATCGGGAGATAGCGGCCGACTTGCCGCAACTCGATGCGATTGAGTTTGCCGACCAGGTCTATCGTACCGCTCGACTTGCCGGCCTGGCGGTTCAACGGCATCAGATGCTTGCCGCTGAAAGCGCCGGCAAGTTCGCCTTGCATGAAGTCGATCTTTTGCACGTCCAGCAGCAGCTTGCTGTTGTCCTGAAAGGCCCAGCTTGCCTGCATGTTGAAGCGCTCGAATGGAATCACCGGGTCGGTAAAGTAGCCCGGCGCATGCAAGGCCAGGTCGCTGGATACGAGGCTGAATGATCCGCCACGGTCATTGGCATCGACGCGACCGGTCAGGTTCTCGAAACCGGGGATCGCCGGTACCGCAGCCTGTGCCGGCGTTGTCGCTGTCTTAGGGCGCGCTTCGCGTGCCGCCTGCGGTTTGAGCGACAGTCCCGCAAACTCGCCTTTCACGTTGTAACCGGACACCTCCGGGTAAGCGCCCTGCCATTGCGCTGAAAAATCGCGCAGGATGCCGCGCGGCGCGAAATCGGCCAGCATCTGCCGCTGCTCCGCGGGGAGCGGCAGACGCTCGGCAAAATTTGCAGCGGTTTGCAAGTCAAGCAATCCGGCATTGATCTCGGTGCGTGCGGGCCGTCCGTTCCGTGCCGGCGTATAGCTTTCGCTGATTGTGGTGCGCGGCAGATACAAGCCGTCGTCGGTCTGCAAGGTAAAGTCGGTCAGCGAGATCGCATGTCCATTCTGGCCAAAGGTCGGCATGCCGTCCCGGGCATTGGCGTTATAGTCTTCACGCAGGGAAATCCGGCCGGCCACCTCGACCAGGTTCATCGGTTCAAGATCCTTGCCCAGCCGCGCCGACACGTTCGAGAGGGTCAGGTCGGCGGTAAAGTTGGCAACCTTGGCATGATCGAAGCTCAGCCACGCCCGCACCGAACCTTTCCCCTGCTGCATGTCGATCGGGTAATCGACATACGTCCGCCATACCGTCAGATCGGTATCGTGCAGGTCCGCATACAGTTCGCCCTTCCACATCGCCGCATCGGAAACGCTTCGCGCGAAATGCGGATGGTCAAACGCAGCGCGGATATCGAGCGGACCGGAATGACTGGCCGGCGGTGTCGCCTTGAGCGCAAAGCGATGATGCCGCCATTCATTGCGCAGCACCAGGTTGACATCATTGAGGGGCAGTTCGGGCGCGGCGCGTTGCTCGTCGTTCCAGCGCAGCTTGCCGTCCCGCACGACGATCTCGCGCTGTGAGAGCACCCAATCGGCGCCTTTGCTGCTGCCGGTCTTGCCGGTATCGAGGAGAATGCCGGCGACGTAGAGCTTGCCGTCCGCTCCGCGTCGCACATCCATGTCAGGATTGCTGATCACCAGCTGATGCAGTCGCAGCTCACCGACGGGAATCGAGAGCCAGGACAAGGTGGCCGATACATTCGGCAAAGTCAGCGCGGCGTTGCCGGACTTGTCATGAATGACCACCTGGTCGAGCGACAGGCGGGGATGCAGACCCGACCAGGAAGCCTGGATATCGCCGATCAAGACTCGGTTGCCGATGGCGCGGGTGGCCATGCGCTCCACGTCCACCTTGTAATTGTCGATATTCGGTAGAACAACGAAGCGCAGTCCAAGCACCAGCGCGCAGAATGCAAAATACAATACAAGCGTGGTGCGCAGCAGCGCACTGAGCGTATAACAAGTGGCTTTATTGGCGATTCGATAACATTGTTTCGTCGCACGCCAGCATGCGGTGATGGAAAAGCCAGTCTGCCCGGGAATGTGTGGATCGATCGACATCAACAATAAATGGTGCGGCTGTTTCTAAAACCAGGCAAAACACAAGGAGTTTTCTGCATACGCTGCATCTGCCGCTTCCTGTTAAGCGCTCCGTGTCAGAATGCATCATCTTCGCATGGACATCCTGAGTCCGATGCTCGACAATTTACCAATGCACAATCCAGCAACTTGCGAATGAACGGGAGCACTGTCCCTCATTCTTCATCCACTTGCCACTTTCATTACCGACACTGTGACCCCATCCCTTTTGACCAGCGACCTTGCTTCGAGGTTCTACTCACGATGGCTGAACGCCGATTCGGCCCGTACGGACATGGTAACGGAGCTTGCCGAATTATCTATTACCCCGGAGGTTTTTGCTCGCCTTTTACAAAAAGAAACAGCGGCCGGCATGCCGCTGCCGCGTGCGATGCGCAGAGTACGCAACCTCGTGGTTGCGGCACTGATCGACCGCGATCTGGGCGGGCAAGCAGAGTTGTCGGAAGTTCTTGCGGCCATTAGTGCTTTCGCCGACTTTGCCGTGCAGACCCATCTCGCCGCAATTACCGCAGATCTGATGGAATTGCATGGCACGCCGGTCGGCGCCGAATCCGGCCTGCCGCAGGAAATGATCGTGATCGGCATGGGCAAGCTCGGTGGGAATGAACTCAATGTGTCGTCGGATATCGACCTGATCTTCGTTTACCCGGAAAACGGCGAAACCCGCGTCACGTCACCAGAGCAACGCCAGTTGTCGAATCATGAATTTTTCATCCGCGTCGGCAAGAAGCTGATCGGCGCGCTGTCGGAACTGACGGAAGACGGCTTTACCTTCCGGGTAGATATGGCTTTGCGTCCCAATGGCGCGTCCGGACCGCTGGCTGCCAGCCTGGCAATGGTGGAGGAATATCTGCTGGTGCAGGGACGCGAGTGGGAACGCTATGCCTGGGTCAAGGCGCGCGCACTGACCGGGCATCCGGACGACATCGCCGCACTGGAACAGATCGTGCGGCCGTTCGTCTACCGGCGCTATCTGGATTTCGGCGCGATCGATGCGCTGCGCAACATGCACGCACAGATTCGCGCCGAAGTGAAGCGACAGGAAATCCGTCACCCGGAGCGGGCGAACAACGTCAAGTTGGGACGGGGCGGCATACGTGAGATCGAATTCCTTGCCCAGGTGTTCCAGTTGATTCGCGGCGGGCGCGATCCTTCGCTGCAGGACCGTTCCACCCGCGTTACCCTCGACACGCTCGCGTCGAAAAACCTGCTCTCTGTCGAGGAGGTCGCCCAGCTGCAGCAAGCGTACGCCTTTTTGCGCAATATCGAGCATAGGCTGCAATATCTGGACGATGCACAGACCCATACCTTCCCCTCCGGTCCCGACGATCAGTTAAGGGTGGCGCGCATGATGGGTTTCGACGATGTGACTTCATTGCTGGCAGCGCTGGATGGTCACCGTGCCATTGTCGCCGCGCAGTTCGATGCGATCTTCGCTGACAAAAGCAGCGGCCAGCCCGCGACGCCAGAAGAGGAACATCCGCGCATCGTTCACTCCGGCTTCTCCGACGCGGAAAACCGTGAAGTGGTCGAAGCCCGCCTGAATGCGCTCGGCTTCGACGATGTGAGTAGCGCATCGGCAAGGCTGCTGGCCACCGCACAGTCGCCGCGAATGCATTCCCTGCCCGACACCAGTCGAACCAGGTTGATGGCCTTGATCAACGCAGCCCTGCCTCTGATCGCAGCAACTTCTGCCACTCATGCCGCCACTCTTGGCCGGCTGCTGGATTTTCTCGAAGCGATTGCGCGCCGCGCCGCCTATCTGGCCCTGCTCACCGAGTTTCCGCATACCCTGGGCCGCGTCATTCGCATGATGGGCGCCAGCGACTGGGCGGCCAAATATCTGACACGGCATCCTATCCTGCTGGACGAACTGCTGGATGACCGCACACTGCAGTCCACGCCCGACTGGCCGGCCTTTGCTGACGAAGTCACGCGCCAGCTCGACGCAATCGACGGCGATACTGAACAGCAAATGAATGTGTTGCGTGACCTGCACCATGCGCAACTGTTCCGGCTATTAGCGCAAGACCTTGAAGGCGCACTGACGGTGGAACGTCTCGCCGATCATTTATCTGCACTGGCCGATATCCTGGTCGGCGCCACGGTCCGCGCGGTATGGAAGAACATTCACAACCGTCACCGGGAGGTGCCACGGTTTGCGGTGATCGCCTACGGCAAGTTGGGAGGCAAGGAGTTGGGCTATGCATCCGACCTGGACGTGATCTTCCTGTTCGACGATGACAACCACGAAGCACCGGCCCTGTACGCAAGGCTGGCGCAGCGCTTCATCACGTGGATGACCACGCATACGCCGGCCGGCATCCTGTTCGATATCGATATCGCGCTTCGTCCGGATGGGGCCAGCGGATTGCTGGTATCCAGAGTGCCCGCGTTCGAAAAGTACCAGGCGGAGAATGCGTGGCTCTGGGAACACCAGGCGCTCACCCGTGCCCGTTTCTGCGCCGGCGATGCCGAAATCGGCGCCCGGTTCGAAGCGATTCGCGAACAGGTGCTGCGTCAACAGCGCGACGAGGAGGCGCTACGGCGCGAAGTGGCGGCCATGCGCACCAAAATGCATGAGGCGCATCCCAACCGCTCGCAGCAATTCGATCTCAAGCATGATGCGGGCGGGATGATCGATATCGAGTTTATCGTACAGTTTCTGGTGCTATCTCATGCCTGTACTTATCCGCAGCTGACTGCGGATATCGGGAATATTGCCTTGCTTAAGCTTTGCGGGGAATTGGGGTTGATCGATGCCGGGCTGGCGGGAGATGTTGCGGATGCTTATCGGGCGTTCAGGAAGTTGCAGCATCAGATTCGCTTGCAGGGAAGTGAACGGGCGCGGGTTGAGGTGGAGAAGGTGGAGGTGCAGGCGGCGCGGGTTCGGCAGTTGTGGGGGATGACTTTGGGGCGTAGTCGGGGTGCCGAGGATTGAGATGTCGGGTTTTCTTCGGTGATTCTGGTCTGTAGTCTCTTCGTGGATGCTTGCCGGGACTGGCCCCGGCGGGCAACTCACTTTTTTGCTTCGCCAAAAAAGTAAGCAAAAAAGGCGAACCCTGCATCGCCGCCCGCTTCGCGGGTTCCCAAAAGAGTACGGGCCGAAACGGGAAGCGCAGAACTCGCCTTCGGCTCCCCTCGGCGGGCCCAGACAACTGCGCTTCTTTTTCCGTTTCGGCCCGTGCTCTTTTGGCGTCGCTACAAGGGAAGTGCCTTTACCCCATCCCCACCCTGGCCCTCCCCTTGAAGGGGAGGGAACTCGACATCCTTTATTTTTTTGAAGCCGGTAGGTATGGGAAACAGCGAGATCAATACTCTCGTGACTCCTGCAAAGTAAAGAACTCATGATTCCCTCCCCTTCAAGGGGAGGGCCAGGGTGGGGATGGGGTAAAGGCAGTTTCCGCTGTGAGCAGCCGCGTAATTGCCTGCTCGTGCGGATAAAGAAGCGAAACTTGTCTGAGCCGAAGGCGAGTTTGTTTCGCTTCCCGCATGGGCAGGCAATTACGCGGGTACCCGAAGGGCTGCGAGCGCCGGTCGCCTTTCTTTGCTTACTTTCTTTGGCGAAGCAAAGAAAGTAAGTGGCCCGCCGGGGCCACTCCCGGCCAGGATCCACGAAGAACCTACAGACCAGAGACACCGAAGAAAAAAGGCGCATCCAATTAAAACTGGACACGCCTCCACAAACAACAACCTACCAAATAATTACTTAGCCGACATCAACGCAACAGTCGTATCCAGCATACGGTTGGAGAAACCCCACTCGTTGTCATACCACGATGACACCTTGACCAAACGACCCGAAACCTTGGTCAGCGTCGCATCGAAATTGCTCGACGCCGGGTTGTGATTGAAGTCCACCGAAACCAGCGGATCGGTGTTGTAAGTCAGGATACCCTTCAACGCGCCATCCGAAGCTTCCTTCATGATCGCATTGATTTCATCCACCGTCGTGTCACGTGCAGCGACAAACGACAAGTCAACGATCGACACGTTGATGGTCGGAACGCGGATCGCGAAACCGTCCAGCTTGCCGTTCAATTCCGGCAGCACCAGGCCCACCGCTGCAGCAGCGCCGGTCTTGGTCGGGATCATCGACTGGGTGGCCGAACGTGCGCGGCGCAGGTCTTCATGCATCACGTCGGTCAGCACCTGGTCATTGGTGTAGGCATGGACCGTAGTCATCAGGCCGTTTTCAACACCGATCTTGTCGTGCAGCGGCTTGACCAGCGGTGCCAGGCAGTTGGTGGTGCAGGACGCGTTCGAGATCACAGTGTCCGATGCCTTCAGCACGTTCTGGTTGACGCCGAATACCACTGTCGCGTCGACATCCTTGCCGCCCGGTGCGGAGATGATGACTTTCTTGGCGCCGCCCTTGATGTGCGCGGAAGCTTTTTCCTTGGTGGTGAAGAAGCCGGTGCACTCGAGCACGACGTCGACGTTCAGCTCGCCCCATGGAATTTCAGCGGGATTGCGTTGTGCGAAAACCTTGATCTTGTCGCCGTTGACGATCATGAAATCGCCGTCGACTTCCACGGTGCCGGGGAATTTGCCATGCGCAGTGTCATAGCGGGTCAGATGGGCGTTCGATTGCGCATTGCCGAGGTCGTTGATCGCAACGATCTGGATGTCATTCTTCTTGCCGCCTTCATAGTGTGCACGAAGAATGTTGCGGCCGATACGGCCGTAGCCGTTGATTGCGACGCGGATAGTCATGGTTTTCTCCTTAACGTAAAAATCAATCTGCTGCGCCGTCCTCCCTTGCGACAAGCAAGGGAGAACCGGACAATTCCAATTAAGCCAAAACCGATTTCACCTTGGCGACGACGTTCTCCGTCGTGAAGCCGAAGTGCTTGAACAGCACGCCCGCCGGAGCGGACTCGCCAAAGGTGTCGATGCCAACCACCGCACCTTCAAGGCCGACGTACTTGTACCAGAAGTCGGTGACGCCGGCTTCGACCGCGACGCGCGGCAGGCCTTTCGTCAACACGCTTGCCTTGTAGGCTGCGTCCTGGCGGTCGAACACGTCGGTGCTCGGCATCGAAACCACACGTACTGCAACGCCCTGCATCGCCAGCTCGTCGGCCGATTTCATCGCCAGTTCCACTTCGGAACCGGTCGCAATCAAGATTGCTTTCGCATCGGCTGCGTCACGCAATACATAGCCGCCGCGCTGGATATCGGCGATCTGCTGCTCGCTGCGCTCCATGTACGGCAGGTTCTGGCGCGAGAAAATCAGGGTGCTCGGGCCGTTGCTGCGCTTGACCGCCTGTTGCCATGCGACCGCGGACTCGACGGTATCGCAAGGACGCCAGTTATCCAGGTTCGGGATCAGACGCAGGCTGGAGATATGTTCGACCGACTGGTGAGTCGGGCCATCTTCGCCCAGTCCGATCGAATCGTGCGTGAACACGAACAGCGAACGAATCTTCATCAGCGCCGCCATGCGCAGTGCATTGCGGCTGTAATCCGAGAAGGTCAGGAAGGTTGCGCCGAACGGCAGGTAGCCGCCATGCAGTGCAATGCCGTTCATGATCGCAGCCATGCCGAACTCACGCACACCGTAATTGACGTGGTTGCCCGGCTGATCGCTACGCACCGCGACGCATTCCTTCCAGTTCGTCAGGTTCGAACCGGTGAGGTCCGCCGATCCGCCAAGGAATTCCGGCAGCACCGGCGCCAGCGCCTGAATCGCATTCTGGCTCGCCTTGCGGGTCGCGATGGCTTCCTTCTTTTCTACGCAGGATGCAACATATGCCTTCATCGCATCGTCAAGATTGCCTGGCAATTCGCCTTTCATGCGGCGCAACAGCTCGCCGGCTTCCTGCGGATAGCGCTCGTCATATGCCTTGAACAATGCATTCCATTCGTTTTCCAATGCCTGGCCCGTAGCCTTCGCATCCCATGCCGCATACACGTCGGCCGGAACTTCGAATGGCATGTGCGTCCACGAAATCGCTTCGCGCGTAGCGGTAATTTCCTTGTCGCCCAGCGCAGCTCCGTGCACCTTGTCGGAGCCCTGCATATTAGGCGCTCCTTTGCCGATGATTGTCTTGCAACAGATCAATGTCGGCTTGTTCGAGGTTTTCGCTTGCGCAATCGCAGCGTCAACCGCAGTCACATCGTGTCCATCGACATTGCGGATCACGTTCCAGCCGTAGGCTTCGAAACGCTTTGGCGTGTCGTCGGTGAACCAGCCGTCGACCTTGCCGTCGATGGAGATGCCGTTGTCGTCATACAGTGCAATCAGCTTGGACAGGCGCAGCGTGCCGGCCAGCGAGCAGGCTTCGTGCGAAATACCTTCCATCAGGCAGCCGTCGCCCAGGAACACGTAGGTGAAATGATCGACGACGCCGAAGCCCGGCTTGTTGAATTCGGCGGCGAGCAGTTTTTCGGCCAGCGCCATGCCGACCGCATTGGTGAGGCCCTGTCCGAGCGGACCGGTCGTGGTCTCGACACCTTCGGTAATTTCGTATTCCGGATGGCCGGGAGTCTTGGAGTGCAGTTGACGGAAATTCTTGATTTCATCCATCGACAAGTCATAGCCGCTCAGGTGCAGCAACGCATACTGCAGCATGGAACCATGGCCGTTGGAGATGACGAAACGGTCACGATTGATCCAGCGCGGATTGGCGGGGTTGTGGCGATGATGCTTGGCCCACAGTGCAACGGCAATTTCTGCCATGCCCATCGGCATGCCGGGATGGCCGGAATTTGCCTTCTGTACTGCGTCCATCGCCAATGCGCGGATCGCATTGGCCATCTTGTCGGTTGGGAGAGTGGAAGTCATGTCAAATCAAGGTATGTGGCGGGTCTTGGAGCGGTTCCCGGCGCAAGGCGTAGTTCCGCGCGGGATGTTGCAAAGCCCGATATTTTACCAGACTGGGCCTGCCGGAATTAAAATCGGGAATTCTGGATCGCCGATCGAAGCGGCAACCGATGGAATGGATGTCGGCTGTATGCTTTTGGCCGAATTCGGTTGACGCCTGCGTTTTGTAAAAACAATGTTCCAACAATTCTAATGCCGGCCTTGCCTGCAGCTTGAGCCGCCGGACCCGCCCATCGAGAAACATGCCGCGCTTTTATTACCCCTACCCGCTTGCCATTGGCACCATTGCCACATTACCGGAGCAAATTGCACATCATCTCAATGTCCTGCGTTTGAACACCGGAGAGCAGATTGTCCTGTTTAACGGGGACGGAGGCGAGTATACGGCCACACTGAATACTCTGGACCGCAGAAAAGCCATCGCTGAAATCAAGACGTTTTCGCCGCGCGAAGCGGAACTTCCTTATGCGATCACGCTGGCGCAAGCCCTGCCCGAAGGCAGCAAAATGGATTGGGTGATTGAAAAAGCGGTAGAACTGGGTGCCGCGGCGATACAACCGATTGCCGCGCAGCGCTGCGTAGTCAGGCTATCCGCAGAGCGTGCAGGCAAAAAAATGGAACATTGGCAAGGCATTATCGCGGCGGCGGCAGAACAAAGCGGGCGCAACCGACTTGCTCATCTCAGTGAACCGGTATCTTTTTCGCAATGGGTGGCGCAAAGCGGATTGCACCGCCGCATCATGCTGTCGCCGCGAGCGGAACAATCCCTGTCAGACTGGGCGCGCCACCACCCCCCCCAATCCGTGTCGCTATTAATAGGTCCGGAAGGAGGATTTACCGAAGTGGAAGAAAATGCAGCGCTTGCCAATGGCGTTCTTGCATTATCGGCCGGACCGCGCGTGCTGCGGACGGAAACGGCTGGTCTGGCAGCATTGGCGGCGATCAATGCGGTCTGGGGCGAATTTTAGAACTTGTTCATGGGCATCTTTCGTGCCTGGATTTTTCCGCGTTAAGTCTAAATCAAACTTATCGCTGATTGCCTGACGCAATCACGGTAATTGCCCTAAGGTGACTGCTTTGTCCAAACCGAATCAGGAGGTGCATGATGGGGTTACTCGACAAGGCATTCGAAATGCTTGGCGACAATCATTTGCCGTTGATGGATTCCAGAACGCGTCTTCTGCAAGCCGCGCTATCGCTGATTGCCAATAATGGTCAGAGCGGTGGGCTGCACGGTCTGGCTGAACGATTCCAGGAAGCGGGACTGGATAACATCATGCGCTCATGGATCGGGTCAGGTACCAATATGCCCGCCAGCGCGTCGCAGATGAAACAGGTCCTGGGCGAAGGCCAGTTGCAGCAAATCGCCGAAGAAACCGGTTACACCGAGCAGGAAGCGGCCGAACACCTGAGCGAAATGCTGCCCGAGCTGATCGATCAGCTGACGCCCGCCGGTCATGTTCCGCCGGGCGGAGTCGGCAATATGAGCGCCTTGCTCGACCATTTCATGGGCGGCTATCACTGAAATACAGCAAAATGGCGGCATGCAATGGTTACGCCAATTATTTTCAAGAGAAAAGCCCCGCATCCCCGATGAGATGTGGCGGGCTACCCTGAACCGCCTGCCGTTTCTGCAGCGTCTTTCCCAGGACGACCTGCTGCGCCTGAAAGGCTTGTCGGAAGCCCTGCTTGCACGCAAAAGCTTTACCGGCGCGGGCGCCTTCGACCTGACCGACGATATCGCGGTCCAGATTGCTGCGCAGGCGTGCCTTCCAGTGCTAAACCTGACGCTTGACCTGTACGACGACATGGTCGGAATCATCATTTATCCCGCTGCCTTCGTCATTCCGCAGGCGGAAATGGATGAAGCCGGCGTCGTGCACGAATGGCATGAACCCGTATCGGGCGAAGCGCTGGATGCCGGCGGCGCTGTCGTGCTGTCGTGGGAAGACGCTGCCGACACCGACGTGGCCGGCTATAACGTGGTGATCCATGAATTCGCCCACAAGCTGGACATGGCCAATGGCCCGCCGAACGGATTTCCGCCCTTTCTGCCGGCCTGGCACCGGGAACTCGATGCACGCGAATGGCAACAAGTGTTTTCCGGCGCCTATGACGACTTTATGCATAGGGTCGAAAAGCTGGAACGGGCCTTACCGGAGCATTTTGACGATACGGATCCTGCCCATGCGGCCATGTACGATGACTTGTCGGCCGATCTACCGCTCGATCCCTATGCAGCCAAGCACCCGGCAGAGTTTTTTGCAGTCGCATCGGAAGCCTTCTTCGTTTTGCCGGAAACCCTGGCCGGCGCTTACCCTGACGTGTATCGTTTACTCTCCAGGTATTACCGGCAGGACCCGCTTTCCATGTCCCAGTGAGGCGCGGGTACCGCCGCGATTGTCATTCTGACACCCCATGATGTCCTTGCAAGGGAGAAAAGCGCGGGAAAGCGCTTATAATCATTGGTTTTGCATCATAGCTCCGAGCCATCTCCATGAAGGTATTTCGCGGACTTCCCAACGCTGCATCGCGGGCGCCCTGTGCGCTAACGATAGGCAATTTCGACGGCGTGCATCGCGGCCATCAGGCCTTGCTTGCGCACGTGCGCGACGCGGCGACCAAGCTCGGCGTAGAAGCAGCGGTCATGACGTTCGAGCCGCATCCGCGCGAATTCTTCGCGCGCCTGGCGGGTGACCTGTCGCGCTCGCCGACCCGTATCGCCAATCTGCGCGACAAACTGCAATCCCTGTCGAACGCCGGCATCGACCGTGTCATCGTCGAGCATTTCAGCGCGCATTTCGCGGCCATGTCGCCGGAAGACTTTGTCGAAAAAGTGCTGGTAGAAGGCCTGCACGTGAAATGGCTGATGGTGGGTGAAGACTTTTGCTACGGCGCCAAGCGCGCGGGGAATGTCGCTCGCCTGATCGAAGCCGGGAAAAAATACGGCTTTCATGTCGAAGCGATGCCGACGGTGACCAACGAAGGGACACGTATCTCTTCATCCGCGGTGCGTGCCGCGCTGGCCGACAGCAATTTCGCACTGGCCGCGCAATTGCTTGGCCACCCTTACGCCATTTCCGGCCACGTCACCCATGGTAAAAAACTGGGCCGCACGATCGGCTTTCCGACACTGAACCTGCGCATCGCGCACAAGCGCCCCGCCCTGTCCGGCATTTTCGTCGTCCAGGTACATGGTTTGGCTGAACAGCCACTGGCGGGCGTCGCCAGCCTCGGCGTGCGGCCGACGGTGGAAGACAGCGGACGCGTACTGCTGGAAACCTATCTGCTCGACTATGCGCAACAGTGCTACGGCAAGGTGGTGCGCGTGGAATTCCTGAAAAAGCTTCGGGACGAGGAAAAATTTGTCGACCTGCCGACTCTGACCGCCGCGATCGAGCGCGATACGGAACAGGCACGTGAGTTTTTCAAGGCACGCGAAGCGCTCGCCGTATCGGCCACCGACCGAATTTGAGGATCGGACGATTGCAGCATCCCGTTTGATCCACCGAATTTTTACCATTGAAATCACCATGTCCGAGCAAAAAAACAAGTATCCGGTCAACCTGACCGAAACCGCCTTTCCCATGCGCGGCGACCTTGCCAAGCGCGAACCGAAATGGGTCAAGGAATGGCAGGATAAGAAAATCTATCAGCGTATCCGCAAGGCCTCCAAGGGCCGTCCGAAATTCATCCTGCACGATGGCCCGCCCTATGCCAACGGCGACATCCATATCGGCCATGCCGTCAACAAGATCCTGAAAGACATGATCGTCAAGGCACGCAACATGGCGGGCTTTGACGCGCAATATGTGCCGGGCTGGGACTGCCACGGCATGCCGATCGAAATCCAGATCGAAAAGCAGTTCGGCAAGAACCTGCCGACTGCCGAGGTGCTGGCCAAGTCGCGCGCCTATGCATCCGAACAGATCGAACGCCAGAAAAAAGACTTTATCCGTCTGGGCGTGCTGGGCGAATGGGACAACCCATACAAGACCATGAACTTCGGCAATGAAGCGGACGAGATTCGTGCGCTCGGTGCCATCCTCGACAAGGGCTATGTGTACCGCGGCCTGAAGCCGGTCAACTGGTGCTTCGATTGCGGTTCGGCGCTGGCCGAAGCCGAAGTCGAATATCAGGACAAGCGCGATCCGGCGGTGGACGTCGGCTTCCCGTTCGCGGAGCCCGACAAGCTGGCTCAAGCCTTCGGCCTGCCGAAACTGCCGACTGAAAAAGGTTATGTCCTGATCTGGACCACGACTCCATGGACCATTCCGGCCAACCAGGCGTTGAATGTGCATCCCGAATACGATTACGCGCTGGTGCAGACCGAGCGCAACGGCGAACCGTTGCTACTGCTGCTCGCCAGCGACCTGGTCGAAGCTTCGCTGCAGCGCTATGGACTTAGTGGCAAGGTGATCGCGACCACCAAGGGCGAAGCCCTGTCGCTGATCAATTTCCGCCATCCATTGGCGCACCTCGACAAGGGTTACGACCGCATGTCGCCGATCTATCTCGGCGAGTATGTGACGCTGGATACCGGTACCGGCATCGTTCACTCTTCACCCGCCTACGGTATCGAAGACTTCCAGTCATGCAAGGCGCACGGCATGAAGGACGATGACATCCTCAATCCTGTGATGGGTGACGGCAAATATGCGTCCTGGCTGCCTTTCTTCGGCGGCCTGAACATCTGGGAAGCGTCGAAGCCTATCTGCGCGAAACTGGATGAGGCCGGCTCGCTATTCAAGCTAGTCATGTTCGACCACAGCTACATGCATTGCTGGCGTCACAAGACGCCTATCGTCTATCGCGCGACTTCGCAATGGTTCGCCGGCATGGATCGCAAGCCCAAGGACAATGGACCGACGCTGCGCGAGACCGCATTGGCAGGCATCGAGGCGACTGCATTCTTCCCTAGCTGGGGCAAGGCCCGCCTGCATGGCATGATCGCCAACCGCCCCGACTGGACCTTGTCGCGCCAGCGTCAGTGGGGCGTGCCGATGGCGTTCTTCGTACACAAGGAAACCGGTGAGCTGCACCCACGCACACCCGAACTGCTGGAACAGGTTGCCAAGCGTGTCGAACAGCACGGCATCGAAGCCTGGCAGGCGCTCGACCCCAAGGAATTGCTCGGGGCCGAAGCCGACATGTACGTGAAAAACAAGGATACGCTTGACGTCTGGTTCGACTCCGGCACCACCCACCAGACCGTACTGCGCGGCTCGCACGCCGAACAATCGGCCTTCCCGGCCGACCTGTATCTGGAAGGTTCGGACCAGCACCGCGGCTGGTTCCATTCTTCGTTGCTGACCTCGGCCATGATCAACGGCCGCGCGCCTTACAAGGCGCTGCTGACGCACGGCTTCGTGGTCGATGGCGAAGGCAAGAAGATGTCCAAGTCCAAGGGCAATGTGGTGGCGCCGCAAAAGGTGTCGGATACATTGGGTGCGGAAATCCTGCGCCTGTGGGTTGCATCCACCGATTACTCGGGCGAATTGTCGGTCTCCGATGAAATCCTGAAACGTGTAGTGGAAGCCTATCGCCGCATCCGCAACACCTTGCGCTTCCTGCTCGCCAATACTTCCGACTTCGATCCGGCCAGGGATGCGGTGCCTGTTGCCGACCTGTTTGAAATCGACCGTTACGCGATTGCCCGCATGGCCGAACTGCAGGCCGATATCCTGCAGCACTACGAAGTGTTCGAATTTCATCCGGTGGTCTCCAGACTGCAGATGTATTGTTCGGAAGACCTGGGCGGCTTTTATCTCGATATCCTCAAGGACCGTCTGTACACCGGCGGCACCGGCTCCGTGGCCCGGCGCTCGGCGCAGACCGCAATCTGGCATATCACGCAGGCGTTGCTGCGCGTGATGGCTCCGGTTCTTTCATTTACTGCGGAAGAAGCCTGGGCCGTGTTCGCGGGTCCCGACGCTTATGCGGCCAGCGACGAAACCATTTTCACGCAGACGTATTACGCGCTGCCTGAAGTCGCCGATCGCGAGGCATTGCTGTCCAAGTTTGCAACCCTGCGGGAAGTACGGACCACCGTCACCAAGCAGCTTGAAGAAGTACGCGCCGCCGGCGGCATCGGCTCTTCTCTCCAGGCGGAAATCGAAATCAAGGCGAGCGGTGAAAAATTCAAGCTGCTCCATGGTCTTGGCGACGATTTGAAGTTCGTGTTCATCACCTCGGAAGCACGGCTGACGCAGGTCGCCAACGAATCGGATGAAACCGTGACGGTAACACCTTCGTCGCACCAGAAATGCGAACGCTGCTGGCATTACCGTGCCGATGTCGGTGCGCATGCCGATCATCGGGGCCTTTGCGGACGCTGTGTCAGCAACCTGTTCGGCCGCGGCGAAGTACGCAAGTACGCCTGACGGGTGCATACTTGCCGGCGTTCCTGGCATCGACGTCGGCTTCATGCGCAGACTGATGCCCGCCCTCTCCCGCAAACGGGCGAGGGCGGGTAAACGTCAATCACGGCTATGCAGGCTTTGACTCGGCAAACTACATTACTTCCACATTCATGGCATCCAAACAAAAAAGCTTCAAGACCCTGTCCGCCAGTCCGCGCATCAGCATCGCACCATGGCTGGGTATCGCCGCCATCATTGTCCTGATCGACCAGATTACCAAGGTCACGGTCAACAAGCTGTTTGTGTTCGGCGAATCCCGTCCCGTCACCTCATTTTTCAATCTGGTTCTGGCATATAACAAGGGGGCGGCCTTCAGTTTCCTGGCCAGTGAATCCGGTTGGCAACGATATGTGTTCACCGCGATTGCGATTGTCGCGGTTATCTTTATTATTTATCTGCTGAAGCGGCATGCGGGGCAAAGACTGTTTTGCTGGGCGCTGGCGCTTATTCTCGGCGGAGCAATCGGCAACCTGATCGACCGGATGATTTACGGTCACGTCATCGATTTCCTGGATTTCTATATTCCGAACTCTAGTCTGCCGCACTGGCCGGCGTTCAATGTCGCCGACATGGCGATCGTCGGAGGCGCGGCAATGTTCATCATTGATGAATTGCGACGCGTCGGCAAATAACTTCTTGGCAACACTGATACACTAGTGGGTCACTTGGCAATGGGATACGCAAATAAAAGCGATGGATTTTTGTGCCAGGCTAGGCGCCAAGCACAGCGATAGCGGGTCTATCGCGCGCATTGGCAACGACGCATGGCGCGAAAAGACATGCTTTTATGCGTATCCTGTTGCCAAGTGACCCACTAATATTCCGTCATATTGGGAAACGCGCATGGATCTCGCCCGTCAACGAATCGTCCTCGGCCTCACCGGAGGCGTCGCCTGCTACAAGGCAGCCGAGCTTACGCGCGCACTGGTCAAGGCAGGGGCGTCGGTTCAGGTGGTAATGACCGATGCGGCGACCCATTTCATCACCCCGGTCACCATGCAGGCGCTGTCCGGCCGTCCCGTCTATACGGATCAATGGGACGGGCGTATCTCCAACAACATGCCTCACATCGATTTGACGCGCGACGCAGACGCCATTGTGATTGCGCCCTGTTCGGCCGACTTCATGTTCAAGCTGGCACACGGCGCATGTGATGACTTGCTGTCGACCCTGTGCGTGGCACGGCCGATGACCGTGCCCTTGTTCGTGGCGCCGGCGATGAACGTGGAAATGTGGCAGAACGCGGCGACACAACGCAATGCAGCGATACTGCGCGCCGACGGCATCGGCATCCTCGGCCCCGATGCGGGCGAACAGGCCTGCGGAGAAACCGGCATGGGACGCATGCTGGAACCGGAGCAACTGCTGGAAGAAATCATCGCCGCCTTCCGACCCAAGATCCTGGCCAACAAGCGTGTGCTGGTGACGGCGGGACCGACCTTCGAACCCATTGATCCGGTGCGGGGAATCACCAATCTTTCATCGGGCAAGATGGGCTATGCAATAGCGCGTGCCGCGCGCCAGGCAGGTGCCGAAGTCACACTAGTCTCCGGACCCACGGGATTGCCGGCACCCTATGGCGTACATCGCATCAACGTACAAACAGCGCAACAGATGCATGACGTCGTGCTGTCACGCGCTGCCGGGCACGAAATCTTTGTGGCGGTAGCCGCTGTGGCCGACTGGCGGATCGCGAACGCCAGTGCGCAAAAGCTGAAAAAGAATGAAGCGGGCGATGTGCCGCAACTGCAGTTCGAACCCAATCCGGACATCCTGGCGGCCGTCGCCTCCCTGCAAAACAAACCATACTGCGTAGGTTTCGCGGCCGAATCAGAAAATCTGCTTGAATATGGCGAAGCCAAGCGCAAACGCAAAGGCATTCCGCTATTGGTCGGGAATATCGGCCATCAAACCTTCGGCAAGGATGAAAACGAACTGGTGCTATTCGACGACAAGGGCCATCAATCCCTGCCGCGCGCCGACAAGCAGGAGCTGGCGCGTCAGCTCATCGGCGAGATCGCTGCACGCATCTGAATCCATAAGCTGTATTTTTTTGTAAGCCCTGGCGCAATGATGGGCGCCCTACTTTATCCTCACAATTAATGAAGACAATCGAAGTCAAAATTCTCGACCCGCGCATGAATGAGCAATTGCCGGCCTACGCCACAGCAGGCAGCGCCGGTCTGGACCTGCGCGCCTGCCTCGACGCGCCTCTCACGATACGGCCGGGAGAAACGCATCTTGTTCCCACGGGCCTGGCGATTCACCTTGCCGATCCTCGCTACGCCGCGATGATCCTGCCACGCAGCGGCATGGGCCACAAGCATGGCATCGTACTGGGAAATCTGGTCGGTCTGATCGATTCCGATTACCAAGGCCAACTGATGGTGTCGACCTGGAATCGCGGCCAGACCGAATTCACCCTGAACCCGATGGAGCGACTCGCTCAACTGGTGATCGTCCCCGTGCTGCAGGTCGGTTTCCAGGTCGTCGACGAATTCGATACCAGCGAACGCGGCGCGGGTGGTTTCGGCAGCACTGGAAAACATTGAAAAGGTTAGATTGATGCCAGTTATCACGCGACTTCGCCCGCTCCTGCGGATGGCAAACATGCGCAATGGAGTGTTAATCCCCGTAGCGCTTGTGCTGGCGGCATGTGCGACCACGACGCCTACCGCTCCGCCCGACGTGGTGCAAAAGCCGGCGGAACCTGCCGTGCGCCCCGCTCCTCCTGCACCGCCCACACAGGAAGATCTGGCGCTGGCGTCACTGGCAAGCTTGCAGGATCGTCTGTACCGGGTAGCTGCACCATTGTTGGTCAACAATGCGGAATTGTGCAAGGCGAATGCGCGCAATCTGCTCGGCTTCACTGCCAAGAACCGCTTCTCGTACTCAACCGAGTATGTCGCTGCCGCGCAAAAATCCCTGAAGCTCGGCGACAAGCTGCAGGTCATGGGCGTGCTGCCGGGTAGCGGCGCGGCTCGCGCCGGGGTGCAGGTAGGTGATGTGCTGCTGTCAGTCGAGGACAAGCAGCTCCCGGACGGCGAAAACGCCGAACGCCAGGCGGCCGGCATCCTGGCGCCGTTGGTCACCCGTCGTTCAACGGTGAAAATTGCCGTTCTGCGCGATGGCAGCAATCTGTCGTTGAATGTTCCGCTAACCTTTGCCTGCGCGTATGGCATAGAGTTGGGTAATACCGACAATGCGACCGCTTATGCGGACGGACACCGTATCCTGATCTCGCGCGGCATGATGAACTTTGCACGGACCGACGAAGAACTGGCCTATGTGCTGGCCAAGGAAATGGCGCATAACACGCTGGCGCATCCAACACGACAGCGCATGAGCGCCACGGTCGGCGGCATCATCGACAATCTGACGCGTATGCGACCCGACATGAGTTCCATGAGCGGCCTGGCAGGTGTCAAGCCGATGCCGCAAGAACTGGATGCGATTGCCGACCGGCTGTCGCTGTACATGCTGGTTCGTGCCGGCTACCAGGTGGATAATGTGGTGCCGTTCTGGCGCAGGGTTGCTTCGCAATATCCCGCAAGCATGCCGAACGGCTACACCGCAATGCACCCAGGGACGAACTTCCGTACCGCTGCAATGGAACGCACCTTGAAAGATATCCGAGCCAAGCAGGCTGCGAACAAGCCGATGATGCCGTAATTGCCGAAGGCAGAGGTCCTGTTCGCATAACGAACAGGACCTCATTCAGCTTGCACAGGCTTGTGCTGCTTCACAAGCGCCCTGCCAAGTTGGTTTGTCGACCTTATCGGATCAGTCGGTCTGAGCAAGGCTGCACCGGCACGGCGCTTTTTGCGGATAACTTGCGGCAAGCCGCTTGGAGAACAGGATGCCGTCCGTACCGAAAGCCGTTCTGGCAACCGCACCTTCGACAAAGCCGTTGTGGGCATAGAAGCCCTTTGCGGTAAGCGTGCTGTTCACCTGCAACTGAAGCACACCCCATTCTTTCGCGCGGCATTCCAGCGCTTGCAGCAGGGCTTTGCCGGTACCGCCAAATCGTGCCTCGGGACTGACGTAGCACAGGACGATCTTGCCCTGCCGCGTCATAATGGCAACGCCCGAAACAACGCCTGAAGACACAGCGACGATCGAATAATTCGCGTGGGACCCGAACCAGCAACGCACGGTTTCCGGCGTCTTGTTGGCGAGCCATGCCGATAGAATCGCGACATCATTGCGATGGTCATCGATACAACATTCTAAAATCGAACGGCGCAGAATATTGCATGCATCAATGGCGTCTTCCGGCCCTGCTGTTCGAATCTCGATGTTCATGTCTGCGGCAACTCGTTGGTACGGCTCAACTATAGGGCCTTTTCGAGTCACTTGTCATCAGGCACGCACCGGATGTTGCTTGAACGTTCAATACTCTTGCTTGCTTTGCAATGTATGCGATAAAAAGAAGCGCAGCATTTCGCGCGAAGCCTTCGGCCCACGGGTGTCGGTATACGAACCGCCCGACTCGCCCCCCAACCACGCGTGGCCGGCACCATGCACCAGCCAGTGCTCGCCGACGGGCCGGCCATCCTTATCCTTGTAGATGCGTCGCGTAAAGAAACGCCCTCCGGATTGGCCCGATTCCTCAATGACCGCATCCGTAGATCCGGGCGACGCCCTCAGGCATTGCGATATGGCTTGCTCGCCGTTCGCGGGATGGACGGTGGTATCGCGATCGCCATGGAATACCACAATCGGTACTACATGGGATAGCGGGGACACTTTCTTGCCGCGCTTTGACGGCATGCCTGTCTTGCCGAGGCCACCGTTCATTGCTCCAAATGCAGAAGGAACATCATGCGCGACGCGGTAAGGCAGGCCCGAATGCACACCGATTGCTGCATAGATATCCGGATAGGTTGCACCCATGACAGCCGCCATCGCGCCACCAGCCGAAAGACCGGCGACATAGACACGACTCCGATCGATATGGAACTCTTCAATCACCGTGCGCGTCATGTCGGCAATCAGCGAAGGCTCGCCAGCATCGCGCTTCTGGTCATTCGGCTGAAACCAGTTCCAGCAGTTCGATCCGTTTGCGGATTGCATCTGTTCCGGATACAGCACCAGAAAACCCTGCTCTTCCGCCAGCAAATTCATGCCGGTGCCGGTCGCAAAATCGTCGGGATTCTGCTTGCAGCCATGCAGCATCACCACGAGCGGCATCGGCTGGCCGACGTAGCTGCGCGGCACATAAAGTTTATAGTTGCGCCTGCCCGCTGCATTGGACTGTGATCTGGAAAGGAATTTTCCATGTCCGGCCTTATCTGCCCTGCCTGCCTTTCCGTGCCTGACGTCGCTGACGTCTTCAATGTCTTCGACAGGCTGACGATCCGCACTCGGGGTCCACTTGCCGGCCCATTGGTTGCGACGAAAAGGATTGATGTTTTTGGCGGTATCGAATGGCTGGGTGACGGTCGCTTCTTCCTCAGAAACCGGTTCGGATTCGGGACTTGCAGGCATGCCGTGCAACGCTCGCTGGATCGCTTCGGTGGCGGCCATCGGACCTGCACTCTGCAATATTTGGGTGGCTTCGCGCATGCGCGCGAGGAAGCCTTCATCGATTTTCATGGAATTCTTTCGCAAGTCGAGCCATTTCAGCCTGAGTGTGCCGGGCGAGAAAGAAATGGCGTTAATGAATACGTCCGGCCAAAGCAGCCTTGACGGCGGGAGTAGCGTGTAATGCTCCCAACACAGAGATGGAGGCTATCGTTGCGACAGCCAATTCCGGAGTGACGTCTGCGGCTATGCTCGCAAGTCCCAGCACCTGGATGTGCAGCACCTGCCCGGCTGCCTGCGCGGCTTCCAGGTCAGCGCGTGAATAATGCTGCAAGCCGAGGACCAGACTTTTTCTAGCGACCGTCTGGCGAATCACTTCGCCGTGGGATTGCAACTGATTGCGAATAGCAGTGCGGATCAGATCGGTACGGTTCGAATAGAAACCTTCCTGAACCAGTAAATCGATCTGCCCGAGGTCCACCGGCCCAAGATTGATCGTAATTTTCTCGCTATCGCCTGCCTTGGGCTTGGCTTCCGTTGCAACAATGTTGTTATTTGCACTCATCATCCACCATCCATTCACCATCTCTATGGATGGTAATTCGGGACGAATGAGCAAACTTCAAGAGTTGATGCAGAGATGCGAATAACTTGAGTGCACCTCTGCACAAGATTCAGTTACGCAAGCCGCAATTGCAGATTGCATAAGGTATTGGTCTAGTTCTATTACCGGATTTATTCAAACTTGCTAATTCCAGCGCCCACCCTGCCCGGCAACGCTGTAGCGGCCGGCACCGAGGAATGCGACGGCTAGCGCGGAAATCAGGAACATCGCCTGCAACTCCAGTGCCCAACCGCCGGTTTTAGCTAAAGTAAATATCTCGGCCGCGTGTACCAATGCGACCGCCACTACCATATTGACTGCGACTATCAGAGCGGCTGGACGCGTCATGACGCCAAACAATATCAATAGAGGTGCAAGCACTTCGCCGACGTAAACGAGATATCCGAATTCGGCCGGCAAACCTGTCTTCGCCACCATCGCGAGGATGCCATCGGCTCCTTTGATCAACTTCGAAATGCCATGAAAAAGAATCAGTATTGCAAGCGTGACACGAAGAATCAGTTTGCCGAAGTCTTCGGAGACATTACCGGTTTGTTTGTTATTCATAATGATTCCCTCTTCAATGGTCGGTATGTTGTAAGGATGCCCATCTTTTCCAGCCACTCTGGCCGAAGTGAAATATGAACACTTCGGCAATTTTCAGATCCATCTTAACGGTGAATAGTTCTTTGTGCATCATCCTATCGAACTGCGTCCCCAGTCGGCACATGAGAGATGCGCAGAACAAATGCTGACCATAGCCGGTCTACTTGTTTTCCAACGCATGCCATTTCATCAACCCCGATGTCGGCGTGACGACGCCGGCAATCACTTTCCCACTAGCAAAGCAAAGGAAGATCATGGCCACAACGAAAAATGTCGCAGTCATTGTCGGAAGCCTGCGCAAGGAATCGCTGAACCGCAAAATGGCGCTTGCGCTGGAAAAACTAGCTCCCGATACACTGAAGCTCGGTATTGTGGAAATCGGAAACTTGCCCTTGTACAACCAGGATTTTGATGATGATCCGCCCAAGCCGGCCCGCGATTTCAAGGACCAGATCCAGAATGCCGACGCGGTTCTCTTCGTCACCCCCGAATATAATCGCTCGGTTCCTGGCGTACTGAAGAATGCAATCGACATCGCGTCGCGCCCCTACGGAAAAAGCGCATGGGACGGCAAACCGGGCGCAGTGATCAGCGTGTCGCCGGGCGCGGTCGGCGGGTTTGGGGCCAACCACCATCTGCGTCAGTCTCTGGTGTTCCTGAATGTACCGGCCATGCAGCAGCCGGAGGCATATATAGGCGGTGCGGGCAAGCTGTTCAGTGACAGCGGAGATATCGCAAACGACTCTACACGAGAGTTCATGCAAAAGTTCTTGCAATCGTTTGCGCAGTGGGTAGAGCGGCATTCAGCGCGTTGACCCGGCGAGACGCCACTGCGCCTCTGTCCGCCGCCCTCTTACAAAAAGAGGCAGCGGACAGTAAGCCGAATAATCTCGCCCTCCGTTTTTCCTTCTTGCAGCGAAAATCTTTTGGCACGGTGGAATCAGTACTCCACCGTCGCCCCCTTGATCCCCAACTTATCAGCCAACACTTGCTTTAAGCCATCCGCCGGCGCAACGCGCCAGTCGTCGGCAAACCGGATTTCACAGCTGCCTACGCCTTCCTGCACATAGCGCAAGGTCAGTGGCAATCCATTTTCTGAACGATAGGGTGTCAATATCTGCTTGAGTTGTGTGGTATCGAGCCGCGTGCTGAGCGAGAAGCAAAATTGCCGCCCAAACTGCACGCGCGCCATCGCGACATCCATTACCTTGTCGGCGGAGACGCGGATGCCGCCGGCGAAGCGGTCTTCCGATACCTTGCCTTGCACGGCGAGAAATTCATCTTCCTTGAACAATTGCTTGTTCGGTTCGTACAGCTCGCTGTAGACGGTGACGTCGACCGTCGCCGTGCCATCATCCAGCGTCACGATCATGATTTTGCCGCGCTGGGTCATCTGGGTGCGTAGCGCGCTGATGATGCCGGCCATCAGACGCGGCTCGCGCGACGGTTCCAGACTGGACAATTTCGCGCGCGCAAACTTGCGGACTTCCTGTTCATAAGCATTGAACAGATGGCCGGACAGGTAGAAACCAAGTGCGATCTTTTCCTCGGTCAGCCTCTGCTTCTCGCTCCAGGAGGCGGCCTTGACGTATTCGGGCGGCGCTTCCATGTCGCCGTCGGGTCCGCCGAACAGACTGACCTGGTTGGCCGATGCTTCAGCCTGCTCCGCGCATTCCATTGCGTAGTTGACTGAGGCAATGAGCACGCCCCGATCGACGCCAAAGCAATCCATCGCACCGGCGCGAATCAGCGACTCTATGGTGCGGCGATTGATCTGCCGCTTGTCCACACGCTTGACGAAATCGAACAGGTCCTTGAAAGATCCTTCCTGACGCGCCGCCATAATCGCTTCGATCGCATTCTGTCCCGAGCCCTTGACCGCACCCAAGCCATAACGGATCTGCGTCGCCTTCTTGGCCGACTCGCCGACCGGCGTAAAGCGATAGTCCGACAAATTGATGTCCGGCGGCAGCAGCTTCAAGCCGCAGACATCGATCGCATCCTCGACCAGGATCTTGATCTTGTCGGTGTCATCCATTGCCAGCGACAAGTTGGCGGCCATGAATGCGGCGGGATGATGGGCCTTCAGATAGGCGGTGTGATAGGACAGCAGCGCGTACGCGGCGGCGTGCGACTTGTTGAAGCCGTAGCCCGCGAACTTTTCCATCAAGTCGAAAATCTCGTCGGCCTTTTCCTGCGACAGGCCGTTTTTCGCTGCACCCTCGCGGAAGATCAAGCGGTGCTCGGCCATCTCTTCCGGCTTTTTCTTGCCCATCGCGCGACGCAGCAAGTCCGCACCACCGAGCGAATAGCCGCCGATCACCTGGGCCATCTGCATCACCTGCTCCTGGTACACCATGATGCCGTAGGTTTCGGAAAGAATGCCTTCGGTACGCGGGTCCGGGTATTCGAATTTTTCACCGTGCTTGCGTCGGCAGAAATCCGGAATCAGGTCCATCGGGCCCGGTCGGTACAAGGCGACCAGCGCGATGATGTCTTCAAAGCGGTCAGGCCGGGCATCCTTGAGCATGCCCTGCATGCCGCGGCTTTCAAGCTGAAACACCGCGACCGTCTTGGCCTTGGTCAGCAGTTCGTACGACGCTTTGTCGTTGAGCGGCAATTTTTCAAGCGCAAAGTCCGACATCGCGGAATCGAGCTGCTTGATATAGCGGACCGCGCGATCGAGAATCGTCAGCGTGGTCAATCCCAGAAAGTCGAACTTGACCAGGCCGACCGCTTCAACATCGTCCTTGTCGTACTGCGACACCACACCGGAATCGCCACCTTGCGTATACAGCGGGCAGAAGTCGGTCAGCTTGCCGGGAGCGATCAGCACGCCGCCGGCATGCATGCCGATGTTGCGGGCAATGCCTTCGACCTGCTGTGCAAGTTCAAGCAGCTGCTTGACCTCTTCTTCGTTCTCCATCCGCTCCTTGAGCAGCGGCTCTTCTTCGATCGCGTCGGCGATCGTCACCAGCTTGCCCGGCTTGAATGGAATCAGCTTGGAGATGCCGTCGCAAAAGTTGTAGCCCATATCGAGCACACGGCCGACGTCGCGCACCGCGCCCTTTGCCGCCATGGTGCCAAAGGTCGCAATCTGCGACACGGCTTCGCGGCCATAGCGGTCTTTCACGTACTGAATCACGCGGTCGCGGTTTTCCTGGCAAAAGTCGATATCGAAGTCGGGCATCGATACCCGTTCCGGATTCAGGAAGCGCTC
This sequence comes from Noviherbaspirillum saxi, assembly GCF_003591035.1. Lineage (NCBI taxonomy): Bacteria > Pseudomonadati > Pseudomonadota > Betaproteobacteria > Burkholderiales > Oxalobacteraceae > Noviherbaspirillum > Noviherbaspirillum saxi. The sequence continues at coordinate 34,750 of NZ_QYUO01000002.1, forward strand.
GAACAGCAGGTTGTATTCCAATGGGTCCAGATCGGTGATCTTGAGTGCGTAGGCGACCAGCGAACCCGCACCGGAACCCCGCCCGGGGCCGACCGGCACGCCGTTGTTCTTGCCCCACTGGATAAAGTCGGCCACGATGAGGAAGTAGCCGGGAAAGCCCATCTTGATGATGGTGTCGGTTTCGAACTTGAGCCGCTCCTCATAGCGCTGCCGGTTGGCCTCGCGTTTGGCCTGATCGGAAAACAGCTGGACCAGCCGTTCCTCGAGACCCCGTTTGGCTTCCGTGGCCAGGAATTCGTCCAGCGAGACGCCGTCCGGTGTCGGAAACAAGGGCAGCTTGGGCTTGCCGAGTTCGAGCTGAAGATTGCAGCGCTTGGCGATCTCGATCGAATTCTGTACCGCCGCCGGCATGTCGGCAAACAGTTCGGCCATCTCGGCCTGGGACTTGAAGCATTGCTGTTCATTGAAGCGCTTGACGCGACGCGTATTGGCGAGGATTTCGCCTTCGGCAATACAGGTACGCGCTTCGTGCGCAACGAATTCCTCGGCCTTCAGAAACTGTATCGGATGCGTTGCCACGACCGGCAGCTTCAGTTTGCTAGCGAGCGCCACCGCCTGCCGGACATGCGTATCCACGTTCGGCTGTCCGTAACGCTGGATTTCGATGTAAAACTGGTTCGGAAAAATGCGCGCCCAACGTTCGGCGCAACGCTGCGCGGCCGCCGGATTGCCATTGTCAAGCGCGATGCCGATGTCGCCGAAATGCGCGCCGGAAAGCGCAATCAGATCGCTGGCGCCGCCGTCTTCCAGCCAGTCTGCGCGAAGTTCCGCACGACCACGATGGATGTTGGTCAGCCATGCCCTGGACAACAGTTCGCACAGTTGCAGGTAACCATTGCGGTTTTTTACCAGCAGCAGCAGACGCGAGGGCTTGTCGCGATCGTCGTCATTGGTAATCCACACATCGCAGCCGGCGATCGGCTTGATGCCCTTGCCGCGTGCGGCCTTGTAAAACTTCACCATGCCGAACAGGTTGGCAAGGTCGGTAATCGCAAGTGCCGGCTGAGCGTCTTGGGAAGCCGCCTTGATCGCGTCATCGATACGGACGAGCCCGTCGACGATGGAAAATTCGGAATGAAGGCGGAGGTGGATAAATTGCGGAGAAGTCATCTTGTTATTTTACCGCGAGCGCCGGTTCCGGCAGGCATGCCGCGAGTCACTGTGGTGACATTGGCTATTGACAGTGCGCTACAAAAAGTTGCAATGAAAATTTGCGCTTCCACGGTGGAGCGAGCTATGTCGGCAGCGGCCGCAACGTATATAATGTTGGCAAATCAAAGACTTACCTAGAATCCCATGCAGTCGACCAATCCCTACGTCAACATCGCAGCGTACAAATTCATCACCTTCAATGACACCGCCGAAAAGCGGGCGGAGTTCCGCGCCCTATGCGAGGAGTTGGGGCTGAAAGGCACCATCCTGCTCAGTCCTGAAGGCATCAACCTGTTTCTGGCCGGTCTGCATGAACCGATCGACCGCTTCCTCGCCTGGCTGCGCTCGGACGAGCGCTTTGCCGATATCGAAGTCAAGGAAAGCTATTCGGACCGGCAGCCTTTCACCAAGATGCTGGTCAAGCTCAAGCGCGAAATCATCACGATGAAAAACCCGCTGATCAAGCCGGAAGAAGGCCGGGCTCCGGCGGTCGATGCAAAAACGCTCAAGCGCTGGCTCGACCAGGGTATCGACGATAACGGCAAGCCGGTCGTGATGATGGACACGCGCAACGCCTTCGAAGTGGATGTCGGCACCTTCGACAACACGCTGGATTACCGTATCGAAAAATTCAGCGAGTTTCCGGAAGTGGTTGCCAAACATAAGGACGAGCTTGCCGGCAAGACCGTGGTGACCTTTTGCACCGGGGGCATACGTTGCGAAAAGGCGGCGATCCACATGCAGAATATCGGCTACGACAGCGTCTACCAGCTGGAAGGCGGCATCCTGAAATACTTCGAGGAAGTCGGCGGCGCGCATTACAAGGGCAACTGCTTCGTGTTCGACTACCGTACCGCGCTCAATCCCAAGCTGGAAGCGACCGACACCAAACAATGCTTTGCCTGCCGCGCCGTCGTGACACCGCGCGAGCAATTGTCACCCTATTACATTCCTGGTCGCTCATGCCCGCATTGCAAGAAGGAAATGCAGGACCAAGAACAGGTGCAGGCGGACACGCGCTTAGGAATGTGTACGGAATAAGTTGCCGATTTGGACACGTCTGACGGGATGCGCTGCAAGGGGCCCGCCGAGGGGCGCGAGAAGGAGTCATAGCGAGCTATGGCGACGCCGAGCAACGCTGCAGCGCGCCCGTCAGACGTGAACCAAATCGGGAAATTATTTCGTGCACGTTCCTTAGCATAATCAAATCGGTCGCGAATTGAAAAAGCCGGTCTCCGTATATAACGAAGACCGGCTTTTTTATTGTCGCTGCGGCTGGTAAGACGTCGAAACAGGTTTCGCTGACGGTTTATTGCCTTATCACCGGCGAGCTGACAATCCTGCCTGTGCTGTTTCCCGAGACGCGTTGAACGACACCCTGCCTGCCGCATCCATCGACACCTTGCTCAGTCCGGCATTTGCTCCTGGGCCTGTCGGCATGGCATCGCTGCGTACGGACGGCACGAAATAGCTGGCCACTGTTTGCAAATCATCCGCATTCAGCGTGCCGGCCGCGTAGCGCAGGCGCAGATAGCTGATCAGATAGTTGTACCGTGCCTGGGCCAGGTCGCGCTGCGCGGTGTACAGCTGCTGCTGTGCGTTCAACACATCGAGGTTGATGCGCACACCGCCCTTGACGCTTTGCTGAGTCGCCTGCACCAGCAGGCGTGCCGAATCCACCGACTTGACCAGTGCATCGATGCGCGACGTGCTGCTCAACGACAGGTTGAATTGCTTGCGCAACTCAACCAGGACCTGACTAGTCTTTGCATCGAGATCGGACTTCGCCTTCAGGTGATTGGAAACTGCCTGGCTAGTTGCCGCAGTGACCGAGCCGCCGGAATACAGCGGAATATTCACTTGTACACCGACTGCGCGCACCGAAGAGTCCTGGTTGCGAGAAGTAACGGTCTCGGAACCACTCTTGTTCAGGGAAGCGATCAGATCGACGCGGGGCGCGTGACCGGCGCGATTTTTCTTGATCTCTTGCTCGGCGATTTCCACCGCATAGCGCTGCGCGGCAATCTCGGCGTTGCGCTCCATCGCCAGCGCCTTCCATTCGTCGAACGACGACGGCTGCATGGGACGGACCTTGAAGTCGTCGCCCAAGGGATCGAGCTGATTGATGTCGGTACCGACTATCGCGGCCAGATTGTTGCGGGCAGTGGTCATGCTGTCGCGCGCTTCCAGCAGCTGGGCTTCCGCCAAGTCGTAGCGGGCCTGCGTTTCCAGCATGTCGGTCCTGGTGCCTTCGCCTTTCTGGAACATGCGGTCATTCACCTGACGTTGCTCTGCGAACGTATCGCGCTGTATCGTCGCCAGCGCCAGCTGGTCTTCCGCATACTTGGCTTCGGCGTAAGCGCTGACCAGGCGCAGCACCAGATCCTGACCGCGTGCGCTGAACAAGGCATCGCTATAGCTGGTCTGGGCAATACCTTGGTTGTAGCGGGCCAGACCATCCAGATTGAAGAGCGGCTGGCGCAGGGTTACACCCTTCGCCGTGCTGCGGTAGTCGAGATCTTCGTTGCTCGGGTTCCCTAGAAAATCGGGCCGAGTCAGATCACCCTTGTTCTTGTATGTCGAATAGCTCGCACTCAGGCTAGGCAACAGGTTGGAACGTCCCAATACCTTGTTCTGCTGACCGGCCTCATTCTCATGGACTGCCGAGCGGTAAGTCGGGTCATTCTGCAAGGCCGATTCATAGGCTTGTATCAGACCGATCGCCGAGGCCTGGCCGGTCTGCGCGAGCAGCGCAGCGGCCAGAGCGGAAGCAATCACGCGCTTCTTCATCATCACTCGCAATTACTCCTCAGACAGCGATGTCTTGGCGCGATCGAAGATCGGCTTGAGCAGGTAGCTCATCATCGTGCGTTCGCCAGTCTTCACGAACGCTTCCACCGGCATACCGGCGCGCACCTGATGCTGCTTCAGCAGCTGCTTGCCTTCTGGAGTAACCATCGCCTTCATCTTGTAGTAAGGCTGCCCGGTCTTCTCGTCGACCAGACGATCTGCGGAAACCTGCGTGACCTTGCCGGGAATATTCGGCGTCTCGTTCTGGTTGAATGCCGGGAATACCAGATCGACCGCGAGTTCGGGATGGACCTTGTCGATCAAGTGGACCGGCACCTGGCCTTCAATGATCAGCGGATCATCCGTCGGGACCAGATCCATCATGCGGAACCCGCCTGGAATGACACCGCCCTGCGTGAATACGTTCATGCCGACGACCGTGCCGTCAACCGGAGCCTTGACCAGTACATTGGCAAGATCGAAGTCCTGGCTCTTCAGGCGGTTCTCCAGCGCTTCGGCTTCTTTTTGAACTTCGGTCAACTGGGTACGCACTTCCTTTTGATAGTCCTGCTGGCGTTGCAGACGGCGCAGCGTCAGTTCGGCGATCTGGCGCTGCGAACGGCCGATATTGCCGATGTTTTCGGAAATGCCGGCATTGATTTGCGCAAAGGTACGTTCGACTTCAAGCAGGCGGTTGCGCGCGATATAGCCTTCCTTGGCGAGGTCGCGCATGCCGTCCAGTTGCTCTTTCAGAAGCTTCTGCTGCTGCTTCTGGCTGTCCAATGCTTCCTGCAAACCGCTGACCTGCGCCTTGAGGCCGGCAATGCTTTCATCGACGCCTGCAAGTTCGCTTTGCAGCGAAGCCTGGCGCGACACGAACAGTTGCTGCTGCAGACTGATGTTATTGGCCACACGCGGATCGCTTTTCGCGTTTTCCAGTTCGGGCGGGAAAGCGATGGTCTTTTTACCATCGCGTTCGGCAACCAGTCGCGCTTCCGCCGCACGTGCAGTGAAATACTGTACACGCGTCATTTCGGCTGCCGACTTGGCCTGCACGTCATTCATCTTCACCAACGGCTGGCCGGCTTTGACAATGTCGCCTTCCTTGACCAGGATCTCTTCTATCGTGCCGCCGGTCTGGTGCTGGATTGCCTTGCGATTGCTGGACACGGTAACTGTGCCGCTGACCGGAACACCTTTGTCGAGCGGAGCAAACATGGCCCACAACAGGAAGCCGCCGACGCCGAGCAGGACAATCAGCCAGCCCAGCCGTGCATGACGCGTGGGATCGGTATCGACGTCGATCGGGGCGACGTCATGGGCGACGACTTCCGTCGCCTCTTTACTTTTCAACAGTTTCATTTGTGCTTATTCCTGTTCCGTCACGACAGCTGCGGCTGGTTTTCCGGCCTGCGCCTGTTGTTGAGCTTGCTGAGCCTGTTGTTGTGCCTGCAAGGCTTGCTGCTGGGCGAGCTGCGCCTGCTGTGCTTGCTGATTCAGCGCAGCCAGCACATCATTGGTCGGACCGAACATTTGCGCGACGCCTTCACGTACCAGCAACAGCTTGTTGGTGACGCCAATGACGCTGGTGCGATGCGTAATCAGGACGATGCTCTTGCCACGGCGACGCAGGTCGAGAATCGCAGCCACCAATGCCTGTTCACCGACGTCGTCCAGATTGGAATTCGGCTCGTCGAGCACGATCAGCGACGGATCGCCATACATGGCACGTGCCAGGCCGATACGCTGCTTCTGCCCGCCGGACAATCCGGCGCCGCCTTCACCCAGCGGTGTGTCGTATCCTTTCGGGAAGTGCAGGATCATGTCATGCACGCCGGCGCGCTTGGCCGCTTCGATCACCTTTTCCGAATCCACTTCACCGAAGCGGGCGATATTCTCGCTGACCGTACCGCCGAACAGCTCGATATCCTGCGGCAGGTAGCCAATATGCGGGCCTAGTTCATCCTTGTTCCATTGGTAGATGTCTGCCCCATCCAGACGCACCTTGCCCGCAGCCGCCGGCCATACGCCTACCAGCAGACGCGCCAGCGTCGACTTGCCGGAACCGCTGGGTCCGATCACGCCAAGCGCGTCGCCCGGCTGGATACCGAAGGTCAAACCTTTGATGACGGCTACCTGTGCGCCGGGCGGCGCGGCCATCACGCCTTCGACGCTCAATGCGCCTTGCGGCTTGGGCAGGGACATGCCGGCCTGGCGCGCAGGATTGTCGGCCAGCAGTTTGGACAGGCGCTCATAGGCGCTGCGCGTGCTGCTCCAGGATTTCCATACCCCGATCACCTGCTGGACGGGACCAAGCGCCTTACCCATCAGGATGGAAGCGGCGATCATCATGCCGGGGGTGATTTTGCCTTCTACGGCAAGCAAGGCGCCATAGCCAAGCACCAGTGACTGTAACGATGTCTGGAAGAACTTGGTGACGGCGGTAACGATGCCGGCTTTTTCACTGGCCTCTGCCTGCAGTTGCAGGAAACGGCCATGTAATTTGAACCAGCGCTGCATCAGGTTGGGCAGCATGCCCATCGATTCGATTACTTCCGCATTGCGCAGGTTGTTGGTCGCCAGCGTATTGGAAGCGATGGCCAGCGTATTCGCTTCGTTTAAGGGCTTCTTGGAAACTTTTTCATTGATGAATGCAAGCGCCACCAAGATCGCCGTTCCTACCAGCGCGAATATGCCCAGCGAGGGTTCGAACAAGAAGATGACGATCAGATAAATCGGGAACCAGGGCGCATCGAAAAATGCAAACAGTGCATTTCCGGTCAGAAATTGGCGCAGATTGGTCAGATCGGAAAGGGCTTGGCCGGCATTGCCGCCACCGCGCTTGAGGTTTTGCTCGAAGGCCGCAGTATAAACCCGCTTGTTCAACTGCATGTCGAGGCGTGCGCCGACGCGAACGAGTACGAAGCTGCGCACATACTCAAGCGCGCTCATCAACAGATAGGCGCCAAGCATGATAAGCGTAAGCATCAACAGCGTGATCTCGTTCCGGCTCGGCAGTACGCGATCGTATACCTGCAGCATGTAAATGGACGGCACCAGCATGATCAGGTTGATGATCGCGCTGAAAATACCCACTGTGCGGAACGCGCTTTTGAAACCGGCCAAGGCTTGGCCAATTTCATTTTGCGGAATTTGAAATTTCGATTTCATCTAGGAGGAGCTGGGCTGAAATAGGCAGAAAAAGCGGCCGATCCATGCAAGGCATGGGCAAATAGCAATCCGACCACGATCTCCGGAGCAAAGCGCTCTAGCGGCTCTATGAAAACACGACTGCAAGTTTTCATTTTGCCTCGAAAAATGTGACGGATATCACATCTCAGGAAGCTTACCACAGCACAATGTTGACCACCAGATTTTTTCAGTACGGAAAACAAAGCTTGTGCAGAATGCGCGTACCTTGCCACTTGGCCTTGCGTTTTGGTGTCCGACCGCCGTCCTGATGAATTGCTCTTACACATAATTCATCGAAAAAATGTCAGTGGCGGAGAATTAGTCTCTGCCCTTCCACATATGTTCCAAGGGCAAAAAAATTTCGAGTGGACCGTATAACTACTTTTTGTTTAAGTCCATCGATAAAGTTGACTAAGGTCGATCTGGTTTGTCCATCGGCATTAACGACAACATCCAGCATAGGTAAACTGCATATGGATACCACGATGCGTACGCTGCCTAAAATTTCATCAGTTCGCATGAGCAAGTCTATGCGCTCATGGAGATGACAAGGACACTTCCCACCTAAGTGAAACGTAGGCTTGCCATAGTGCACAACATAGTAATAAAGCGACAAAACTAAGTGCCATAAGTTCACTCTTTTGCGTCCCGTCTAAAAATTATTTCAATGATCGCGCCGGCCCTATCCTTATTTGCATTCCATCAAAAATCCATCGTTGCCACTCAATACACTTCCCTTACCGCAATCGCGCAGAGCTGCTCTCTAGAAGTTCTGCCGAGCGCTCGGATGTCACCGAGTTAACAAACGCGTTTTCAATTCAATAAGGGGAATATTTATGGCACTTACCGCAACGCAAACGGCTCTCACCAAACTTTATGTCGGCGCCTTCATGCGCGCTCCAGAGCGCGAAGGTCTCATGTACTGGGATGCCCAGCTATCGAGCGGTACTCCTTTCTCGCAAGTCGTCAATACGGTATTTAGCCTGCCTGTGGTGAAGGCGATTTATCCCGACTCGATGACGAACGCCCAATTCCTGACTGCGGTCTATACCAATGTGTTCGGCAAGGTTCCGGATGCTGGCGGTCTCGCATACTGGAACTCTCAAATCGGTGCCGGGCAGCAGCGCGGTCAAGTCGTGACCGCGATGATCGATGCGGGCCTGAACTCACCGGATGGGACACCGGGCAAGGCATTCATCTTGAATCGTGTCGAGGCGGCAAAATATGTGGCTGAATTGCAGCTGATCCGCGGCACCACGGTCGATGAACATAAGCTGATCGAGCTGATCACGAGTATCGATGAATCCCAAGCTAGCTATCAGGCCGGTATTGCCGCGCTTGAAAAAGCAGTGGCTGTGCCATTCGGTCCCACACCCGGACAAACCACCGGCACTGGCACAGCATCGACCGATCTGTTCATCTTCGGCAATGTTGATGCCAATAACTACCGAGTGATCAACGGCCTCACGGCGGGTGATATGGTCAGCGTCGCAGCTGCGGCCGACACAAACGGCGATTATCAATTGGCATCGGTCGGGAGCGCTGCCGCGGTGGACGCACGCGGCGAATGGTTCTTCAATGCCGCGTCCGATAACCTCACCTACTGGAACACGCTAACCAACTCGGCAGCCACGGTGCAGCTCACCGGTGTCAATACAGTATCGGTAAATCCCAATGCCGTGTTTACCGTTCTGAGCTGATTACACGGAACCGACGCGTTCTCATGCTATAGGACGCGCTGTCGAATAAAGGCTTGCCTTCAGTGAAGGCAAGCCTTTATTTTCATTAGGGCATGTCAGTGACAATCCGGCACATCCTGGTCCAGATACACTTCGAATGCAATATGCCGAACGCGTTTCTTCGTCAGTTGCTCGGGGAACTGGCTCGATGACCATTCATTCGAAACCCGCTTAAGCATCGCCGTCGTAGCCTTGTCTGCAACAGGAACCAGAAAAGCCAAGGTGCTTGCAGGTCCCGGAGTCAAGCGCGCAGAAAATTTTTTCCATTCGGGCAATCGGGTCAACTCTTCCAGCATGGCGCTGTCATGTACCGCCGCATCGCAACCGCCTATCCGCAAGGCCAGCAGGGAATCGGCAGGCGCTCGGACAAGCTGCTCAACCGCGCCATATTTCGCTGCCAGCATGCCGACGTACAGGCCGCCCTCCGAAGTACAGACCTTGCGGCCCTTCAATTGCTGCCACGACTTGATATCCGTGTCCGAGCGCATAATAGCCATTGGCCGCGCGATGTATCCTGCAGGAATGGCAGTTATCGATGCAGGCAACACCACGCCTTCCGGAACCGTGGCAAGAACGACATCGGCCTTGCCGGAAGCTAGTGCGGTTTCCGCTTTCGCCGGTTCCGCCTTCACCATCGATACGCGCAGTTGCAGGCGCTGCGCAAGGTCTTGCAACAATTCGGTATCGATCGCTTCAGCGGTCCTGAACTTCATGCCGCCCTTATATTCCGGCACCGGATACTTGATGCCCGCGACTAGCTCGCCGCGCGCCCTGGCACGCTCCAATCCGGTTTCGGTGGCGGTCGCCGGCGTCGCTGCGGCAACCGCCATCGTCGCCAGGCAGCTTAGTGCAGCGATCATGCATTGCGAGCGATGTGGGCCGAAGAAGCTCTTCATACGATCATCAAACGTATTGATAGCGTAATACCCGATGCCTGAGATTTTCCAGCAGAAGCTGGTCGATGAGCGGAGCAAGAATCGCAATGGCAAGGATGTTGGTCATCACACCGACCATGTCGGCTGTTTCGCCCGCATACGACAGCGAGCGACCCAGCCCTTTTCCGAAACCGATCAGCATTTCCGCCGATATCAGTGCGCGCCATGCGTTACCGAATGCCAGCTGAGCACCCGTGATCAGCTCAGGCATTACCGCCGGCAGATAAACGCGCTTGAGCATGTCCCAGCGCGAAGCACCCATCACGCGCGCTGCCGATACATGGACATGCTGCACGCTCTCGGTTGCGTTCATGACCGACAACGCTGCCGGGAAGAATGCGGCGATCGCAACGACGACAATGATGGGCGTGCTGCCAAAGCCCATCACGATCAACAGCAGCGGCACCCAGCAGATCGACGGTATCGATTGCAGGATGATGATTGCGGATTTCAGTACCGCGCGAAAAAAGAACTGCACCGCACCGATCAAACCGAAACCGATACCGAATACCAGCGCGACACCGTAACCGGCACCCAGGCGCAGCAAGCTGTCGCGCAAGCCTTGCAGAAAACTGGCCGACTGCACTTCCTGCACCAGACGCATGATCACGGTCGCCACATCGGGCATCAGAAAATCGGGCAATATCCATGCTGCGGTTTGCCAGCCCAAAAGAATAAATACGACGGCGAGAACGAAAGCGAGTTTCTTTTGATTGCCGGAAATGCGAATACGATTGCTCATGGTTTCTTAAATCAGATGGCCGGCTTGCGCCGGCCACCGGGTAATGTGAAAAAGCCTTGACCTTGGCAGGTCCACCACAACTTGCAAGCCGATGCGGGCGGCGTCCGTTGCTCGATCTTAAAGCTTGCGCTCTTTCTGCCAGCTCAAGTCCAGAATGGAATTCACGTCAAACGGTTTACCGTCGCGCGTCTTCAGCGAACCCTGATCCTGCAGGATGTTTGCAATCTCCTGCATTCTTGCCTGTTCCTTCTGGCTAAGGATAGGGCTGAAAGTCTGGCTCTTGATCGCGTCGGTGATGACTGTTTCGCGCGGCAGCTCGCCCTTGTTCAGGGTCTTGAGCGTCGGCTCGGAAATGAAGTAACCGGCAATCAGCTTGGACGCATCGGCGGGTTTCTTTTGCAGCAGGTCGATGGCCTCGCGCTGCGCATCCAGAGATTTCCAGACCGCATCTTTACGCTTCTTCAAGGTTTCACCCGAAGTGATGACAACCATGCACGGGAACGGCCATACTTCACCGATTTCATAAATCTGTTTCACCGGTGCGATCAATTGTGCAATGCTCGCCTGCGGTTCGAACAGGAAAGCCGCATCGACGCGCTTGCCGACCAGCGATTGGACGGCAACCTGCGGACTGACGCCCATCACGTTGACATCATCCGGCTTGAGCCCGGCTTCCTTCAGCACGACGCCTTTGAGTACGGTATCGGCAGTGCTTCCTTCTGCCTGCGAGGCAAGGGTCTTGCCTTTGAGATCGGCCACTTTCTTGATGCCGGAATCGTCGCGCGCAATGATTGCGTGATAGCCGTGCTGCGCGCCACCGACCACTTTCAGATCGGCTCCCTTGGATGCCCATGCCACTGCATTGGTAAATCCGAGCACGCCGGAATCAAGCTGGCCACCGACAATTGCCTTGATCAGGTCGGTGCCCGACTTGAATTCGACCAGCTCGACATCCAGTCCCTGCTTTTTGTAATAGCCGGCTTCATGCGCCAGGATGGCCTGTGCATCATCCATCACACGGAGATAGCCGACCTTGAATTTTTCAGCTGCAAATGCCTGACTCGCCAAGGCCAGGGAAATCAATGCGGGAACTGCAAGTTTTGCCAATTTCATACTTCTGCTCCTTCTAATAATTTTGCGACGTCGTCCTGCTCTGCGTGTATGCCCAGCAATCCGAGGATTTGCCTGCGCATTGACGCGAACTCCGACAAGTCATGTGTCTTTTCATGCCGGGTCAAATTGAATTCCTTGAGCACCTTTGCCGGACGAGGGCTGAATACCAGTATACGATCCGCCAGGAATAATGCCTCATCGACATCGTGCGTCACCAGTAATACGGTCGGATGCACTTCGCGTATCAGTTCGCGCAGTGCATCCTGCAGAGTCATGCGCGTGAGCGCATCGAGAGCCCCGAACGGCTCATCCAGCAACAGGACTTTTGGATTGGACACGAATGCGCGCGCAAGCGCTGCACGTTGCCGCATGCCGCCGGAAACCTGATGCGGATAATAATCTTCAAAACCTTTCAGGTTGACCTTTTCCAGCCATTCAAATGCCTGAACACGCGCCTGCTTTTTGTTGACCTTTTGAAATTCCAGAGCGAGCCCAACGTTTTGCGCAAGTGTCAACCAAGGATAGAGTGCATTTTCCTGGAACATCAGGGTGCGCTCGGGATGCGGTCCTTCGATGATGCGATCGTTGGCGAGCACAGTGCCGCTGGTCGGACTTTCAAGTCCGGCAGCGATATGCAGCAAAGTCGATTTTCCGCAGCCGGAAGGACCAACCAATGCCACCAGTTGTCCTTCTTCGAACTCACGGCTGAAATTCTCGATGACTTTCAAGCCTGAGAAATCTTTTCCTATCTGATTGAACGTTAACTTCATTGAACCTATTGCTCCTGGACGGGGATCCGGTAGGCGCGGTTTAAAAATATCGCCGCGCTGATTACTTTTTTCTATATGTGAATGTAGTGATATCGGTCATCTATCACAACAACTTTAAGTTGCTTAGCTTATTCAGGAGGGGAATAAGCTAAGCAATTGGCAGTGAACCGGAATATATAATTATCAGGAAAGCAAGACTGGTAACAGGATCGCGCCCCACGTCAAACCAGCAAGTAGCAAGGCCAGACATACTGCCGCACTACCAAAATCCTTCGCATTTTTGGATAAGGGATGGCACTCCAGCGATATCCTATCCACAACTGCCTCTATTGCCGAATTGATCAGTTCTACGATCAAGACCAGCAGCAGCACAACGATCAATGCCAGCTTTTGCATGAGGGTTACCGGCAGAAACAAGGCAAGCATGGCTGCCGGTATCATTACCATCAGTTCCTGCCGAAATGCATGTTCGGTCCTCCAGGCGGTTTTCAATCCCGCCAGCGAATAGCGAACCGCAGCAAGCACCCGTTTGAAACCGCTCTTGCTTTTAAATTCACTGGTTTGTGCTTCGCCTTTATGCATATCTGCCTCTTTGCCGAGATACCCTGTTCGCAGGGCGCGTGAAGCGTACACCGCTTTTATCCGGACGTCGATAAAAGGACATTGTCGCCAATAACTTTTGGCTAAGATTACTTGCTGTCCAAATCGCTGGAATCGTAATAAATCGACTTTTTCATTTTTTCACATTGTGGTATAACACCCTTATTGCAACGCACCAACCACATTATGAAAACTGAACAAGGCAACGATAACAGTCAGATTTCGATTCAAGTCATCGAACGCATGATCTCGCTTTTGGACGCACTCGCGCAGTATCCCGACCCCGTCAGCCTGAAAGAATTGTCAACAGTCACAGGCCTGCATCCGTCGACCGCACACCGCATTCTGAACGACCTTGTGGTCAAACGCTTTGTGGATCGCGCCGAGGCCGGCTCTTATCGCCTCGGCATGCGCCTGCTTGAATTGGGCAATATCGTCAAAAGCCGTTTGGATGTACGCGAAGCCGCCCTGGAATTCATGCGTGCCTTGCATCGCAAGACCCATCAAACCATTAACCTGTCGGTACGGCAAGGCGACGAAATCGTCTACATCGACCGCTCTTTCTCGGAGCGCTCCGGCATGCAGGTGGTGCGTGCGATCGGCGGTCGTGCCCCTCTGCATCTGACGTCGACCGGCAAGCTGTTCCTGTCCGCCGACGACCCCAAGCAGGTGCGCGCCTATGCGACCCGTACCGGTCTGGCCGGTCACAATAAGAATTCCATCACCGATCTGGTCAAGCTGGAACGCGAACTCAGCCTGGTCCGCGCACGCGGCTATGCACGTGACAATGAGGAGTTGGAACTTGGGGTGCGCTGCATGGCAGCCGGGATTTTCGATGATAGCGGCAAGCTGATTGCCGGCTTGTCGATATCGGCGCCGGCAGACCGCCTGCAGGAAGAGTGGGTGGAAGACTTGATCGGCACCGCCGGCGAGATATCGGCTGTGCTGGGCCACGTGCAGCAAGGCGCAGTTGCCTGAAGCGGCATTCAGAACTTCAGCCGACCCGCCGGTACAAGCCGCTTTCCATTGAAAGCGGCTTGTACCGCGATACGAATGGCGCTGCCATCAGGCCGTCGCTTCTGTCCACGCTCAGGATGCCGAATACCGGCATGCTTTCATAAAACAATTGCAACGTGCGCCGCTGCAGATAAGCACCGAAATCCGGCAGCGCATGACGGCAGACAATCAACTGGAATTCGTTGAACGATGCATCGGTTGCAAGGCTGTATTGCGCCCATGTGATATTGCTGCGTAATTCCTCGCTGAAAATCGACCGTCCCTGCTGCCTTCCGCAATAGTCGCTGAGCGAAGCCCGGCCGCCGCTTTCGCGATAATTCTCCGCATACTCCGGAAGACGTTCCACGGCAAAGCGTCCGCTGCTTGCTTCATCGAGCAACGCTGGATTCTCCGCAGTTGCGAAAATCTGCGTGCGGCCATGCAAGCCTTCTTCAACCAGCAGGATGTCGAGCGCGCACACCTCTTCCGCCGACACGCATTCAGCGACCCAGATTTTCGGCGACGGGCAGGAACGCAGCCAAGGCACCATGACATCGCGCAGCGACCGGTAGTAAGCCGGATCGTCGAACAATGCAGTCGGCCGCGGGCTCAACGCCCGCAGCAGACCGGCTCCGGCATCCGGATCGTGCAATACGCGTTCCTGCAACGCCGATACGGTTGCCGCACCGGTTTCCTGCATCAGACCATGCAAGCGCCGTTTGACCGATTCGCGCTGGTAACCGCGAAAGTCATGGCCGAAGTACCGGTACACGCCCTCCAGCAGGAGGTCGATTTCCAGGTCTTCGACAAGCTGTTCGGAATGGTCGGCCGTCATGGTCGGTCCTATTGATGCAGCCACACGCGCATCAGCGACAGCAGTTGCGCGACATCCACCGGCTTGGTGATGTAATCCGATGCGCCAGCCGCCAGACACTTGTCGCGGTCGCCTTTCATCGCCTTGGCGGTCAACGTAATGATGGGCAGCGACTTGAACTTCGGAATGGCGCGAATTGCGCGCATCGTGTCATAGCCATCCATCTCCGGCATCATGATGTCCATTAACACGATCTCGATGGTCGGGTCCTTTTCCAGCACTTCGATACCGTCGCGGCCATTCTCGGCGAACAATACCTTCATCTGGTGGCGTTCCAGCACCGAGCTCAGGGCGAAAATGTTGCGCAAGTCATCATCGACGATCAACACCTTGCGACCGATCAGGCCGCCATCGGATTCCTGGATGTCGGCCAGCATGCGGCGCTGCATCTCCGGCAGGCTGGTCGGCGAACGATGCAGGAACAGCGCTGTTTCGTCGAGCAGGCGTTCCGGCGAGCGCGCATCCTTGACCACGATAGTCTTGGCGATGCGCTTGAGGTGTGTGACTTCCTTGCGGCTGAGTTCCTTGGCGGTATAGATGACCACTGGCAGATTGCGCAGGCTGGCATCGTCGCCGATCTTGTCGAGCAGATCGAAGCCGGTAATATCGGGCAGCGTCAGGTCCAGCACCATGCAGTCGAATTGATTGGCATGCAAGGCTTCCATCGCTTCCTTGCCGCTGCCGACTGCGACGATGTGCACGTCGCCGGTACCGATCAGGCTCACGATTGCATCGCGCTGCATGTTGTCGTCCTCGACCACCAGCAAGCTGCGCTTGCCGCGGATCAGAAATTGCTGGATACGCGCAAATTCTTCTTGCAGGCGTTCGCGGCTGACGGGCTTGTGCAGATAGGAGATCGCTCCCTGTCGGAGTACGCGTTCGCGTTCCTTCAGATTGGTCATCACATGCACCGGGATATGACGTGTACTCGGGTCGCGCTTGAGCCGGTCGAGCACGGTAAAGCCGTCGATGTCCGGCAGGTCGATGTCCAGCAGGATCGCCGCAGGCAGATAGTCGCGCGCCAGCGTCAGCGTCGAATCGCCATGATGCGTGACGATACCCTTGAAATTCTTTTCGCGTGCATAGTCAAGGAGGATGCCGGCAAAGCGGGCATCGTCTTCAACGATCAAAATCGACGGATCGCCCGGCGCCACCAATGCCCGATCGTCCGATGTGCCTTCATATGAAATTACTGCCGGTTGGACACTGATCTGCGAATGGTGCAGTTCCTCGACATCGCTGACTTCATATGTCTTGTAAATCGGGCCGGACTGCATGATAGCGAGCGGTGTCGGCGACTGCAGCGTGTCCTGACTGATGAAGCCGGATCGATTGTACGGCAGGAACAGGGTAAAGGTACTGCCTGCGCCGACCACACTTTCCACCCTGATTTCGCCGCCGAGCAGGCGGGCCAGTTCGCGGCTGATCGACAGGCCCAGACCGGTACCGCCGTATTTGCGCGCGGTACTACCGTCGGCCTGCTGGAAGGCTTCGAAAATCAGCTGCAGCTTGTCGGATGCAATGCCGACGCCGGTATCGGTGACCGAGAAGGCCAACACCGCATCGGCCTGATTAAGGTTTGGGTGATCCGGCGTCCAGCCCACTAAGGCACGACCGATATGCAGCGAAACTTCGCCATGGCTGGTGAACTTGAACGCATTCGACAGCAGATTCTTCAGGATCTGCTGCAGGCGTGTGGTGTCGGTCATCATCGCCACCGGAAGCTCGTCCGACAGTTCAACCGAGAAGTTCAGCTGCTTGGCTTCGGCCATATGGCGGAAGGTCCGTTCCACATAACCGGAAAGCGTACGGAAGCGATACTCGCTGAGTTCCAGCGTGACCGTACCGGATTCGATCTTCGACAGATCGAGAATGTCGTTAATCAGCGTCAGCAGGTCGCTGCCCGAGCCGTAGATCGTTTTTGCGAATTCCACCTGGCGCAGGCTCAGGTTGCCGTCCGGGTTGTCGGACAGCTGCTGCGCCAGGATCAGCAAGCTGTTGAGCGGGGTGCGCAATTCATGCGACATGTTCGCAAGGAACTCGGATTTGTACTTGGATGACAGTGCAAGCTGGGTTGCCTTTTCTTCCAGCGCCAGCTTCGCCTGTTCCACCTCGCGGTTCTTGCGCTCCACTTCGATGTTCTGTTCGGATAGCAGGCGTGCCTTTTCCGCCAGCTCCAGATTGGTTTGCTGGAGTTCCTGCGCCAGCGACTGGGATTGCGTCAGCAAGCTCTCGGTACGGCTGTTCGCCTCGATGGTGTTCAACACCACGCCGATCGATTCCATCAGCTGGTCGAGGAACCAGAGGTGGGTTTCGGTAAAGCGGTCCAGCGATGCGATTTCGATGACCGCTTTCACCTGTTGTTCGAACAGGATAGGCAATACCACGATATTGGTCGGCGGCGCCGCCCCCAGACCGGACGAGACCTGGATATAGTCGCGCGGCACATTGGTCAGCCAGATGCGCTGCTTTTCCAGCGCGCACTGACCGACCAGACCTTCGCCCGGCAGGAAAGAGGTTGGCAGCTTGCGGCTGGAACGATAACCATAGCTGGCAATCATGCGCAGACGGGCATCCTGCTCCTGCGAGTCCATCATGTAGAACACGCCATGATGGGCAGAAACCAGCGGTGCCAGTTCCGACAGGATCAGCGTCGTCACCGCGGTCAGGTCGCGCTGGCCCTGCAGCAATCGGGTGAATCGCGCCAGGTTGGTTTTCAGCCAGTCCTGCTGCGCATTCTTTTGCGTGGTTTCCTTCAGGTTGCGGATCATCTCGTTGATGTTGTCCTTGAGGTCCGCCACCTCGCCGCGCGCTTCCACCTGAATCGAACGGGACAAGTCGCCGCGTGTCACCGCAGTCGCCACTTCCGCAATCGCACGCACCTGGGTTGTCAGGTTCGCTGCGAGCTGGTTGACGTTTTCGGTCAAGTCTTTCCAGGTACCCGCCGCACCCGGCACCGATGCCTGGCCACCGAGTTTTCCTTCCACGCCGACCTCACGCGCCACCGTGGTTGCCTGGTCGGCGAACACTGCCAGCGTATCGGTCATTTCATTGATCGTATTGGCCAGCGCCGCGATTTCGCCGCGTGCCGCCACCGTGAGTTTTTTCTTCAGGTCGCCGTTCGCTACCGCAGTCACCACGCCCGCGATACCACGCACCTGCGCGGTCAGGTTCGCCGCCATGAAGTTCACGTTGTCCGTCAAGTCCTTCCAGGTACCGGCCGCGCCTTCGACCTGTGCCTGCCCGCCCAGCTTGCCTTCGGTACCCACTTCACGCGCCACCCGCGTTACTTCCGATGCGAACGAGGACAACTGGTCCACCATCACGTTGATGGTGTTTTTCAGTTCGAGAATTTCGCCCTTCACGTCCACCGTGATCTTCTTGGACAAGTCGCCGCGCGCCACCGCGGTCGTCACTTCCGCAATGTTACGCACCTGACCGGTCAGATTCGACGCCATGAAGTTCACGTTGTCGGTCAAGTCCTTCCAGGTACCCGATGCGCCGGGAACGTTCGCCTGACCGCCGAGACGGCCTTCGGTACCCACCTCACGCGCCACCCGCGTCACTTCGGACGCGAAGGAACGCAACTGGTCCACCATCGTGTTGATCGTGTCCTTGAGCTGCAGGATTTCGCCGCGCACGTCCACCGTAATCTTTTTCGACAAGTCGCCGTTCGCCACCGCGGTCGTCACATCCGCGATGTTACGCACCTGCGAGGTCAGGTTACCCGCCATCGAGTTCACCGAGTCGGTCAAGTCTTTCCAGGTACCGGCAACGCCCGGCACGTTGGCTTGGCCGCCCAGCTTGCCTTCGGTACCCACTTCACGCGCCACCCGCGTCACTTCCGATGCAAACGAAGACAATTGATCCACCATCACGTTGATGGTGTTTTTCAGTTCGAGAATTTCACCCTTCACGTCCACCGTGATCTTTTCGACAAATCCCCGGGCCACCGCGGTCGTCACTTCCGCGATGTTACGCACCTGACCGGTCAGATTCGACGCCATGAAGTTCACGTTGTCGGTCAATCCTTCCAGGTGCCGCCCACGCCTTCACCTGCGCCTGGCCGCCCAGCTTGCCCTTCGGTACCCACTTCACGTGCCACCCGCGTCACTTCGATGCAAACGAATGCAACTGGTCCACCATCACGTTGATGGTGTTTTCAGTTCAAATTTCGCCGCGCACGTCCACGGTAATCTTTTTCGACAAGTCGCCGTTCGCCACCGCGGTCGTCACATCCGCGATGTTACGCACCTGCGAGGTCAGGTTACCCGCCATCGAGTTCACCGAGTCGGTCAAGTCTTTCCAGGTACCGGCAACGCCCGGCACGTTGGCCTGGCCGCCCAGTTTGCCCTCGGTACCCACTTCACGCGCCACCCGCGTCACTTCCGATGCAAACGAGGACAACTGGTCGACCATCGTGTTTGCCGTCGATGCGGCACGCAGAAACTGTCCCTTGAGGGGGCGTCCATCCACGTCGAGCGCCATCGTTTGCGACAGATCGCCCTTCGCCACCGCACCGATCACGCGCGCCATTTCGGTAGTTGGATGCACCAGGTCGTCGATCAGGGTATTGACGGATTTGACGATGGTCGCCCAGCCGCCAGCTACGCTTGGAACCGAGGCACGCTGGGTAAGTCGCCCCTCGCGTCCGACTACACGACTCACTTCCGTGATTTCACGTGTAAGCTGCTCGTTGGTTTCCATGATCTCGTTGAGGATGTCCGCGATCTTCCCTGCGAGACCAGTAAGATCGGACGGCATTCGGATCGAGAAATCGCCTTTTTTCAACGCGGTCATGACGCCCAACAGAAGTTTGGCATCCAACTCGTCGGTCAATTTCGTTCTGGTATCCATTCAATGTCTCCGATGCTTCGTTCAACGTTCGTTTTGTCATGCGCTCGGCCGGTTTGGGCCGCCTGGTGCTCAGGTGGTTTGATGACGCGTCAACGCGGGTCTGTCATCAGAGAGGTACAAGACAAATCATACCCAGCAGATGCCTAGCATTGGCTGCCCTGCGCTTCTTGGTAGACCTGGCGTCCGTCACGTCATTGCGCACATGAGACCTTTCCGATAAGAAAGGAATTCCCTATTCTCGGGCAATTGATGATTGCAGGCAATTACCTGCATCGTAGGGAGGATTAATAGTCGAAGTACTATTGAGAAATATCAAATACGCGTTGCTCGGATGCGGAACCGGTTGCAACGGCGACCCTTTCAGGTCATCTCATTGAATTTGCTGGCATCGAGTTTGACGGCTTCCGCTTCACGCTTGCGTTTTGCGGTTTGTCCACGCTTACGCGCCGGTTTGGCCCCTTCGGCACCGTCTGATGCACGCCGGTTGAATTCGGTCGACATTCCCTCGGCAAGAGTGAATTGATTTGCAGCATTGCCTGCCGTATCGTCAAGTGGGATCGATACGGTAAGCGTCGTACCGGCTTCTTCTCCGGTATCAATCTCGAAATCGCCACCCAGTGTGCTTACTCGCTCCTTGATGCCGACGAGTCCAAAGGAGTTCGCTTTTCGGCGGCAGCCGGGGAAAATGCCCACGCCATTGTCGGCAACACTCATATACAAGCGGGAACCGGTATGTGTCAGCGTAATTGTCGCTTTGGTCGCGCGCGCATGGCGGAAGACGTTATTCAGAGACTCCTGCAAGATGCGGAACAGCGCCGTGGCGCGCCCATCGTCCATCACCAGTTCGGCTTCCGGCATCATCAGTGCGCAGGCAATGCTCGTACGTCGCTGGAATTCCTTCACCTGCCATTCAATCGCCGCGTTCAGACCTAGGTCAAGGACAGTTGGCCGCAGGTTATTGATGATGGCGCGCATTGCCTTCATGGTGCTGTCGATATGATCGAGCACCGAATGTACCTTTTTGTTGAGCTTCGGATGGGTTGCACCGGTACGTGCATGCAGCATGGCGATATCGATGCGCAAGGCGAGAAGATTCTGTCCGAGTTCATCATGGATCTCGCGTGCGATGCGCTTGCGCTCGTCTTCCTTGATGCGCTCCTGGTAGCTGGCCAGCTGGCGGAGTTCTTCCTGCGATTGACGCAGTGCCTCTTCCGCAAGTCGACGCTCATTGATGTGTTCCAGATCCTGCTTGCGCTGTTCCTTGAGATCCAGATTCAGCTGTTCGAACTCTTGCTTCTGATGCTGCAGTTGCAGGTTCTTTTTTGCCAATTCGACAAATACCGCAACCTTGGTCTGCAGAATCTGCGGAATGATGGGCGTAAACAAATAATCGACCGCGCCACGTTGATAACCCTTGAGACGATTCATTTCGTCGGCGTAATGCGCTGTCACGAAGATGATTGGAACCGCGGATGAACGCGGATGGGAATGAATCGCTTCGGCGGTCTCGAAACCATCCATGCTTGGCATGCTGACATCGAGCAGAATCACTGCAAAATCGTTGGTCAATACCTTGCGCAGCGCTTCCTCGCCGGAACGTGCAGTAATGACTTCGTAGCCGTCACGCTCGGTGAGCAGGCTGGCGAGCGCAAGAAGGCTTGCAGGATCATCATTGACAAGTAGGACCTTAGGGATAAACACGGGTATGGAAGCTTTTGCAATTGAACGGCAACAGCAAAGAGCCTTACTTGCATAAAAGCATACCTGCCCCACGCAAAGGCGCTCAACCCGCCATCCGTAATGATTAATTAAACTTTAGAGCAAAATGGCGCCGATAACCGGATTTCTCAAATCTTATTTTTTAGAAACGTTTCCGCCCTTCACTACGGGCCAATGTAACATAAAACCGCTGCCATCCTGACGCAGTGATGGCTTGGGTTTGCGCGAACTCACATCGGCTGTCTTTATCAGCTTTGATTGGCAGCAGTTTGGGCAACAGTTTGCGGCCTTGCATGCCCCAGCCATTTGCGAATACGGCCGGCATCGGCAAGTCTTGAATCCTTACCCTTGGAATCGAGAAACACCATCACAACCGGACGGCCATCTATGCGCGTCTGCATGACTAGGCACCTTCCGGCTTCGGAAATATAGCCTGTCTTTTGCAAACCGATTTCCCAGTCCGGATTCATCACGAGCCGGTTCGAGTTCATGTAGTTGAGCTGACGTCCGGCCCCGGTATCTACGGCATACCGTGGATCCGTCGAATATTCCCTGATAACTGGATAGTGATGCGCAGCAATGGCCAGCTTCGCCAGATCGCGCGCGCTGGCGATATTCTGACTGGAAAGCCCGGTCGGATCCGCATAGTGGGTGTTGGTCATGCCCAACGCCTTCGCTTTTGCATTCATCGCCGCGACGAATGCCGCCAATCCACCCGGATAGTTACGTCCGAGCGCCGATGCCGCGCGGTTTTCCGAACTCATCAATGCGATATGAAGCATGTCGCCGCGAGTCATATGCGCGCCGACGCGCAGACGGGAGGTACTATTTTTTTCCCGATCGACATCGTCCGAGGTTACCTCGAGCACTTCATCCATGTTCTGACGAGCCTCGACAACGACGAGCGCTGTCATCAATTTCGTCAGCGAAGCGATGGGCAGCGCAACAGTGGCATTCTTTTCAAAGAGAATCTGGGAAGTCGTCTGATCGACCACGAGCGCAGCGTTGGACGCGAGCCCAACCGCATCCCGAGTCATATGCAGACCGGCGATATCGCCCGCTGTCATCACCGGCGGCGCGACTGGTGTCGGAGTTGTAAAGGCAACCCGCTGAAAACCGGATTTGCGTTGATTTTCCGTACTCGATCTGGCTCCCGCTTGCCGCAGCGAGGCCTTGACGGCGACGGGTCGCGCGGCACGACGCACGTTCGTTTTGCGATTCTGACTTTTCGCGACGGCGGCTTTTTTTACGGATTGTTTTTTGGCGGACTTGGCGCCTGTCGAGCCTTGCGCATGCGCTGCAGGCGCAGCCATACCGAGGACGAATAACGAAATGACTATACCTAGCGCGGACTTAAACATCTGCACCACTCCCCTATTCTTGCAAGTCGACATTATATCTTGCAGTTTAGCAAAATAGTGAAAATGAGCAAGCAAATTAGGAGCTTAGCGCAGGCAATTAAACAGTTTTCTCAATGAATATTGAGAAAGCGCAACGCGATCCTTTCCGCACTACATTTAGTTCCATACTAGAAATTTATCGGCCAGGTTATTTATTCCCTGAAACGCACAAAATCCGTCAATGGTGCACGCTCGGTGACAAGTGAATTCTCTACTTTCAGTGGATCCGCATAACCCATTGACATGCCGCAAACGATCATTTCATTGGGCGGCAACTCCAGCACTTCCGCAATCACCTTATGAAACTGGGTAAACGCTGCTTGCGGGCAGGTGTCGATGCTGCGGCCGCGCGCGGCAATCATCACATTTTGAAGGAACATGCCGTAATCCAGCCACGACCCTTGCTGCATGACGCGATCGATTGTAAAAATCAGGCCGACCGGCGCACCAAAGAACTGGTAGTTGCGTCCGTGCTGCTCATGCATGCCCGTCTTGTTTTCCCGTGTCAGGCCAAGCAATGCGTAGAGATCCCAACCAACCTTGCGGCGTCGATCTATGTATGGCGCCACCCATTCGCGCGGATAGTAGCTGTACTCTTCCTGATGCTGCTTGAGCAGCGCCGCATCGTTGTGCACGTTTAAGATTTCTTCGGACAGGCGATCCTTGTGCGCCCCGGTCAGCACATAAACCTTCCACGGCTGGGTATTCGTCCCGGATGGCGCCCTTGCCGCGACTTCCAGTATTGCTTCGATGTCCTCGCGCGCTACCGGAGTCGGAAGAAAGGCGCGTATCGATCGCCTCGAACGGATCGCTTCATCCACCGCCTGTTGGGCAAGACTATTCGTCATGATTGCACTACCTCCAATGTTGCCAGCAAGGCGCGCATGTCTTCCGGTATTGGGCTCGGCTTGCGCATATTCCGATCTACATAGACGTGCACGAAATGGCCTTGAGCCGATGCCGTGTCTTCATCCTCGCGGAAAATACCGACTTCATACCGAACGCTGGAATTGCCGAGCTTGGTGACGCGCAAACCCGCCGTGACACGCTCCGGGAACGCAACCGATGCAAAGTAATTGCACTGCGTTTCGATCACCAGCCCGATCACGGGACCGCGCTCCACATCGAGCACCCGATTGGCAATCAGGAATTGATTGACCACCGTATCAAACCAGCTGTAGTACACAACGTTGTTGACATGCCCATACGCGTCGTTGTCCATCCAGCGCGTTGTAATCGTATGGAAGTGCTTGAAGTCGCTTCTTTTTTTTGCTTCAACTCGCATTGTTCACTTTCTTACTACCAGAGCCACCCCGACGACGGCCAGCACCATGCCGGCAATTCCGACCATGCTGAACGCCTCCCCAAACATCACCCATGCCATGACCGCAGTGGTCGGCGGGGTCAAATATAACAAGCTTGTCACCTGTGTCGCCGCACTTTTGCGGATCAGCGCAAACAGCAGAAAAATCGCACCTATGGACAGGGCGAATATCGACCACAACAGCGCGCCGATAAATTCCGGCGTCCATGCTACGGTTTCAAGCGGCAGACTCAAACCTTCGAATGCGATCGCCAGCGGCAACACCACCACGATGGACGCAGCGAACTGGATGATCGTTCCGGTCCGAAGATCGAAGCTTGCGCAATAGCGTTTCTGGTACAAGGTGCCAACCGTGATCGACAATAGCGCAAACACGCACAGCATGATGGTTTGCCATGATAAGCCGATCAACGAAATCTTGTTTGCCACCACCAGGCCGACGCCGCAGATTCCGAACCCCAGACCGACCCACTGGCGACCGCGCACCGATTCACCTACCAATGGCGCGGCAAACGCGGTAAGTATCGGCTGCATGCCGACAATCAGTGCCGATAGCCCGGCCGGCATGCCGAGCTTGATCGCGCACCACACGCCGCCGAGATAGCCGGCCTGTACCAGAATGCCGGCAATGGCAATATGTCCCATACGCCCTTTCGGCCATGGTGCACGCATGATCAGCACGAGCGGCAGCAGTACGATGAGCACCCCGACAAAACGCAGCAATAGAAACGTCAGCGGCTCGGCGTAGGGCAGGCCGAATTTTGCAACGATAAAACCGGTGCTCCATATCACGACGAACACGAAGGGCATTGCGGATAGCCATGGACTTTGGCCAGGCTGAAGGAGGGAGCGAGAGGATGCAGGGACACTCATGGATTGAAATCGGCGTGGGCAGACCACGCATAAGCTGATGCGATTGCAATAGTCTGTATGTGGATGGCAACCGTGTCTTGGATGTTCTTGCCATACCCGCCCGCCATCGCAATCGCCACTGGGATATGGCGTTCACGCGCATGATCCAGTACCGTTCGGTCGCGCGCAGCAAGTCCCTCCACCGTCAAGTGCAATCTACCAAGCCGGTCGCCTTCATGCGGATCCGCCCCAGCTAAGTAAATGATCAGGTCTGGCGAAAAGCGCTCGAACATTGCCGACAAGGCCGCTTGCAGCGCACTCAGGTATTCCTCATCGCCCGTTCCATCAGGCAGGTCGACGTCAAGATCGCTGTCTTCTTTCTTGAACGGATAGTTATGCTCGCCATGCAATGACAGGGTGAATATCGAATCGTCACGCGCGAGAATGGACGCCGTCCCATTGCCTTGATGGACATCCAGATCGACAATCGCGACGCGCCGAACCCGCCGCTCGGCCTGCATCAGCCGCGCGGCGATTGCCGCATCGTTAAATACGCAAAAACCCTCTCCCCGGTCCGCATAGGCATGGTGGGTACCGCCGGCGAGATTGGCGGCGATACCTGATTCCAGAGCCGAGCGACACGCGGCTATCGTCGCGCCTGCTGATCGCCGTGAACGCTCGACCATTTGCGGAGACCATGGAAAGCCGATCGTCTTTTGTTCAGCCGGAGACAGATGTCCGCCGGAGACGCGTTCTATATAAGTAGGATGGTGTGCCAGCGCCAATACGCCATCGGTGGTGTGTGCCGCTTCATGAATTTTCACTCCAGGCACTGTCGCGAGCACGCCCTCGCGTACAAGGCGATATTTCTGCATCGGGAATCGATGTCCGGAAGGCAGGGGCAGTACGAAATGGTCGCTGTAAAACGCTTTCACAGGGGCCGCAACTGTTAGATAGGGGACATCGAGTTTAGCATGCGTCGGCTATCACATATTTAGGCAAGAATGCTGCGAAAAAAGCAACTTTATAAACTTTGTTCCATTTTTGTGCTTCGCAACAAAAGTTGTTGACGCGACTGTTTTTTTCATTAAAATGCGAATTGTTGCGACGCACAAAACCCGATCGTTACTGCATCACCCCTCTTCCAAGTCGTACTTTCTCTTTAAGGAGACCGTCATGTTTGCATTCCCAGAGCAGTTTTCCGCAGCATCCAAAGCCAACGTTGAAGCGCAAATTTCCCTGTTCAGCAGCCTGACCGCAAAGACTTTCGAAGGTGTGGAAAAGCTGATCGAATTGAACCTGAATTCCGTCAAAACGTCGTTCGAAGAATCAAATGCTGCAGCAAAGCAATTGCTGAGCGTAAAGGATCCCCAAGAGTGGCTGTCGCTGGCGGCAGCACAAGCCCAGCCGAACGCCGAAAAAGCACTGGCCTTTGGTCGTCAGGTAGCAAGCATCACTTCCGGCGTGCAAGCCGAATACACCAAGGCTGCGGAAGCCCAAGTCGCTGAAACCAGCCGCAAACTGCTCGAGTTGTTCGAAGAAGTCACCAAGAATGCGCCAGCCGGTTCCGAAAACGCCATTGCGATGATCAAGTCCGCAATCGGCAACGCCAACGCCGGTTACGAACAACTGACGAAGTCCACCAAGCAGGCAGTAGAAACACTGGAAACGAACCTGAACACCGCAGTTAGCCAGTTCACCCAGCCTGAAGCGGCCGCAAAAGCCACTGCCCGCGCAGCAAAGAAATAATCTCTGTCAGCCGGCCGCGCCGGGCCGGTATTGAAATGGTTTTTGGGTAGCCCCGCAGTGCGGGGCTATTTTTTTATGTGCGCCCGGCAGGGCGCACTCACTTGGAGGTGAAAGTCCTCTGCTCACCCGACAAGGGGAAGAGCTAGCTGAACGGCAAGGGTGTCGCGGGCGACTGTGAATCTGAAGGAAGCCGAAGGCAAAGCGCTGGCCTGACGAACAGGAAGCGGATAGGAGGCAACGCAGCCGGGTAAGACGTCATCTACCGTCGAAGCCCGAAACTTGTCCGGAAGGCTGCGGGGTAGATCCGACAGGCATAAGCGTGAAGGTGGGTGCGCAATACCCGGGGAGATCTGCATACGTGCCATTGTGCTACCGGCATCGCGAGATGACGGGATGCTTATGCAGAAGTCAGCAGAGGGCATAGTAGGCGAGGACGGGGACGGTGAGTCCAGAAATCCTGCCGAAGGCCTGAACATGAACAACGCGAGTAGGACATTCGACCTCGATGCAAGCCGACGACGCAACAAAGCAGGCAACTGCGCCAGACACGGAAGGAAGCGATCGGAAATTGCGGTGGATCGTGCCGGGTGCCGAGGCAAGCACGGCGGCGGATGGGCAAACGAAAGCGGAAGGGCCGTGGCAGATGGAGGCCGTGGTCGAACGTAATAACCTCTGGCAAGCGTATGAGCGGGTCATGCGGAACAAGGGAGCTGCGGGTGGCGATGGACTGACCGTGGCCGACTTCAAGTCATGGCTGCAACAACACTGGCCAGCGGTCAGGGCAGCACTGCTGGCAGGCGAATACATGCCCCGCGCGGTACGCAAAGTGGAAATACCGAAGCCGAACGGCGGAATACGAACACTGGGCATCCCGACGGTGCTGGATCGACTGATCCAGCAAGCGCTGCTGCAAGTTCTACAGCCAGAATGTGAATCCGGATTCTCCGAACACAGCTACGGGTTTCGCCCGGGCCGCAATGCATGGCAAGCGGTACAGCAAGCCCAAGGCTATATCCGGGAAGGCCGCCGCTGGGTGGTCGACCTCGATCTGGAGAAGTTCTTCGACCGTGTGAACCACGACATCCTGATGGCGCGGGTAGCACGCAAGGTCAAGGACGAACGGATTTTGAAACTGATCCGGCGCTACCTCGAAGCGGGCATGATGGCCGATGGGATCGTCAGCGCGAGGACGGAGGGTACACCGCAAGGTGGGCCCCTGTCACCACTGCTGTCGAACATCCTGCTGACCGATCTTGACCGTGAACTGGAGCGCCGGGGACACCGGTTCTGCCGCTACGCCGACGACTGCAATATCTATGTTGGAAGCGAAAAGGCAGGACAGCGCGCAATGGCAGAAATCACCGATTACCTGGAGTGCAAACTGAAGCTTCGGGTCAATCGGGAGAAAAGCGCCGTGGCGCGGCCTTGGCACAGGAAGTTTCTTGGCTACAGCTTTACGAGACACAAGCAGGTACGTCTGCAGATCGCCGACAGCAGCATCAAGCGGCTGAAAGACAAGGTGCGGGAAATCGTCGTCGGAAATGCCTCGCGCAACCTCGTCGCCACGATCACCGCACTCAACCCAGTGTTGCGTGGCTGGATGTCGTACTTCCGGCTGACCGAGGTAAAAGGTGTGCTGCAAGAGCTGGACGGGTGGATACGTCGCAAGCTGCGGTGCCTGTTATGGCGTCAATGGAAACATCCGGCGACACGTAACCGGCGCCTGCAGCAAAGGGGCCTCACCGCACATCGGGCATGGAAATCGGCAAGCAATGGACGTGGCCCATGGTGGAACGCCGGCGCCAGCCACATGAACGATGCGTTTCCAAAACGCTTCTTTGACACACTAGGTTTGGTTTCGCTGCCGGGCACCCGGCAGCGCTTCCAGTTTGATTAATGAACCGCCGTATGCGGAACCGCACGTACGGTGGTGTGAGAGGGCGGTGAGGGCGATCTCACCCCCTACTCGATCCCTTGTTTTTGCCTATGGCGTTCAGCGGCTTGCCTTTGCAATGGAACGGGCAAGAATCGCAACCGGAACAAAGGCAATCAGCACGATTGCCAGCGCCGGGTAGGCAGCCTCCCCGAGTCGCTCATCGGACGCAAGCTGATGCGTGATGACGGCCAGCGTATCGAAATTGAATGGCCGTACCGTCAGCGTTGCCGGCAATTCCTTGACTACATCCACGAACACCAACAAACCTGCGGTCGCCACGCTACGCCAAAGCAACGGGACATGCACACGCAACAACATGGAGCCCAGGCCATGCCCGAGCACCCGTGCGCTGGCATCCATGCTTGGCGTAATCTTGATCAGCCCTGCCTGGACCGTCTGATAGGACACGGCAAGAAAGCGCACCAGGTAAGCATAGATAAGAGCTACCACGCTGCCGGTCAACACCAGCCCCCAGCCACGCTCGGCGCTCCATGCGTCCAGTCTGGACAACGGAATCAAAATCCCGACCGCGATGACGGCCCCTGGCACGGCATAGCCCATGCTGACGATGCGGTTGCATGCAGCCTGCAATTCGCTGCGCGTCACGCGAGCCGCGTACGCCAGCAAGAGACAGATGACAATTGCGATCAAGGCGGTCAATCCGGCAAGCAGTATGCTATTGCCCAGCCATCCTGCAAAGCGCTCGCTAAAGACGAAAGATTCTTCCTGCAACGCAAGGCGAAGCAGAATGACGACCGGGATAACAAAGCCAAGCAGTACCGGCACCGCGCAAAACAATGACGATATCCATGCCTGCGCACCGCCTAGTTGCAATGGAGGCTGCAAGCGCGTCCGGCTGCCTATTGCGTAATACCGGGCGCGTCCGCGGCTCGACTGCTCGATCACCATGAGCAGCGTGATGGCCATCAGCAACACCGCTGCGATTTGCGCGGCTGCGGTACGGTCGGAAAACGCATACCAGGATTTATAAATTCCGGTCGTCAGTGTAGGCACACCAAAATACGCAACGGCGCCATAGTCGGCCAGCGTTTCCATCAGCGCCAGCGCGATACCGGCCACGGCGGCGGGCCGGGCCAACGGAAGACTGATCTTGATGAAAGCTTCCCATGGTCCGGAACCGAGCGTGCGTGCCGCATCCCACATGCGCGGACTGCGTTCCAGAAACGCGGTACGGGCCAGCAGATATACATAGGGATATAGCACCATCGCAAACAGAATGCCGGCACCGCCGATCGAACGGATTTGCGGAAACCAGTAGTCCCGAGCTTCCCACCCGAAAGCAGAGCGCAGGGCAGTTTGTACCGGTCCCGAAAACTGAAGGAAATCCGTGTACGCATAGGCAACGACATAGGCCGGCATCGCAAGCGGCAAGACCAATGCCCATTCAAATATCTTTTTCCCCGGAAAGTTGAATACCGCCACCAGCCAGGCGCATGCAACGCCGCCGATTCCGGCAAAAATCGCGACGATCGCGGCAATGGCCAAGCTATTGAAAAGATATTCGGGCATTACCGTTGCCCAGAGATGCCCGAAGGTATCCGCACCGGCGGCTTCGCTCACTGTAAGCAGGTTTGATAGCACACCGACAATAGGTATGCCGACCAGAACGGCTACCGCGAGCGAAGCGAGCAAGAGAGCTTGAGCGCCGCCGCGGCAGACGTGCTTGGCACCGCAGGCGTTCGGCCACTGCATCGGGTGTCGCATAAAGATCTGCAATCCTGTGTACGGGTTAAGTAAATGAGAATTATAATCAATAAGAATTCCTAACCTGCAATAACATGAGCCCGCAGCCAGACTTTCAGCAGCATTTTGATGTGCAATCCATTCGCGTCGGGTATCCGCAAGGTCGCCAGGTCCATGAGGTTGTTCGTGGCTTGTCCTTTTCGCTGGCACGAGGGGAAATTGGCTGTCTGCTCGGTCCTTCCGGCTGCGGCAAGACGACCGTGTTGCGAGCGATTGCGGGTTTCGAATCCGTGCTCGCCGGGAGTATTTCACTGGGTGGACGCGAACTCAGCAATATGCGGTCGACCGCCGCGCCTGAAACGCGTCACGTCGGGGTCGTGTTTCAGGACTATGCGCTATTTCCGCATTTGTCGGTCTGGGAAAATATCGCCTTCGGCCTGCGCAAACTGCCGGTCACCGAACGCAAGCAGCGCATCGACCGCCTGCTCTCGATGATCGGCCTTACGGCGCACGCACGACAATATCCGCACGAGTTGTCAGGCGGACAACAGCAGCGGGTCGCGTTGGCGCGAGCACTCGCTCCACGGCCGGAGCTATTGCTGCTCGACGAGCCGTTCTCCAATCTTGACGTGGACCTCCGGGAACGCCTCGCACTCGAAGTACGAGATATCCTGAAAGAGCTCGGTACCACCGCCGTGCTCGTCACTCACGATCAGCATGAGGCATTTGCCATTGCCGACCATATCGGCGTCATGCATCAGGGCGCGATCGTTCAGTGGGATAGCGCCTACAACCTTTACCATCGCCCGAAAAACCGCTTTGTTGCCGACTTTATCGGTCAAGGCGTATTCACGCCGGGAACCGTGGACCTGCCCGGACAGCAGGTCCATATCGAATTGGGCAGCCTGCCGCTATGGCAGGGCATCGATGTCTGCGCCACCAATGAAAAGCAGCATGACCAAGTAGATGTGCTGCTGCGTGCGGACGATGTCATTCATGACGACGCAAGTCCGCTGCAGGCCGAGGTCGTGCGCAAGGCTTTTCGCGGCGCGGAATTTCTCTACACATTAAAACTGCCAAGCGGCCAATCCGTGTTGGCACTGGTTCCATCCCATCACGATCACGCGATCGGCGAACGGATCGGCATACGCCTCGGTGCCGATCATGTCGTCACCTTTCCCTCAGACCCCACGCTGACCAACTAAGGCACCGCCTAAGTCCGGCGATGCACGCTTCGCGTGCATGTTTTAGTTTTCGCACCAATACAGCCTTATTTATCGCCAAATAAGAGCGTAACTAGTGCATGCACGGTCTAAAGCGCACCTTGATTGCGCATGTTTCCAACTAAAGAGGCTCACTAAGTCATTGGTATTGCATGGCACGCAACATGCTAAAGATTGCCCGCGAGCTATCGCACACATCGACCCACCAATAACCTTAGGAGCAATAATGTCTCGTCGCACCCTTTTGAAAGCGACCGCTGCCGGCGCTTTGATGCTTACCGCTTCCGCCTGGATGCCGCAAGCCCTGGCCGCCGACACCATTAAGGTCGGTATCCTCCACTCCCTGTCGGGCACCATGGCGATCTCTGAAACCTCGTTGAAAGACGTGGCCTTGATGACGATCGACGAGATCAATGCAAAAGGCGGCGTGATGGGAAAGAAGCTTGAAGCGGTCGTTGTGGACCCTGCCTCGAACTGGCCTCTGTTTGCAGAGAAGGCGCGACAGCTGGTTACCCAAGACAAGGTGGCGGTGGTGTTCGGATGCTGGACATCGGTATCGCGCAAGTCGGTGCTGCCGGTCTTCAAGGAATTGAACAGCCTGCTGTTCTATCCGGTCCAGTACGAGGGCGAAGAGCTTGAGAAAAACGTGTTCTACACCGGCGCGGCGCCGAATCAGCAAGCGATCCCTGCCGTTGAATACCTGATGTCGAAAGACGGCGGCGGCGCCAAGCGTTTCGTGCTGCTGGGCACCGACTATGTGTATCCGCGCACCACCAACAAGATCCTGCGCGCCTTCCTGAAATCCAAGGGCGTGAAGGAATCCGACATCGATGAAGTCTATACACCGTTCGGCCATTCTGACTACCAGACCATCGTTGCCAACATCAAGAAGTTTTCGGCTGGCGGCAAGACAGCAGTCATTTCAACCATCAATGGCGATTCCAATGTGCCCTTCTACAAGGAACTCGGCAACGCAGGCCTGAAGGCTACCGATGTGCCGGTCGTCGCCTTCTCGGTCGGCGAAGAAGAGCTGCGCGGCGTCGACACCAAACCGCTGGTTGGCCACCTCGCTGCCTGGAATTATTTCCAGTCGGTGAAAAATCCGGCCAACGATGCTTTCATCAAGCAATGGAAAGCCTATGCTGCCGAAAAGAAGCTGCCTAACGCCAGCACGGTCGTGACTAACGACCCGATGGAAGCGACTTATGTCGGCATTCATATGTGGAAACAGGCTGTCGAAAAAGCCAAGTCCACCGACACCGACAAGGTGATCGCTGCGATGGGCGGCCAGACCTTCAAGTCGCCGTCCGGCTTTGAACTGACCATGGACAAGACCAACCACCACTTGCACAAGCCGGTGATGATTGGTGAAATCAAGCCCGACGGCCAGTTCAGCGTTGTCTGGAAGACCAAGGGCCCGATCCGCGCGCAACCGTGGAGCCCGTTCATCGCAGGTAACGAAGGCAAGCAAAAGATGTAATCTGGCTTGCTTGTTTTCCCCGCGCCCTGCCGCTAGGGAGCGGCGCGGGAATCGGTACTACGGGCCGGAGCGTGACCCCTTGTTCCACACTCCGGCTTTTTTACGCCTGCCGTTTTCGTGATTCGTCTTGCCAAGAAATCGCAAATGAAATCTATCAAATATGTACTCGCTATCGGATGGTTGTGGGCAATGACGCTCACGGCCCATGCGGCGATCGACCCGGCGTTGCTGAAACCGCTGGGCGGCGACGACCCGGATGCGCGCATCGAAGCCGTCAATCAGATTGCGGCACTCGCTAACGAAGATGCGCTCAAGTTGCTCAATGCCTTGAAGAACGATAGCTTGTACGCGAATCCGGATGGCAAGGTTTTCATTATCGAAGACAACAAGGCCTTCGATCCCGAAGTCGGGAATACGGTCTCGCCGCCGGATGGCATCGACGGCATCACCGTCAACAACCGACTGCGCGGCGCGATCGAAGGCGCACTATCTGGCTTTCGATTGCTGTCCCCAGACCGGTCGGAGCGCATGGCTGCAGCGCTCGCGATGCAAAAAGGCGCCGACGCCGGCCAATTACCCTTGATTACGAAGGCGCTCGAAAAAGAAACCGATCCTGACATCAAGGAGGTATTGCAGATGGTTGCCGCAACGGCAAATCTGCAGTCGCCCGATGCCTCCACCCGCAAGGCGGCGGTCGAAGCGCTCAAGGGCAGCTCCAATGCGAACCTGATACCTGCTCTGGCACAGATGCTGGAAAAGAACGCGGAAGGCACCTACAACGAACCGGACGAATCGGTGCGCATCGCCGCTGTCGGCACTATCAGCGCCATCAATGCGCGGCTTACGCGCACGGAGTTTGTCGGCAACCTGTTTTACGGCGTGTCGCTGGGCAGCGTATTGCTGCTCGCTGCGCTCGGGCTGGCAATCACCTTCGGACTGATGGGCATCATCAACATGGCCCATGGCGAGTTGCTGATGATAGGTGCCTACACCACTTATATGTGCCAGACCCTGTTTCGCCAGTATCTGCCCAGCTCAATCGATTTCTATCTGCTGGCGGCGTTACCGGCCGCTTTCCTCGTTGCGGGTGCCGTCGGCATCGCACTGGAGCGCACCGTCATCCGCTGGCTTTACGGACGCCCGCTCGAAACGCTGCTCTGCACCTGGGGCATCAGCCTGATACTGATGCAACTAGTCCGCTCGATCTTCGGCGCACAAAACGTCGAAGTCGCCAATCCTTCCTGGATGTCCGGCGGCGTCACGGTCATGGGTTCGCTCGTGCTGTCGTACAACCGTATCGTCATCATTTTCTTTGCGCTGTTTGTCGTCGCCGCAGTCTGGGCAATACTCAACAAGACGCGGCTCGGCTTGTTCGTGCGCGCCGTGACGCAAAACCGCAGGATGGCCGATTGCGTCGGCGTCTCGACGGGCAAAATCGACATGATGACTTTCGGCCTCGGCTCCGGCATTGCCGGGCTGGGTGGCGTGGCGCTGTCGCAGCTCGGCAATGTAGGACCCGACCTGGGGCAGGGCTATATCGTCGACTCGTTCATGGTGGTGGTGCTCGGCGGCGTCGGCCAGCTCGCCGGCACCGTGATCGCCGCGATCGGCCTGGGTGAAGTCAACAAGTTCCTCGAACCGGTCGCCGGTGCGGTGCTCGCAAAAATCGCGATCCTGGTATTCATCATCATCTTCATCCAGAAGCGGCCGCAAGGTCTGTTCGCCATGAAAGGCAGGAGCGCAGAATGACGACTTCCCTCTTCTCGCGGCCAGCATGGGCCGGCATCGTGGTGTGCGCAGCGCTGCTGGCCCTGCTGCCCATTCTTAACCTGTCGTTCGCGCCCGGCCATGCGCTGCATATCTCCAGCTACACCGTTGCCCTGATCGGCAAGTTCATGTGCTACGCGATGGCCGCGCTGGCACTCGACCTGGTCTGGGGTTACACCGGCATTCTGTCGCTCGGTCACGGCGTATTTTTTGCGCTCGGCGGTTATGCGCACGGCATGTACCTGATGCGCGCCATCGGCAAGGATGGCGTGTATCAGAGCAATCTGCCCGACTTCATGGTATTCCTCGACTGGAAAGCTTATCCCTGGTACTGGTCGTTCACCGACAGCTTCTGGTACTGCATGGCGCTGGTGGTGCTGGTGCCGGGCGTGCTCGCTTTCGTGTTCGGTTACTTCGCTTTCCGTTCGCGCATCAAGGGCGTGTACTTTTCCATCATCACGCAGGCCATGACTTTCGCCTTCATGCTGCTGTTCTTCCGCAACAATACCGGTTTCGGCGGCAACAACGGCTTCACTGACTTCAAGCGCATACTTGGTTTCTCCATCACCGAACCGACGACCAAGGCAGCGCTCTACATCATTACGCTGGCCGCGCTGTTCGGCGCATTGCTGCTATGCCGCTGGATCGTGACCTCCAAGCTGGGACGCGTGCTGCAAGGCGTGCGCGATGCGGAATCGCGCCTGATGTTCATCGGTTACAACCCCTTGTGGTTCAAGCTGTTTGTCTGGACCTTGTCCGCTGTCCTGTGCGGAATCGCAGGCGCGCTATATGTGCCGCAGGTAGGTATCATCAATCCGTCTGAAATGTCACCCGGCAATTCGATCGAGATGGTGATCTGGGCGGCAGTCGGCGGACGCGGTTCGCTGCTGGGCCCGATCATCGGTGCGTTCTCGGTCAATGGCTTGAAGAGCTGGTTTACCGCTGCCTTCCCCGATCTGTGGCTGTACGCGCTGGGCCTGATCTTTATCCTGGTGACGCTGTTCATGCCGCAAGGAATACTCGGTTTGACACGCAAGTTCCAGAAGACCCGGGAGGCAGCATGAACGATATGTCGAAAAACATAGAATTTCCCGAGCAGACCGGACACGCGGATCACGGCACGTCATACGGCCGTGTCAAGCAGGAGGGCGTCGATACCACGCATGGCGCGATCCTCTACCTGGAAGACATCACGGTATCGTTCGACGGCTTCAAGGCGATCAACAAACTCAACCTCGATATCTCGGTCGGCGAGCTGCGCTGCATCATTGGTCCCAACGGCGCTGGCAAGACCACGATGATGGATGTGATCACCGGCAAGACGCGGCCTGCATCCGGCACGGCTTACTTCGGCCAGACCATGGATCTGACGAAGATGACCGAATACCATATCGCGCACGCCGGCATAGGACGCAAGTTCCAGCGGCCCACGGTGTTCGAGCAGCACACGGTGTTCGAAAACCTTGAGCTAGCGATGAAGATGGACAAGCGGGTCAAGCCCACGCTGTTCTTCCGTCTGACCTCCGAACAAAAAGGCAAGATCGATGAAATCCTCAAGCTGATCCGGCTCACCGATCAGGAAAACCGTCTGGCCGGCCTGCTGTCGCACGGTCAAAAGCAATGGCTGGAAATCGGCATGCTGCTGATGCAGGAACCCAAGCTGCTAATGCTGGATGAACCGGTGGCGGGTATGTCGGACGCCGAAACTGCGCGCACGGCCGAACTGCTCAATGAATTGCGCGGCAAGCACTCAATCATGGTGGTGGAACATGACATGGCGTTCGTCAACGAGATCGCGCGCGACGGCAAGGTGACCGTGCTGCATGAAGGCTCGGTGCTGGCCGAAGGCACGATGCAGCAGGTGCAATCGGATGAACGGGTCATCGAAGTGTATCTGGGCCGATAACCAAGCGTTTCGCCGACACGCACTTCCCTATATACGGAAAAACCACCATGCTCAACGTCGAACAACTGAACCAGTACTACGGCTCATCCCACACCCTGCGTGGCGTATCGCTTGATCTGCAGAAGGGCGAATGTCTGGCGCTGCTTGGTCGCAACGGCGTCGGCAAGACGACCTTGCTCAAATGCCTGATGGGCGTACTGCCAGTCGCCGGCGGACACGTCAAGCTCAATGACCGCGACATCACCCGCCTCAAGCCGCATGAGCGTGCCGCGCTCGGTATCGCCTATGTACCGCAAGGCCGCGAAATCTTTGCCCGTCTTACGGTCGAAGAAAACCTGTTGATGGGAATGGCGGTCAAGCCGGGGCGGCAGGCATCGAAGATTCGCGGCGAAGTGTTCGAGCTTTTCCCAGTGCTGAAGGAAATGCTGCACCGGCGCGGCGGCGACCTGTCCGGCGGCCAGCAGCAACAGCTTGCGATTGCACGCGCCCTGCTTGCGGACCCCAAGCTGATCATCCTCGACGAGCCGACCGAAGGCATACAGCCATCGATCATCAAGGACATCGGCCGCGTTATCCGTTTGCTGCGTGAACGTGGCGACATGGCCATCCTGCTGTGCGAACAGTATTTCGACTTCGCGCATGAACTGGCCGACAAGTTCCTTGTGCTGTCGCGCGGCGAAGTGGTGGCTGCCGGCACCCAGGCGGAAATGAGCGGCGAGGACATCAAACGCCACTTGGCGGTATAGTCTTGCCGATGAAACGTGTCGCCTCCGATCCGATCTTTCAGACTCCATCTCATGCCCGCTGGCAAGCGCGACTAGCGCTCGGCTTCGAATCCGACCACGGCACTACGCGACTGGTCGAGCGTTCGCATAGCGGACCGCTGCGCATACAAAAGCCGTTGTACCCGGAAGGCAAGGACGTCTGTCACGCGATCATCGTTCATCCTCCGGGCGGCGTGGTGGGCGGCGACGAACTGGCTGTCAGTGCGCGTGTCGGAGGCGGCGCAAGCGCGCTGATCACGACGCCCGGTGCGGCAAAATGGTACAAGGCGAACGGCCAGGTGTCGCGGCAAGAGATCCGATTGCAAGCCGATGCATCGGCGACGCTGGAATGGTTGCCCCAAGAAAGCATTTTTTTCGATGCCGCGCATGTCCGGCTCGACAACACGATTGAACTGGGCGTCGACGCAAGCTATATCGGCTGCGAAATCCTGTGCTTCGGGCGCACCGCGTCCGGCGAGTCGTTCAACAGCGGCGTCATCGAGCAGCGCACCAGTATCCGGCGCGACGGCAAGCTGGTCTGGTTCGAGCAAGGATCGCTTGCCGCCGGCACAACAGCGATGACAAGTCCGCTCGGCCTAGCCGGCAATACCGTTTGTGCGACCCTGATCGCGGTAGGCAAACCGCTGCATGCTTCGGTAGTCAATGCATTGCGCGAGGTGGATGCCGCAAGCGGTGCCTATGGCGTGACGCAAATGAAATCGGTGCTGGTCGCACGCTATCTCGGCCATTCCAGCGAGACCGCCAGAAGATTGATGATGCAGGCGTGGCAGCAGTTGCGCCCTGCCCTGACCGGGCGCAACGCCGTCGTGCCGCGCATCTGGAATACCTGAACACTTCAATGAAAACGACAAGGAGAAACGGATGGAGCTGACTCCACGCGAAAAAGACAAACTCCTCATCTTTACCGCCGCGCTGCTCGCCGAACGACGCAAG
This sequence comes from Noviherbaspirillum saxi, assembly GCF_003591035.1. Lineage (NCBI taxonomy): Bacteria > Pseudomonadati > Pseudomonadota > Betaproteobacteria > Burkholderiales > Oxalobacteraceae > Noviherbaspirillum > Noviherbaspirillum saxi. Next base: position 73,348 of record NZ_QYUO01000002.1, read on the forward strand.
GCGCGCGGCCTGAAGCTGAACTATCCGGAAGCAGTGGCATTGATCACCGCCGCCATCATGGAAGGTGCACGCGACGGCAGGACGGTTGCCGAACTGATGTCGGAAGGCACGCGCATACTGACACGCGATGATGTGATGGACGGCATCGCTGAAATGATTCCCGATATTCAGGTCGAAGCCACCTTCCCGGACGGCACCAAGCTGGTCACGGTACACCACCCTATTCCATAGGAGACGACATGATCCCAGGAGAAATGTTGATAGAGGAAGGCGAGATCGAACTCAATGCCGGCCGGCGCACCACCACTGTTACCGTCGCCAATAGCGGCGACCGTCCGATCCAGATCGGGTCCCACTTTCATTTTTTTGAAGTAAATCCGGCCCTGCAGTTCGAACGCCAGGATGCGTATGGCATGCGGCTTAACATCGCCGCAGGTACTGCAGTCCGCTTCGAACCAGGACAGCAGCGCACGGTGGAATTGGTTGCCCTTTCCGGCGACCGTATTGTCTACGGATTCAACGCCAAGGTCATGGGGAAACTCAAATGACATCTATTTCACGCCAGGCCTATGCCGAAATGTTCGGCCCCACCGTCGGCGACCGGGTCCGCCTGGCCGACACCGATCTGCTGGTCGAAGTGGAAAAAGATTTCACCATCTACGGCGAAGAAGTGAAATTCGGTGGCGGCAAAGTCATCCGCGACGGCATGGGCCAGTCCCAGCGCAATCACAAGGATGTGATGGATACCGTGATCACCAACGCACTGATCATTGACCATTGGGGCATCGTCAAGGCCGACATCGGACTCAAGAGCGGCCGCATCGCAGCCATCGGAAAGGCAGGCAATCCCGATATCCAGCCGGGCATTACCATGGCCATCGGCGGCGCCACTGAAATCATTGCTGGCGAAGGCATGATCGTCACCGCCGGCGGCATCGATTCGCATATCCATTTCATTTGTCCGCAACAGATCGAAGAGGCACTGATGTCGGGCGTAACCACCATGCTGGGCGGCGGCACCGGCCCGGCGGTCGGCACCGCGGCCACGACATGCACGCCGGGTCCATGGCATATCCATTCGATGCTGACCGCGGCCGATGCCTTTCCGATGAACCTGGGCTTTCTCGGCAAGGGTAATGTCAGCCTTCCCATGCCGCTGGAAGAACAGATCCGCGCCGGCGCAATCGGCCTCAAATTGCATGAGGACTGGGGCACCACGCCGGCCGCCATCGACAACTGCCTGTCGGTCGCCGACCGCATGGATATACAGGTCGCGATCCATACCGATACGCTGAACGAAGGCGGCTTTCTTGAACATACGCTGGCTGCGTTCAAGGACCGCACCATTCACACCTTCCACACCGAAGGCGCCGGCGGCGGCCATGCTCCCGACATCATTGCCGCGGTCGGCCAAGGCAATGTATTGCCCTCGTCAACCAATCCGACCCGGCCCTACACCGTCAACACGCTGGATGAACATCTGGACATGCTGATGGTGTGCCATCACCTCGACCCCGCAATTGCGGAGGATGTTGCATTTGCAGAATCACGCATCCGGCGCGAAACCATTGCAGCGGAAGATATCCTGCATGACCTCGGCGCGATCTCGATGATGTCGTCCGACTCTCAGGCAATGGGACGCGTGGGTGAAGTCATCATGCGCACCTGGCAGACTGCACACAAGATGAAGGCGCAGCGCGGCTCGCTGGCCGAGGACAGTTCGCGCAACGACAACTTCCGCGTCAAGCGTTATATCGCCAAGTACACGATCAATCCGGCGATCACGCATGGCATATCGCACGTCGTCGGTTCGCTCGAGGTCGGAAAGATCGCGGACATCGTGTTGTGGAAACCGGCATTCTTTGGCGTCAAGCCGTCGATGATTCTCAAGAGCGGCATGATCGCCGCTGCACAGATGGGCGACCCCAATGCTTCGATTCCAACGCCGCAACCGGTGCACTACCGGATGATGTTCGGCGCGTTCGGCGGCGCGTTGCGTACCTCGTTTACCTTCGTATCGCAGGCCGCGCTGGACGCGGGCGTGGGCGATGCGCTCAAGCTCAACAAATCGCTGCTGGCGGTGAAGAATACCCGAAAGGTTCGCAAGACCGACATGATTCACAATGGATTAACCCCACGCATGGAGGTCGATCCCGAAACCTACGAGGTGCGCGCGGATGGCGAACTGCTGGTATGCGAACCGGCCAGGATATTGCCGATGGCGCAACGCTACTTCTTGTTTTAATCAACCATGCTGACACTTCATACCAAACTTGATGCCGCAGACGAGATCGGCGGCGAACTCATTCTTCCTTACGAACTGCGCGAGAAAAGCCGCCTGCGGGGGCAGCTTGCCTCCGGCGAAGAAGTCGCGGTGTTCACCGTGCGCGGCACGGTATTGCGGCATGGCGACCTGCTGAAGGGTGACGACGGCCGGGTAGTTAGAATCGTCGCGGCGAAGGAAGCGACATATCGGGTCGATTGCGACACGCCGCGCACGCTGCTGCGCTGCGCTTTCCATCTGGGCAATCGTCATACGCAAGCGCAGGTCGCCGGCGATGGCAGCGACGGCTACCTGCGCATACGCAAGGATTCAGTGTTGAAAGAAATGCTGGAAGGACTCGGCGCCAGGGTCACGGAAGAACTTGCCGCCTTCGAACCGGAGTCGGGCGCCTACGGCGGCGGTCATCACCACCACGGCGATGAGCATCACCATCCGCTGGCGCCGATTCCATTGCGGCAAAAAATTCATCGCCCTTCGGATAAAGTCTGACATGCAGGCAACCGCCTTGCTGCATTTGCTGCAGTTATCAAGCCCTTCCCTGCCTATCGGTGCCTATAGCTATTCGCAAGGCCTGGAAGCGGCGCTGGAATCCGGCATCGTGCGCGACCAACTATCCGCGCGAGCCTGGATCGTGGACACGCTGCATCATGTCGTCGCCCGTTTTGAAGCGCCTATTCTGTGCCGTCTGTTGCACGCATTTTCCGCAAGAGACGCGGCGGCGGTCCGCGAATGGAACGAGCGCTTCATTGCCGCGCGCGATACCGCCGAGTTCCGGGCCGAAACGATACAGATGGGTTATTCGCTATCCAGGCTGGTGATCGAACTCGGGCTGGGAGACGAAGCGCTTCGCGGCATTTTGCAGCAACAGGCCGAAGTGCCTTTGCCGACAGCATTGGCCTATGCGGTGGTCGCGCTGAATGTACCGCACGATGCCGCGTTGCTCGGCATGCTGTTTTCATGGGCGGAAAACCAGGTCCTGGTCTGCGTCAAATCCGTACCGCTCGGGCAAGTCGCAGGACAAAAGCTTTTGTTGTCGCTGCAGCCCGAACTGGAAAACGCGGCGCGCTGCGCAGAGCAATTGCAGGACCATGAATTGTCCAACTGGTCGCCCGGCTTGTCCCTGCTCTCGATGCGGCATGAGGTGCAGTACAGCCGGCTCTATCGTTCCTAATTTATTCAATATCATACGAACATGACTACGACATCGAATCCTCTACGGGTAGGCATCGGCGGCCCAGTAGGCTCGGGCAAGACCGCATTATGCGAAATGCTGTGCAAGGCCATGCGCAATCATTACGACATGGCCGTTATCACGAATGACATCTACACCAAGGAAGACATGGAAATTCTGCTTCGCGCAGACGCCTTGCCGGCCGAGCGTCTGATGGGTGTGGAAACCGGCGGCTGTCCGCATACGGCAATCCGCGAGGATGCCTCCATCAATCTGGAGGCGATCGCACGCATGAGCGCGGACTTCCCGGATCTCGACCTGATTCTGGTCGAGTCAGGCGGCGACAATCTCGCGGCGACCTTCAGCCCGGAACTGTCGGACCTGACCATCTATGTCATCGATGTAGCCGGCGGCGAAAAGATTCCGCGAAAGGGCGGTCCCGGCATCACGCGCTCGGATCTGCTGATCATCAACAAGACGGACTTGGCGCCGTATGTCGGCGCCAATCTGGATGTGATGGCGAGCGATGCGAAGAAGATGCGCGGGGACAGGCCGTTTATCTTTACGAATTTGCGTAGCGGGGATGGTGTCGAGAAGGTGGTGGAATTTATCCGCAGGCAGGGGCTGCTTGATGAGGTAAGAACAAAGTAGATCCCTACGGGGCGGGCGTGATCGCTCGCTTTTCACTCTCTCGTCGGAACTGTTTCCAATCTCGTTCCACTCATTAGGCTCCAGCCTGCACAGGCTATCAGCGTCGGGCCCCATGCTTTATGCCGGGCGTCACTTCGCCGCGCCTTGTTCCACAAACGTGCCGCACCACTGTCTTTGCAGTCTGGCTTTCCGTCACGCACGGCAAGGCATCAGATAAACAAGCGATTTTGCAAGGTGGGCCGCGCACAAACCTTTCGGCCGTGCGTGTCAACCCACCCGCATCGGCCAGCCAATGCGGCGCATGGCGCGGCTGGCCAAGGCTCTGGACGACGGGCACGCTTGTTGCTGTCAAAGAAGAATACGTAAGGACACCTCGAACCGTCGTTGCAGATGGTCTGGGGACATGCCCGGCTCAAAGATGGATTGCATACGCCATTACTTAGGGAGGAGAGATATGCGCATTCCAAAAAAAGGTACATCCGGACGCATCGTCATCGATGCCATCTACAAACATGGGCCGATGACCATCGAACAAGGCTTGCGGGTACATAGAATTCTGGCGACGTACTTATCGCGCACGCGCGAAGTGTACAAACGTGCGGTCAAAAGCGGTTGGTTGACGGAAGAGAATGGCGTGTATTCCTTATCCGCCAGTATGACGGAACACCTCAACAGCTGCTCAACACTGGAAAGGGAAACGTCGTCGCTAGTGTTGACCCCGCCCGCAACGCCGCGAGAGTTCAAGCCGCTTGCGCTCTGGCGCCTGCCGGACCCGCGCGGCTGGCGTCGGGATGCGGAATCGGCGCGCGAGCCGCATTTTTTCAATGGCAGCGTCATGGATGCACCGTTTCGCGGTTCCGCACTCGCTAGTTCCCGTCTGAACGGCGGATTTAATTTTTCGGCGGACGAAGCGTAAATCGTTGGGCCGACGTAGTCCGCCGATATTCAACGGAAGCAGAACAGGAAGAACGGAAAAGTTGTCCTCTTGCCCGCCGCACCAGGACGGGTTTAATCGCTCCGCACGGAGCGATTTTTTTTCCGCGTCTACGCACGCATCAACATGCAAAACACATCGGCATTTACAGATCCCGATATTCCGCCCCCAGGCGATCCAGCTCCGCCACCATCTTGCCAAACGCAGCGGCGACCTGAGACGGTTCGCCTTTCACGCCAAGCTCGATATGGCGCCGTATCGTCGCGTCGCCGACGCTAGGCAGGCTGAATACCTTGATCAACGGGTATTCGCTTTCAAGCGCTTCCATCATCGGTGTCAGCGTCGATTCGGCCTGTTCAAACACCAGCACCGCCTTTTCGTCGCGCGACACCTTCTGGAACAGCTGGGAATACCTGGTCTCGAGCACCCACTCGATCATCGGCCATGCCATCACGGGAAAACCTGGGACAAAGTACGTTGCGCCGCCAACACCGTGCTCGACAAAAAATCCCGGGATCTTGTTGTACGGGTTCGGAATGATTTGTGCGTTTTGGGGAAACTCTCCCATCTTCAATCGATGCGCATTGTCAGCAGCGTTGTAATCGGGTTGCCGGCCGGCCTCGCGTGCAACGTCGGCAATACGTTCTTCTATGCTCGCCTTTGCGTCGGGATGCAATACCAGCGGCAGATGCAATGCCGCTGCTGCGCACTGCCGGGTGTGATCGTCGGGCGTGGCACCGATGCCGCCACAGGAAAAGACGATGTCATCACTATTGAATGCACGCTCCAGGACGGAAGTGATGCGCGCACGGTCGTCGCCGACATATTCGGCCCATGCCAACTGCAGGCCACGCGCATTCAAGAGTTCAACAAGCTTGGGGAAATGTTTGTCGGCACGTTTCCCGGAAAGGATTTCGTCGCCGATGATGATTAGTCCGATGGCCATGGCAGGATTGTGATTGGCAAAAGGACATTATGCCTCAGCCGCCGGAAAGCATTGTTTCCCCCGGCAGACTAGGGCGTGTCATCACTTGGTATGGGAGATGCGTTCCTGCCAAAACGCGTGGTGGCAAGGCGCGTGGCGACGCAAAGGGTTGCCCCTTTGCTAGCCATGCAACGCCGCCAGCGCGCGTTTTGGCAGGAACCCGGAGGGAACGGGTCGTACGTGTCGCATGCCGTTGTTGTCGGGGGGCCGCCGAGGCCTCCTTGCCGTAGCACCGCTACGACGTGTCGCCGCGCCTAGGCCTGCAACGCGTACGACCCGTTCGCACTCCCATACCAAGTGATGACACGCCCTAATTGATGTCCTTCATCACAGGTACCATCGGCGCGGAATTGCCACCCTTGCCGCGATATTGCGCCAATGCGTCAAGACAATAATGTTCGAACCACAGGCCGGTAAACACAAACACCAGCACGTATAGCCAGATCGCACCGGCAGCGAGGACTGGAAAAAAAATAACCGACAGGGCGCCGCCCAGCCACAGCAGCGTGGGCGCAGCGCCCATGGCGCCGGTGATGGCGCCGATCGCCAGCAGCGGCCAGCGATGCTGTTTCAATATGGATTTGCTTTCAGCGGCGTCCGCATGGTCGGCGAGAGCGTCGTATGCCATCACGCGATAAGTCAGCCAGCCCCAGAGCAAAGGCTGTACGACGAAAGTCAGCGGGGGGAGCATCGACAGCGGCAAGGTCACAATCCACAAGGTCGCGAAGATGAAAAAGGAATAGGTGGCGAGCCACAAGCTGCCGATCACGGTGCCGCCCTTGCGCTGTTCCAGTTGCGGATAATGCCGGCTGCCGACATGGCGTGCAATGATGGGCATCGCCAGCGTGCCGACGAACAGCAGCGCAGTCAGTATCATCAGCGGCAACAGCACCCACATCGCGATCAGCGGAACGATAACCGTCTTGATCGCACCGAGGCCGAACCAGCCGAGGACGTCGCCGGCCATCTTGAAGCCGTTATTGTCGGCAAAGTAAGCGTGCAGCCAGTCGATCATCGGTTGCAAGCCGAGCCAGAGCAGCACGCCCCAGATCGTCACCGACAAAACAAAGGGTATGACGGTCAGCATCAGCATCCGGAAATGCAGTTGCGATAACAATGCCTTGCCGAAGGCAGCCAGAACTTTTTGCATCAGGGCGTTTTCGTGCGTGAAAAGCTTCGCATGCGTTTCAACCCCAGCCACTGCTGTTCCCAGAAGCGCCGTCCGTAATCGCGCCCCTTGCCTTCCGGCGGTGGAAGCTGGTCGCGAATGCCGGTATCCGCGAATTCATTGTCGAAACGCGCGGTACGAAACACAATATCCCACACCGGAAACAGCACGGCGAAATTGCAGCCGCCCAGCGATTCCTTGCCGCGCGACTCATGACCTATGCCGATCGCATGATGCGTGCGATGGTAACGGGGCGACACCAGCAAGCGCTCGCCGATCGCGCCGAAGTGGATGCGGACGTTGGCATGCTGCAGGCTCTGCTGCATCCGTGATGCCACGACAAGCAATAAGTATTGCGAGGGCTCCACGCCAATGACCAAAGCGATTATCGCCATGTAGATGTCGCGCAGCAAATCATCCAGCAAGTGATTACGGTTGTCGGACCACAGGTTCATATCGGTCTGGCTGTGATGAAGACTGTGCAAGCCCCACCACCATCCAAACTGATGACTGGCGCGGTGATACCAGTAATCGAAGAAGTCCAGCACGACCAGATAGACAAGAAAGGCGACCAGCGGAATATCGGTCACTCCCGGCCACAGCGTTTCGAGATTGAAGTGGACGACGCCGAGCAACCGCAATTCGCCGGCAATCGCGTCGAACAGCGGATCGAGCACAAAGAATACTGCCAGCGTAAACGCGCCAAGACGATGGATGCAGGTGTACACAAAATCGATCCGCCGCGCGCCCGGGTCTACTATTTTCTTGACCGGAATCCATGCTTCCAGGGGACGGAGCACCGCAAACAGTATGGCAAGTTCAAACAGACCGAGCAGGAACCATTCGGTCCCATCAAAAGCTTCTTCCGTGATGTCGCCCAGGGTCAACATATACAGCAAGGGCTGGACGACAGTCTGGAACAGCCAGCCATGCAATTCGGAAAACCATTCGACGAGAGTATGGATCATGTTGTCAGTATTTGAAGATCACAGCTTGGCAACGCGAAGTGCAGCCAAGCCCTTAGATCAGGGTTTCTTGCGGTAAGTCGGGTGATCGCGCAGCGTCGCAAAGCAGTATCCCTTTTCTTTCAATCCGCTGATCAACGGATCGAGTACCGCTGGGGCCCACGGATCCTTGCGCGACCAGATGCCCAGATGCGCGACGAAGATATCACCGTCCTTCAATCCGTTCAATGCGCGTTGTAGCAACCGGTTGTTCGACCAACTTTCGCTGGGCAGTTCATCGCCGGAAAAACCGGCGCCTTCAGTCCAGCCAACGTGGGCATAACCGCAACTTTTTCCCGCTGCCAGCAGACCCGGCGTCAGCTTTCCGCCTGGCGCACGCCACAGCGGGTCGAGCTTCGAACCGGTCAGTTCCGTAAAGCGCTGTTCGACCCTGCGTAACTCGTCGCAGTATTGACCGGCGCTCCATACCTGCGGTTTCCCGGCTTGCGCGCCGAATTGCGGCTTCATTGCCAATCGCCCATCCGGCAAGTCGCGCTGTACGTAGACGTGGTCGAAAGTATGCGTTCCAAATGCATGCCCTTCCGCCACCCGTGCTTTCCAGTACGGAGCCCAGGAAGGGTCTAGAGCGTAGTCACCGTTGACCGTTTTTTCGTTGGCCAGGAAGAAGGTCGCCTTGATGCGATGCTTGTTGAGTGTCGACGCGATATAGTCGGCCTGCGACTGGCTGCCGGTGTCGAAGGTCAGGTAAATCGTGCCCTTGCATCCCGCGTCCGATGGGCCGGCATTGACTGCGGCCGGAATAGCCGTAGCTATGCAGACTGCCGCCAGCAATTTCTTCATCACATCCGTGGCGCGTGGTTGGCAAAGTACACACCGTGCGGCGAACGGCCGACGGGGATGGTCTTCACCACCTTCCTGGATGCGACGTCGATAACCGCGACCTTCTTGACCCAGCGCAGGGTCGCCCACAAAGTCTTGCCATCGTCGGTCAGCTCCATGCAGTCCGGACCGCCTGGGACATTGATGGTGCCGACGTTTTCCAGCGTTTGCTGGTCGATGATGTTGATCGTATTCGATACACGGTTGGACACAAAGATGTGACGCTTGTCGCCCATTGCGCGGAAGTTGTGCGCCCCCTCGCCTGCCTTGATCTTCTTGATGGTTTTTTGCGCGCGCCAGTCGATCACTTCAACATAGTCGCCGCCCATGATGCCGACCAGCAGATGCTTGTCATCCGGTGTCATCGATATGCCTGCCGGCAGTTTGCCGACCGGGATCGTCCACTTCACCGTCTGCGTGGCCAGGTCGATGGCGCTGACCTGGTTGGAACCTTGCTGGGTGATGAAGGCCAACTTGCTGTCGGCGCTGAATGCCATATGGCTGGGCAGCTTGGGCAGCGCCAGGCGCTTTGCCAGCTTCAGATCCTTGCCGTCATAGCTATAGATATCCACATGATCCAGACGCAGGGCATTCGACACAAACCATTTCTGGTCGGGCGAAAAGCCGATCTGGTACGGATCGATAATATCCTTCATGCGGCTTTGGATCTTGCCGGTCTTAGGATCGAGAAACACCAGTTCATTGCCGACGGCGCTGCCGACGATCAGCGACTTGTTGTCCGGCGTCGCCATCAGATGGTGCGGCTCCTTACCCACCGCGATCGTTTCGATCTCCTTGTGCGTAGTCTGGTCCAGCAGACTGATGCTGGCGTCGCGCGAATTAAGCACTACTACCACATTGGCCTGGGCAGATGCTGCCAGCAGCAGGGCAGGCAGGATAGAAAGAAGCAGAGCGGGAAGACGGGACATGAAGGTCACTTAGTAAAGTATTTGCCGGTTATTTTACCGCGCGGAAATGCGAGTCAATGAAGAATATCGAAGCGGTGTTGCGCCGATACGCGCTTGTCGCGGTAGACCTGTCCGAGCGGCAGCATTCGAACTAAGCCGATACTGTCCAGCACCAAGGCGCTACGGACAAGCTAGTGCCTTCGGTACCACGATAGAGCCAACGCAGTAACGAGCGGATAGACAGGAACGTTGACCTTATTCTGCAATCGAATCGAATATTTAATTGCAATTTTTGCATCGTTTTATGTCTATGCACTTAGCCTAGATCTTTTTACCGCTCTACGACAATGCCGGTGATGCTATTTCGCATACAAGTTTTGCAGTCACGCGCGAAGAAATCGTCTCCCGTTTCGGCGGCATGACAGCCTATAACCGCGCACCCGTCAGCGGCCTATGGGAAAACGATGGCAAGACCGTATATGACGACGTCGTGATCTACGAAGTCATGAGCGAGCAACTGGAGCATGCATGGTGGCGGCAATATCGCCGCACGCTGGAACAGCACTTTCGGCAGCAGACACTGTTGATTCGTGCACAGGCAGTCGAACTAATTTAGCGTACCGGAATGAATGCCTTCGCGCTCCGTGAGCAGATAGGGGACTAACTGCTACAATCCTGCCAATATTGATCAGACAACAAAGGAAAAACATGTCCACTACGATGACCGCATCCGGCCTCCAATACGAAGACGTTACCGTCGGCTCCGGCGACGAAGCCAAGGCCGGCCAGCATGTGACCGTGCATTACACCGGCTGGCTGCAAAATACCGATGGAAGCGCCGGCAAGAAGTTTGATTCCAGCAAGGATCGCAACGATCCCTTCGAATTTCCGCTGGGCGCAGGCCATGTGATCAAGGGCTGGGATGAAGGCGTACAAGGCATGAAGGTCGGCGGCGTGCGCAAACTGATCATTCCTTCAACGCTGGGCTATGGCGCACGCGGCGCGGGTGGCGTCATTCCCCCGAACGCGACCCTGATTTTTGAAGTTGAACTTCTGGGCGTGTGACGACTCTTTCTCAAGAGCATCATTATTCCGAAGCGGTAGTTGAATAAATACGCAAGTATTGTCGGCTTACCTGGCAGGCGTCCTTGACCGATGCCTGCCGCGCGGACGGTATTGAGTATTTCTTCAACAATGCGGCCCGCAGGACTCGTGCAGGGCCGCTATCCGGTGTCGGTTCAATGCATTTTAAAAAATCTATTTATCTCGCTGCGAGCGCAATCGTATTGGGAACTTGCGGCGGATGCGCGGTAGTCACGGTTGCGACGACTGCGGCCTCCGTTGCCGGTACGGCAGTCAGCGTGGGGGTGACTGCGGGATCGATGGCCGTTGGTGCGGCGACCACGGTCGCCAAAGGCGCGGTCGCTGTCGGCAGTGCAGTCGTTTCGGACGACGAATAATACCAATCCCACCCCATGCAATAACATGGAGTATCTCCTCTAGAGCTTTTGTTTGGCTGCCGTTTTTTCTATGTTATTTTTGCGGCGCCCATAGAGCGGTCCGGATGAATACGCGTAGTCTGGCGGTGAAGTCATCGCCAACGCCATCCAAACCATCGGCAGATCAACGTTTCCATTTCATCCATCAGGAGAAAGCATGAGCCTACAGGCGCAATTCGACCAGGCGGTCGTCGATTCCAAGAACCTGTCCGAGAAGCCGGACAACATGACGTTGCTGAAAATTTATGCGTTATTCAAGCAAGCCAGCGCCGGCGATACCGACGGCAATCGCCCAGGCTTTACCGACATGATCGGCCGTGCAAAATACGACGCATGGGATGCCTTGAAAGGCACGTCGAAGGATGAAGCGATGCAGCAGTATGTCGACCTGATCGGCGATCTGAAAGGCTGATTGCGGTTATCGTTTGCAGCAAGCTTTCATTAAGCTTGCTATGCGGCGGCGGCAAAGATCTTCTGCATCTTTGCCGCCACTTTCTCTTCAATGGTTGTTGCAAATGCCTTGAAAAGAAAGCCAAGACTGATCTCAAGACGCGCTTGCTGTTCCGCCAGCGTTAGCGAACCGCTCAAGCCCGATCGCGTGAAACGCAGCACGTCTCCATCCCACTCCGACGCCATATCGTATTCCGCCGCCATCTGCTCCGCCATTTTCTGCGCGGCCGCCTTGGCCGTTGTCAGTGTAAGTACGTGATCCTGCGTGATGCTGATATCTGCCATTGCCTTATCCCTTGTTCCGAACCTCGGGATTAAGGATATTTGGCGGGGTGCCGTCCGTCAATGCAGCAATCAGATTATCCGCCGCACAATTGGCCATCGCGCGGCGCGTTGGTTCCGATGCGCTCGCGATATGCGGCGTGAGCACCACGTTCGACAAGGTGAGAAAGGCAGGGTCGAATGCCGGCTCGTTTTCAAACACATCAAGGCCCGCAGCCGCCAACCGATTGGCGCGCAAGGCCACGATCAGGGCCGCATCGTCGACTATACCGCCACGGGCAATATTGATCAGCGTCGCTGTAGGCTTCATCGCCGCCAGTTCAGCCGCACCGATGGTGTGATGCGCTTCCGGCGAATAAGGCAGTGCCAGCACGATATGGTCGGCGGTACGCAACAGTTCTTCCTTGCTGACATAACGCGCATTGTTGGCGCGGGCCTCAAGGTGTTCGGCCACCTTCGAACGGTTATGGTAGATCACCTGCATGTCGAAGCCCATCGAGCGCCGTGCAATTGCCTGGCCGATCCTTCCCATGCCTATGATGCCAAGCGTTGCGCCATGCACGTCCGCGCCCAGCAAGGTGTCATAACGCCACTTCTGCCACTTGCCTGCCCGCAGCCAGTGCTCGGATTCGGTCACTCGCCGCGCGGTTGCCAGCAGCAACGCCCACGCGAAGTCGGCAGTCGTTTCGTTCAGCACATCCGGTGTATTGGTCACTACGATGCCCGCGCGCGTCGCCGCGGCGATATCGATATTGTTAAAGCCGACTGCCATATTGCAGATGGCTTTCAGCGATGGGCAGGCAGCGATCACTTCGGCCGTCATGCTGGAGCTTGGCGTCGTGAATACGGCGTCCTTGCCTTGCAATTTGCCGACCAGTTCATCTTTCGAATAGATATCGTCATTGGGATTGGCCTCGACATCGAAATGCTGGGCCAGACGTTCGACCACATCAGGAAAAACTGCCCGTGTTACGAGAATTCTGGGTTTCGTCATGTCGTCTCACCGAAAGAAAATGAAGGTCATCAGGATGAATAAGGGTACCAGCACCACGCACGACCACGCCATGTAACCGAAGAACGAAGGCATCTTGATGCCGCGCTCTTCTGCGATCGCTTTTACCATCAGGTTCGGCGCATTGCCGATATAACTGTTGGCGCCCATGAACACTGCGCCGCAGGAGATTGCGGCCAGTGTAGCCGCGAGTTTTGTCATCAATACTTGCGCATCCCCGCCGGCCGTATTGAAGAATACCAGATAGGTCGGCGCGTTATCGAGGAAGGTAGACAGGATCCCGGATGCCCAGAAATACATCGCATTGATCGGCTGGCCGCTGCTATCGGTAACGGCGCGGATGATGGGGGCGAATGCGCCCGCCTCGCCGGCACGTAACATCGCAATCACCGGAATGATGGTGATGAAGATCCCGGCGAACAGCTTGGCGACTTCCTGTATCGGCCCCCAGCTAAAGCCATTGCCTTCGCGCGCGGTCTGCGGCGTGATGCGTAGGGAAATGAAGATGACTGCGATCAGCAGCAGGTCGCGCACCACATTCTGCAGTTCGAGCGGCACGCCCGCGACCGCAAAGCTGATGCCCGGCTTCCACAGGCCGCTCATCAGCACCAGTCCGACGATTGCCGCAAGCAGGAAAAAGTTTGCCTTGCCTTCAAAGCATATCGGCGAGTCTGGTGTTGGATCAAGGGTCGGTTCACGCGCTTCTTCCTTGTTCCGGCAATAGTAAAGATCAAGCGCGTAAAAAATAGCCAGCAGCGACAGGCAAAGGAACAGGGTCTCCGGGAAGATGTTCTTCATGGTCCAGAAGAAGTCGACACCCTTCAGAAAACCCAGGAACAACGGCGGATCGCCGAGCGGTGTCAGCGACCCGCCTGCATTGGCTACCAGGAAAATAAAGAAGACGACAATGTGCACCGCATGCTTGCGGTGGTCATTGGCACGGATCAGCGGCCTGATCATCAGCATCGAGGCGCCCGTGGTGCCCATCACGCTGGCCAGCAGCGTCCCCAAGGCCAGCAACCCGGTATTGAGGGCTGGCGTGCCATGCAGGTTGCCATGCACGCAAATACCGCCTGCGACTACAAACAGCGAAGTGATGAGGATGATGAAAGGAATGTATTCGCCGCCAAATGCGTGAAGCGCGCCCCCACCTGCGGTGCGCGTACCGAACACGACCGCGCACGGTATCAGGAAAGCCAGCGCCCAGGCGAGCGTCACCTTGCCGAAATGATGGTGCCAGAATGCCGGCGCAAGCAAGGGAAAGAGCGCGATGGAAAGCAGCAGCCCGGCGAACGGTATGCCCCACAGGCCGGAAACGCCGCTGCCATTGAACTCCGCTGCCTGGCACAAGGCTGGCACAAGGCTGGTCAAACCAATCAGGATTTTGGCCTGCACTTGCGGTCCCCTTATTTTTTGATGGCGGCCATTTTATCCCGGAAAATCAACTCGTCTGATCGGCGAATCCTACGTAGTGCTACGTAGGCCTGGAGCAAAAAACTAGCGCCCAGCCGCAACACGTTGCAATATATGCAATTATTCTGCCTTACCCCCACATCTTGGCAAATCACGGCCTGCGACTACCGCGCCAAGGCCCGCCGCATTTGCTTATGCGTAATCTATCTAAGTCCGGTTTGTTAGAACCAACCGAATGTCTTAAAATACAAGGCTTTGCAGCGAACGGTATTGGTATTGATCCTTATGACGTGCTTTTGCGTCGATGGACTGCCGTTCTGCTTCAGAGCAGATCAGATTCAAGAAAATTTTCAGATAGGACTGTTATGACCCACGTTGTGACCGAATCCTGCATCCGCTGCCGTTACACCGACTGCGTAGATGTATGCCCGGTAGATTGCTTCCGTGAAGGCCCGAACTTTTTGGCGATCGACCCCGATGAATGCATTGACTGCGCGGTTTGCGTAGCCGAATGCCCGGTCAATGCGATCTATGCGGAAGAGGATGTGCCCGCCGATCAGCAACAATTCATCAAGCTGAATGTCGACCTCGCGCGTGCATGGCCGTCGATCACCAAGACCAAGGATCCGTTGCCGGACGCAGACGACTGGAAAGATGTCCAGGCAAAGCTGCACGAGCTGGTCAAGTAAATCCTCAATTGCTTGCGGTCATGGAAGATCATGACCGCAACGCATCTTCCCCAAAGTCTGTACGGATGCCTGAACCGACAGCACCGGCCGATTTCCCGCTCTCGATAGTCTTGTCATTACTTCAATTTGCTCCAACGGTCATTGCGCGGCGGTCGCCGGATGGCGAGACCGAATCCGCTCAATACTCTGGTTCAATACTCTGATTACTTTGTCTGCGGTGACTCTGCCATATACAAGCCAAGCAGCTCATGCAGCGCCTTGACCGTGGAGGCATGGTCCCCGGTATGGAGGATGCCATGTCCTCCTTGCGCAACCCAGCGCTCGATGTTTTCCGGCGTGTCGTCGATCAAGACCTTGTGCGGACCGCTGAATTCCTGCTTGAGTTTTTTCGGCACGACGTGAACGGTAAATTCCGGTCCGAATATACGCGCCACCCATTCGCGCTTCTGTTCCTGGAAAACCTTGGATGAAGGCGCGCCAGTCAAAAATATCGGCTCCAGGTTCTTGGTGACCTCCCACAGCGCCATGCAACCTTCGATCAATTCGAGTTCCGCAAAAAAGCGCTTGTCCGAGTTAACCATTTTCCAGAGGCGGGAACGGTCCAGTTCACTTGGATGCTTGCCGGTCAGACGTTTCACGCGCGCATCGAAATCGGCGAAGACGCCATCCAGATCAAGAAACACTTGAAGCTTCGGTCTTTCCGAGGTCGTCATGCATGCACCTTTCTCAAGTTTGCAAAAACCCTTTTCGCGAAACTGCTTATGTCACAGTATGCCGCTTCTGCATGAATAAGATTCGACCCCTTGCATGACAGACCGTCAAATTGGAATTAAAAAGGCCGCCAATCGGCGGCCGTATACAACACCTACAACAACACTTACAAAGCAATACTTACAAACAGTTTCTTTCCTGCCGGCGCCCGCGCATTGCCGCAACTACCGGCAGTAATGCAGGAAACGGCGTACGCCGGTCGTTCAGGAACCGGAGCGCATGAAATCCGGCGTCAACACGACAGCGGAGCCGGCCGGATCCGCACTCTTGGACGGCGCTTTGCGCGGCGATACCTGCCGGCTGCGTACACGCCGGGAAAAAGCGGTGATGAATGCCGCATAGCCATTCGATCCCGGGCGGATACCTTCCTGCGCCGCCTTGATGATTCCCATCTCGAACGTGTCGTCCAAGTCATACGCAAGGTCGCCTTTGTCCCATGCGGATTCGTCGCGATGTACTAACTTCGGTTGCATTTTATTTCCCAATATAAGACAGATGAATTCTTGGACCACGCTGTGCTTGCAGCGTCGCGCGCTGTAGTCAACTTTACTCGCGCCTGACATGCATGTTCAAGCATTGCTTGAGAGAGTTTTCAGATTCGTCAGAGGCATACAACAAGCTTTGCAAGCTGACATTGCAATCGTTGCCAAGTATGCATTGCACACGCACGCATGTTGCGAATGATCCCTTGATTCAGCTCTACACCCAGATCGAGAGTCGATCATATGGTGTGCATATGGCGTGCATATGCAAGCGCAACCTGAAACGCATATGACGTTACACCACGACAAGATGAACGTTGAAATTTCGAGTAAACCCGCGCAAGACTGCTCCGCCTCTCACCCCCCTCTCCCACGCCATGAAAGTTCTCTGACCGAAAATGGCGTGCCGAGTTTTGCGGAAGTTGAATTGGACCGTCTTTACGGATCGCTATATTCGTCGCTATCGCATTTCCGTACTTGCGACAATCTTGACGGCGTCAATACCTACGTTGCGCGTGAAGGCTCACGCGTGAGCGCAATTTTTCTGTATCGGGTTGCAGGAAAATCCATACAAGTGATCAATGAAGGCATGCGCTTGAGCGCCGAGGACGTCAGCCGCTTTTGCGACGCGCTGTTCGCGCGATATGGGCGCAATGTCAATGTCAGCTTTCATGCGGTACAGATAGACGGGCCTGTACTGCCTTTTACGCAACAACGATTTTTCTGTACCGAAGATTTTGTCGCGACACTGCCGGACAGCGCCGACGCTTATCTGGCTTCCCTCGGCAGTGCGACCCGCAAGAATATCAAGCGGCACAAGAACCGCCTCGAACGCGCGTTTCCCGATTTGCAATACCGACTCGATGCAAAAGAAGCGGCAAAGGAAGAAGACGTGCGCGACGTCATCGCGCTCAACCGCATCCGTATGGCGCAAAAGAGCCAGGCCTCCTTTATCGATGAAGACGAAACGCAACGGATTCTGCGCATAGTCCGCGCCTGCGGCAAGGTGTTCAGCGTCAGGATCGATGGCAGGCTGGCCGCAGGCGCCATCGTGCTCCAGATCGGCGACAGCGTCATTTCGAAAGTCAATGCGCACGACGCGCGGTATGACGACTATCGGCTCGGCATGTTGTGCTGTTACCTCGCCGTGTGTGCGGCGATCGAGTCAGGCGCGAAGCGTTTTCATTTTGGCCACGGCCGCTATGAATACAAGACCGCCTTGCTGGGCAAACATGAATACTATGACCATGTGGCGATATACCGTTCCAGGCTGCATATGTTGCTGCATGCCCGGCAGGCCACACGTATTGCGTACGACGGATATCGTTTCGAGGCTTCACGCTGGCTTCTTGACAGGATAGACACCGGCGACGGGCAAGGCTGGGCGCTACTGCGCCAGGCGCTTGCCGTATGGCGCTCACGCAAGCATCGTCACGGCTCCCGGCTAACGGCCTGATCGACAGAAAATTACGATTGCCCTGCGCTTTACGGTCGCGCTATCCACCTTCGCTGGTATCACCCATGCACCGGAGCACGCAGCGCCGATACGTCCGCCACTGCCACAGCCGTCATGTTGACAATGCGGCGCGAAGTGGCGGCCGGATTGAGAATATGTACCGGTTTCGCACTTCCCAGCAGAATGGGACCGACGGTTACACCGTAACCGCCGGTGATTTTCAGCAGATTGAATGCAATATTGGCGGCATCAAGCGATGGCATGATGAGCAAATTGGCGCTGCCGTTCATCTTTGTGCCCGGAAGGAAATGGCGCCGCACATCCTCGACCAGCGCGGCATCGCCCTGCAGTTCGCCTTCGACGTCCAGGGCCGGGGCGATGCCAGCAAGAAGGTCACGCGCCGCCCGCATCTTGCGTGCCGATGGTCGATCCGACGAGCCGAACATGGAGTGCGACAACATCGCAACTTTCGGCTGGATGCCGAAACGCTGGATTTCGGCTGCGGCAAGCCTGGTGATCGCGGCAAGTTCTTCCGCCGTTGGATCGTCGTTGACATAGGTATCGGCGATGAACAGCGTGTATTTTTCCAGCATTAGCGCATTCATGGTGGCAAACACGCTGGCGCCCGGCGCAAGGCCGATCACATCGCGGACATGCTCGAGATGGGCATCGAAACGACCTACGGTGCCGCACAGCAGCGCGTCCGCGTCGCCCATATGGACCAGCATCGCTCCGATCAGGGTGTTTGAGCGACGCAGCGCGGTTTTTGCCATGTCCGGCGTCACGCCATAGCGTCCGCGCAATTCGTGATAGGCCTCGTGGTAGGCGCGATAACGGGGATCGTTTTCCGGATCGACCAGTTCGACATCGACGCCGGGTTTCAGGCGCAGACCGGCCTTCTTGATGCGCATTTCGATCACGCGCGGGCGACCGATCAGGATAGGCTTGGCCAATCCCTCATCGATCACGGTCTGCACCGCGCGCAATACCCTTTCCTCCTCGGCTTCGGCATACGCCACGCGCTGCGGCGCTGCCTTCGCCGCCGAAAATACCGGCTTCATCATCAGGCCGGTGTAATACACCAAATGGCTGAGATGCTGGCGATAGGCTTCCAGGTCCTGTATCGGCCGTGTCGCAACGCCCGACTCCTGCGCGGCGCGGGCCACCGCCGGGGCAATCTTTTCGATCAAACGCTGATCGAAGGGTTTGGGAATGATGTATTCCGGTCCAAAGCTCAGTTCCTGACCCGCGTAAGCGGTCGCCACCGCATCGTTGGTTTCGGCTTCCGCCAGGTCGGCGATGGCTTTCACGCAAGCCAGCTTCATTTCTTCGGTAATCTTGGTGGCGCCGCAATCCAGTGCGCCGCGGAAGATATAGGGAAAGCACAGTACATTGTTAACCTGGTTCGGATAATCCGACCGGCCAGTCGCAATGATGCAGTCGGGCCGCGCCGCCTTGGCGACTTCCGGGCGGATCTCGGGTTCCGGATTGGCAAGCGCAAGAATGATAGGCCGGCTTGCCATGGTCTTGACCATATCGCCGGTCAGCACGCCCGCCGTCGAGCATCCAAGGAAAACGTCCGCATCAGCCACGATATCGGCCAAGCCGCGCGCTTCCGTTTGCTGCGCATAGCGCGCCTTGTTTTCTTCCATCCTTGCATCGCGGCCAACGTAAATGACGCCCTTCGAATCGGCGACATAAATGTTTTCCCGCTTCACGCCCAGGCTGACCATGGTATCGAGACAGGCAATGGCGGCTGCGCCAGCGCCGGAAACCGCGATGCGGACCGAGCCGATCTGCTTGCCGACGACCTTCAGGCCATTCAGCAGCGCCGCTGCCGAAATGATTGCCGTGCCATGCTGATCGTCATGGAACACCGGAATGTTCATCCGCTCGCGCAGCTTCTTTTCAATATAGAAACATTCAGGCGCTTTGATATCTTCCAGGTTGATGCCGCCTACCGTGGGTTCCAGCATGGCGATGGCATCGACCAGCTTGTCGGCGTCGTGTTCGGCCAATTCGATGTCGAATACGTCGATTCCTGCAAATTTCTTGAAGAGGCAGCCCTTGCCCTCCATCACCGGCTTGCCGGCAAGCGGGCCGATATCCCCCAGACCAAGCACGGCCGTGCCATTCGTGATCACGGCGACCAGATTGCCGCGCGACGTGTATTCGGCAGCCATGGCGGGATCGCGAGCGATTTCTTCGCACGCGTACGCGACGCCGGGCGAATAGGCCAGGGAAAGATCGCGCTGGTTCGATAGCGCCTTGGTGGCGTTGACCTGTATTTTCCCGCGGGTAGGACTGCGGTGGTATTCCAGCGCAGCATCGCGCAATTGTGCATCCATGGTGGATTTGGTATCGGTCATGTCAGTCAGATAAGTGTGCGGTGGAGGAAGGATGACATCGCCACACGCTCCTTTCCTGTCGAACACGCCGCCCGGA
Organism: Noviherbaspirillum saxi; assembly: GCF_003591035.1. Lineage (NCBI taxonomy): Bacteria > Pseudomonadati > Pseudomonadota > Betaproteobacteria > Burkholderiales > Oxalobacteraceae > Noviherbaspirillum > Noviherbaspirillum saxi. The sequence continues at coordinate 93,792 of NZ_QYUO01000002.1, forward strand.
CTAGCGGTCTGAAGCGGTGGCATCGACTTGCCAGACCACTTCCAATTCCACCCGGATCGAGCGCGCGAGCCCGTCAAGATCGGGAAACAGCGTCGCGTTGGTAATATTCATCCGGTACAAGGCTTTCATTGCCTGCTCCCGCATGGTTTGCGATAGCACAAGCTTTTTGATGAGACTGCCATCGACGCGGTACTCATCCAGGATTTGATTCAGCGATTTGTCGAGAACGCCTGGCACTACCATGGTTCCGGACTGGGCGACCAGACGCCGGTCCATTTCCTCGGGTTCGCCTATCCATAGTAGATCAGCATTGTTTTGCAGGAAATAGCGCTCGAAATTGTGATCACGCCTGGGATCGATCTTGTCGCGACTCAATCCGGGGGCGCTGGCCGGCATCGCGGTCCACAGTTTCGGCGTGTTGAGCGCATACACCGCCGCATCTCCCACGGCGTTTTCGAGCGCAAAAAAGGCAGCCACGAACGGCGACTTGGTAAAGTCGAGCAAACGGGTCGGCGCGCCGTGGTGCTGCATCAACGCCAGGCAACGCAGATCGTTGTCCAGCACGCCGGGATCCAGCAGGTAATTGTGCGCCTTGCGCCGGAAAATGCGGATCGCGCGCTCTTCGCGGCTGCGCCAGGTGCTGCGGTCGGGAATAAAGGCATTCAGATAGCGCGACAGGGAACTCAGCAGCGCCCAGCGTGCATCCTGCTGTCCGCGAAAGGCCCAGCCATCCAGTTCGGACGAGAGCGCGACGAATTCATTCCAGTTTGTAACGAGAATCTCTTCCAAGTACGCTCCTTTGCGGCCCGAAGGGAACCAGCGCGAGGTTGCGCGATCCGATGATTTTAAATTTGATGCCGCGCCGTGAAGATTTCTTAAAAGACCAATATAATACGCCCCCTGCTCTACCGACTGCATCGAGTTCCATCTCAGCCCGCTGTCGTGAACCGGGCTTGATTTTCTGCTGCAGTATCACACTTATTTCATCCGAATTTGAACACCCTGAACATCGACAAGTAGTCATGACAGCATGGCGGAAGTGCCCGCGTGCGGTTTTTCAGCGCGCCGCTCTACCGTGCCATGGCGGAATCGACCCAGGTCGCGCCCATGATGTGTTCTTTGTTGCCCCTTGATTACGCAATGACAAAGCCTGCCAAGACCCTGACTCTGACTGCAAAACCCCGTAAAGACACTGCTTCGGCTCCCACTCTGGTGAGGACCGTCACGCATGCGCTCGACCCGGAACAAACCCCGACCACGGTCAAGGTTGTGACCAAACGTTCGCGCCTGTTGCCTGGCGTCGCGCAGAGCGAGCCGGACCCGACCTCGCATGGCAGCGCGGACGCGGCCGCCCCCAACGTCGAGACGGCAGAAATGCCGGCGGCACCGGCGCCCAAAGTCACGGTCGTGGTGCGCAAGGCGATACCGAAACCGGTGACCGCGCCCGCGCAGGAAATCGCGGCTGCAGGCGCGGATGAGATCAGCGCGTCTGCTGCGACCCCAGTGCTTGCTTCGGAGTCCGCGCCGGTACCGGAAACCGCAGCGCCTGCCGCACCGAAGGCCAAGGTGGTTCGCCGCAAGCCCGTCGCCGAATCGGGCACGGCGGCAGTATCGAAGCCGGCTGCACCGGTATCGGCCCCATCGCCTGCCGAGCCCGTGGACATCAACACTATAGATACGTCCGGCTATTCGCTTCCTGCAGTCAAAGTACCGGCGCGACGCGGTCGCCGTCCCTCCGAATACCGCCCGGAGCAGGACGAAGTCGCGGCGCTCAATGCAGTCGAGCGCGCTGAAATCAATGCTGCCCGCAAGGCACGCGATCGCCGCACCGGCAAGGATGCCGTCGAATCCGGCATGAGCGAAGCCGAACTGGCGGTGCGCCGCCAGCAGGTCGCCGCCCTGGTCCGCTTCGGCAAGGAGCGCGGTTACCTGACGCATGCGGAAATCTATGACCACCTGCCGGAAGAGTCGACCAGGCAGGAAGTGATCGAAGGCTTGATCTCGACCCTGGGGGATATGGGCATCACCGTCTACGAACAGGCGCCCGATGCGGAAACCCTGCTGCTGTCCGATAACGTCGCGACCGCCGCCAGCGACGACGATGCCGAAGCCGCGGTCGCCACGGCACTGTCGACAGTGGATGCCGATTTCGGCCGTACCACCGACCCGGTGCGGATGTATATGCGCGAAATGGCGTCCGTGCCTTTGCTGACCCGTCAGGGTGAAATCGATATCGCGCGCCGCATCGAAGCCGGTTTCAAGGACATGATGCAGGCGGTGTCCGCCTGCCCGACCACGATTGCCGAAATCCTGGCGCATGCGGACAAGATCCGCAACGAAGAAGCGCCGATCGACGAACTGGTCGATAACCTGATCGATCCCAATACTTCCGACGACCTGCCGGTCGTCGCTGCGGCGGCCGAGGAAACCGACGAAGACGAACTCGACGACGACCTCGACGATGAAGACGAAGAAGAAAGCAGCACCAGCACTGGCGGAGCCGCCAGCATGTCGGAAGATCAGTTGGGCGACATGCGCAGGAAAGCGCTGGAAAAGTTTGCCATCGTGGCCACTGAGTTCCAGAACATGCAGGCAGCGCGCGAAAGCGAAGGCTACAACTCGCCGGCTTACCTGAAGGCGCAGCAAACCGTGGCGCAGGAATTGCTGGGTATGCGCTTTTCCGCCAAGCTGGTCGAAAAGCTGTGCGATATGCTGCGCGCCCGCGTCGATGAAGTGCGCCAGATCGAAAAGCGGATTCTTGACGTTGTGGTCAACAAATGCGGCATGCCGCGCGGCCATTTCATCAGCGTCTTCCCGGGCAAGGAAACCGACCTGGAATGGATAGACCGGGAAGCCGATCGCGAGCAGGCGTATGCTCCTGTACTGCGCCGCAACAGCCCGGCCGTGAAGGAATATCAAAAAAAACTGATCGACCTGCAGGCCGCTGCCGGCGTGCCGTTGGCCGAGCTGCGCAAGATCAACAAGCAGATGACCACGGCAGAAATGCGCGCACGTCAGGCCAAGCGCGAAATGACCGAAGCCAATCTGCGACTGGTGATCTCAATTGCGAAGAAATACGTCAATCGCGGTTTGCAGTTCCTCGATCTGATCCAGGAAGGCAACATCGGCTTGTTGAAAGCAGTGGACAAGTTCGAATACCGTCGCGGTTACAAGTTTTCGACGTATGCGACATGGTGGATCCGACAGGCGATCACGCGCGCCATCGCCGACCAGGCACGCACGATCCGCGTGCCGGTACACATGATCGAAACGATCAATAAGATGAATCGCATCTCGCGCCAGATTCTGATGGAAACCGGCTCCGAGCCGGACCTGCCGACGCTGGCCGCCAAGATGGATCTGCCGGAAAAGAAGCTGCGCGAAATCATGAAGATCGCGAAGGAACCGGTGTCGATGGATATGCCGATGGGCGACGACGGCGATTCCCAGCTTGGCGATTTCATCGAAGACAGCACGACGCTGGCACCGGCCGATGCGGCGATGCATGCCTCCATGCGCAACGTGATCCGCGATGTGCTGGATTCCCTGCCGGCGCGCGAAGCCAAGGTATTGCGCATGCGTTACGGCATCGACATGACCAGCGATGCGACGCTGGAAGAAGTGGGCAAGCAATTCGATGTCACCCGCGAGCGTATCCGCCAGATCGAAAACAAGGCGATGAACAAACTGCGTCACGCCTCGCGCGCTGACCGCCTCAAGACCTTCCTGGAAAGCGATTAAGAAATACGTTGTTCGCAGAAGTGAAAACGGAGCCTGAACGGCTCCGTTTTTTTTACCGGGATGTGTTATCGGGCCAGAGGATTGGACGTCGGCTCGGCCACCTTTGTCTGCGTATTCCGGTCGCGGTGATGGGACGAGCTCTAACTCGCAGCACAGCGGACATATAGCAAGCATCCTTCCTCGGTTCGGATTTGGCCGTGCCGCACCCCTTGCGGTGCAAGATGAAATTCGCCGGCACGCAGCGCAATACCTCCAAGATCGACTTCGCCTTCAAGACATACGCATTCCTCGTCCGTAGGATGCTCATGAGCAGGGAACGAGCTTCCCGGCAGCATTCGATACAAAGTGGCATGCATCTTCTCATTTTCAAGCAAGCGCTTTTGAAATACGCCACTCACAATTTCGCGCCATTCGCCGTCCTTCTGTAGGACAGTGACAAATGAGTGCGAGTCTTTTGAGTGCGAGTCTTTTCTTCGCGTCGCAGCCAATGTCCGTTCAAGCAGCGCAGAACGCGTTGCGTCATTCAGCGGCATCAGAGACAGATTGATGAGTATTGCCTCTTCAATATCGGCATCTATCACTGGCCTTTCCGTGGATTTGCTATGTCCTGCCATGGGAGCACCTCAATGGCTTAAGCTGCGTGCGCAATGTATCTATCGCTGAACGCATACGTGTTTTAACTGTGCCAATCGGCATATCAAGATGCATACCTATTTCTGCGTAGGTAAGCCCGCGAAAGAACGCAAGCGCCAGAATTTGCCTGTCGCATGGACGCAATGTTTCCAAAACCGCATGCAGAGCCGCCTTTTCTTCTACTGCAGCTAACAGCGACTGCGGGTCCGTATCGGCCGAAGTACCTTCTTTGAGAACGTCGTCATCCAGATACACCGCTGTTTTGATTTCGGGATCACGCAATTGCATCAGCGCCTGGCTACGGCATATGACGAGCAACCATGTAATCGCGTTGCCACGGGCAACATCAAATTGGGCAGCATGCTGCCAGGCATAAAGATAGGTGGAGACCACCACATCCTCAGCTACTGAGGGTATGCCCACAATTCTATGCGCGAGGCCATACACCATGTCTGCGGTCGACGCATACAGGTTGACGAATGACGCTTCGATCCCCTTTGATGTATCGCTTATCCATTCGGCAAGCTGGACGTTTTCATCAGCTTTTGGACTGTGCTCCTTGCGCATTTGTTTGTCTTGACCGGAACGGATGTTTGGAAAGCACGAGCGTATTCGTTTCTGTGGAAGTGCCGATTGATATGCCCCAACAAGATTCCATGAAAAGAAGCGAAACACTTTTCTGTCGGCCAGTATTGCGCCGGGCAAATTTTCGTGACTTGCGACTTTGATGTTCGTCAAACAGTCAACGTAATTGCGTTGGATATGAAATCCGATAGTCGTCAGCCTGCATACAGGAAGTATTAGCTCGTCACTTGTCGCGCTGCTTGCCGAGAGCGGATTGCGTATCGGTGTGAGTGTAGCGAAGCGATCTGCTGCGTTTCCTGGGAGTGAGTGCAAGGCGCCAAGCACAGGCAGGGCAGCCCGCGTAAGGGTGGTTCCCTGTCGAGCATTGGCAACGCTGCAATCGCCCCAGGCAACGCGGGAGAACCCATACACTGATACGTAATCCGCTCTATATGTCTTACCCGCAATTTCCCGGGCGCCGGCCCATGACATGGACTCGTGGTGCGATATCGATTCAACCTTTCATCCGATGAGGAGACAAGTATGTCCGCAACTCATTTCAAACTACGTTCAACCGTCGCTTTGGTGATGGGGGCGCTGAGCGTTCTCAGTATGTCGTCCTTCGCTTCGAGCCATCGCGAGGCGCCTTTCGTATCCCAGAATCCCAGCATCGATGCAACGGATTTTTATATGTTCCGCAGCTATGAACCCGGCAGGGAGAATTACACCACCATGGTGGCAAACTATGTCTCTCTCCAGGATCCGCCCGGCGGACCCATTTTCTTTCCGATGAATCAGAATGGGCTTTATGAAATTCATGTGGATAACAACGGTGACGGCAAAGAAGACCTGACGTTTCAGTTCCAGTTCAAGAACGAATTGAAAGACATTGCATTACCTATAGGCGACAAACAGGTATCCATACCGGGCATCAACGGCGGCAAGATTGAGGCAGTCAATTCGCCCAATCTGCAGATGCGCGAGACATACACTGTCAATGTCGTCCATGGAGACCGTCGTTCCGGGCAACGTCAAGCCGTTACCAATGCAGCAGGCGGCAGCGCGACTTTCGATAAGCCCGTCGACAATATCGGCAACAAGAGCATTCCGGATTACGCAGCCTATGCCGGACAACACCTGTATGGCATTAACATTCCTGGCTGCGGCTCTCCCGGCCGTATGTTCGTCGGACAGCGAAAAGACCCGTTTGTCGTCAACGTTGGGGAAGCGTTTGACCTCTTGAATATCAAAACACCTGCGGTCGAACTCAATCCGAATGCCGAACGTTCCGCTAGAGACGACCTGGCGCGCAAGAATGTCACCGCCATTGCGCTGGAGCTTCCTACCTCGTGTCTGCGCACGGCAACCGAACCTGTCGTCGGTGCATGGACGACCGCTAGCCTGCGGCAGGGCCGTCTGATAGATCCGGCTCCGGAAAGTGGGCTGTTCACCGCAACCAAGGACGGCGGCCCGTGGGCTCAGGTATCGCGCCTTGCCATGCCTCTGGTCAATGAGCTCGTCATCGGTTTGAAGGACAAAGACAAGTTCAATGCCAGCAAGCCAAGCGGCGACGCACAATTCCTGGCCTATGTAACCAATCCGACGCTGGCCGCGATTATCGAATCGCAGTTTTCCAGCGCGGGCGTCAAGGCGCCGACCAAGTTTCCACGCAACGACCTCGTGACCACATTCCTTACCGGTGTTCCGGGACTGAATAAACCCGCCAACATCGTACCGTCGGAAATGATGCGTCTGAATACCGATATTGCCCCCAAAGCGAAAGGCTCTCAAAACCGGCTTGGCGTCATTGGCGGTGACACCGCGGGCTTTCCGAATGGACGACGCCCTGGAGACGATGTGGTGGATGTCGAGCTGCGCGTCATGATGGGCAAGCTCTGTACCCTCAACGATCCAGGAACGTTCGGATGCGCTCCAGCGGATGCTCCTGCAGGAACCTTGCAGTTTACGGACGGTGCCTATACCGACGACAGCAACTATGAAGCCGCCTTTCCCTATTTGAGGACACCGCTGGCCGGCTCACCGCAGGAGTAGTGGTTCGGGCAACTGCTCATTGGTATCCCATCTACACATGGAGCTCAGCATGAAACATTTTTTGGTAGTCCTTCTGGCGGCCGCACTGGCGGCATGCGGCGGGAACGGCGGAGACAGTCCATCTGTCGCAACCAACACCGTAACGACCGGCGATACCGGTCAAAACGGTCCGTCCGCTACGACAGGCGGGGGCACTGGCAGTAGCGGCAATGCATTCTTGGCCTTGGTCATGAGTGTCCTGTCGACCAGCCCGGACAACACGGAGCCGGTTCCTGTCGACACAGGCGCCGGTTCTTCACCGGACAACGTCGAGGCGGCACCGGTCAGCTAAACAGTGTCTGCGATGCATCTGCAGTTCGGTAAAGCCTGCTTGCGCGGGCTTTACCCATCTCTATCCGGTTATTGTTCATGAAAACAACTAGCAGGAGTAGCAATGAAGAGTATCGAAGTAAACACGAGCAGCAACGGTCAGCCGGTTGAATTGTTTTACCAGGACTTGGGCCAAGGGCGTCCGGTCGTTCTGATTCATGGATTTTTAACGTTGGCATGCTCAAGCATCCGATATCGCAGGCAACCTTGGATTGGATGCAGCAGATTGCGTTGGCGGCCTCGCCAAAAGCGACACTGGATTGTGCGCATTCATTTGCCGAGACGGACTTTAGAGCTGACCTGAAGACGATTTCGGTGCCAGCGCTGGTCATTCATGGTGATGACGATCAGACCGTCCCGCTCAAGTCCAGCGGCGCACGTACGGTGGAAATGCTGAGAACCGTACAGTACAAGGAATATAGCGGCGCATCGCATGGTCTGTTCATCACACACAAAGATAAGCTTAATCAGGAGTGCTTAGTTTCCAAACCATAAATGATGCCTACAGAACCGGCATATCGATGGATTGGTTTGCGATCAGTATCGACTGATACGGCGACGGAACGCGAGAGCCACTACCATAGCTGAGTCTATTACAGAAATCAGCACCAGTTTCTATCTGGACGATGCTGCAACCGGTGTGCCGCATCAATGACATCCTGCAGTTCTACCGGGTCGCTGAACGGATCGGCATCCAGGGTAAGCACCCGATTCAATTCCTTTTGCCAGCGCCGCAGTTCGTCGACATAGGCACGGTCGGCGACCGGCTTGAGACTACCGTTCGTATCGATCAGGTCGCAGATTCCGTTATGCAGCCATTCTCCGGTATGCCAGTCTGGCATGTCGACTGCCGGGAACAGGCAGACGCCTTGCAGGTCCATGCCACGGTCAACCGCTGCAAGCGATTCTTCCATCACATCCCTGAGCCAGGCATCCCTGCCCTTGCCCATGCCGCTGGTTTCGCCGATGATCATCGGGCGGCAGTAGCGCTCCCACACGGTACCGAGCAGGTCGCACAGCGGCACGATGCGATCGTCATCCGGATCGAGCGCCTTGTGCGGTCCCTGCTCGCGGTACTCCATCTGGCCGAACGAATAATTGTTGGCGCCGACAATATCCAGCACTTCCGGCGAGCCGCCCAGTTCGGGATGCTTCATGCCCGCCAGCACATCCCAGGCGAGAAAGGTATCGACACAGGTTTCATGGCGCGCGACCTCGATCTGGTCGGGACGGTCGCGCGGCGCGACCACATGCACCAGCGGATCGATGTGCACCATGCGGGCTTCCGGCGCCACTTCGCGTATCGCCTTGACGCCGGCAATCGCCGCCTTGCACAGCGCAAGCCGGAATGCATGACGATCGGACTTGGTCTTGCGATAAGGCGCTACCCAACCCCATTCGGCACCGCAAAACGAAAAAAACGTGATTTCGTTGATTGGTGTGAAGCAATGCGGCGCATGCGTGCGTGGGATCAGGTACTCGGCGGCGGCTCTGCAATAAGCGGCAAACCTTGCGCCGAATGCATCATCGAAAGGATCGACGTCATCCGGATAGCCGTAGTGGCACAGATCCCATAGCGGCAGGATTTGCGCCCGCTTCATGGCGTCGAGGTAAGGGTCTAAAGTCGAGAAATCAAAACGCCCTCCGCGGTCGACCAGTGGCCATGGAACACCTTCGCGAGCAACGGCAATGCCCAGCTCGCGCAGGATTTGATAATCTTCGAGCGCACGCACATCGTGTTGCGTTTCACTGTTCAGATTGCGCCTGCCCTGATCCTTCCACAAGAAGGTCGAACATTCAAAACCGGACATGAAAAAGGTGGGGAAAATGCCAGGACGTTTTGCCATAGGTGGCTTCCTTTTTCTTCCTTTACGCCGGCTTGGCGACCATCAGGTAGAAAATCGCAAGAAACGCACAGAATGCCGGAATGCCGAGCAGCACCCAATACCGGAAATACCGCCAGTACGCATCGGGAAGCGGTGTGCCGGCATCGGCCGCCTCGCGCGACAATTGCTTGAGCCGCGTCTGCAGCCATAGTACCGGTATCCAGCAGGCTACCGCAATCACATAGAGTCCGACCGACCAGGCGATCCAGCGGGCGCTCATCGGAAAGCCCGCGATGCGCATCAGCAGATAACCGGTCAGCGGCTGGATAATGATGGTAGTCGATGTGAACAGCCAGTCGGCCAGCACGACGATCCGTGACACGACGGCAATTGCACGCACATCACGCGTCAGCGTGGCGAACAACAGATAAAACGCGGAGCCGACGCCGGTCCCGAACAGGAAAGTCGACGACAAGATATGCAGCCATTTGAGGATGATGTATTCCATCAGCGTTCCTCAAGTTCCAGCAATAGCCAGATTGCCGCAAGCATGGGTAGGTTCTTCAGCAGCGGGCCATATGGATGCAACCAGAATTCCGGCAGGCGCAGGCTGATCACAACGGTAAAAAACACAATGACGGCAATTTGCGCCAGCCACAGCCAGCGCCGTTTTTTCAGCAGCAGGATCGCCACGCCGAATGCCAGGTCCATCAATGCCGCGCCATACAGCATCAAGGGCGCCAGCATGCCGGTAATGCCAACGCGGGCGAGCAGCGCATAGCTTTCGGAAACCGGATACAGGCCCAGCGAGACAATGCCGGTGACTATCCACACCAACGCGATGCTGACGCGCAGCAAAGGGAGCAGCCAGTTCAGCTTGGCATGCATACATAGCGAAGCGGCCTCTTGCGCCGGCACGAACTCGGATATCGCGCGCGGCGGGCGGCCAAGCAGCGCAGTCATCTGCGCGGCGCTCGCGGTATTGCCGCGCTCCAACATGCCGAGGGTCTCGACGTCGAGCAGACCATGCGGCAGCATGGCGCCAAGTCGTGCGCCTAGCCTGACCAACGGCATCGGCGTGGCGATAAAGCGCGCCGGTCCCATCGCCATCGCCGCGCGCAGCGTGGCGAGAAACCCGCGTAGCGAGATGGGACGCGCCCCTACCAGGGAAAACCGAACTCCATGTCGCATGTCTTGCTCGACCGGCTCGCGCAGCAGCGCGAGAATCGCGGATATCAGATCATCCAGATGTACCGGTTGAACCTGCTGTGTGCCGGCGCCCGGCAATGCGATGAGCGGCAGGCTTGCCAGCGTGGTGAACATGCGCGCGCTGGTTCCGCCCGGGCCATACACCAGCGAAGGCTGCACGATGACCGAGGGAATATCGAGACCGGCAAGAAAGTCGTCCGCCTGCTTCTTGCTCAGGTGATAGCGGCTGACCGCATGTTCGTCGGCGCCAAGCGCGGAAATCTGCACGATGAGTCGAACCCGGCTTTGCGCCGCTGCCGAGAATAACGCGATCGGTGCACGTACATGAATGGATTCGAAGCTTTGCTGACCGCTCTCGCGAATGATACCAACCGCATTGATGACGATGTCTATACCGGCCAGGCGCGGCATCCAGTCGCGCTGATCGAAGTCGCGGGTGAAATCGGCAGCGACATATTCAAAGCGCGGGTCGGTATGCCTTTCCGGATGACGCACCGCACAAACGACGCGATGCCGTGCGGCCGCCAGCGCCGTCGCCAGCTGACGCCCTATGAATCCGCTTGCCCCGGTAAGCAGTACGACCAATTGCGACTCCTGCTCTTATCGCCAGTCAAGCGCGCGTGCCGATAAGGCATGCCGGGAACCAGCGCTGTTTTTGCCCGTCACAAATGTATGTTCAATACGACCGATGCCAAGCGTTGCGAGTTCAGAATGAACAGTCTGCGTTCGCGCCATTCTTTAATCTATTGCATGGAGGAAGCATGAAGACATGGCAGCAGGCAGGCAAGGATAGTCTCGTGTCCGGCAGCATTGCGAGCGCCTTGTCCACCGTAGCACTAAGCGCACGCGGTGAAAGCGAAGATGGAACGCCGTATGCACCGACCAACGCGATCAGCCACTGGATTCATGGCGACCGGGCCTTGCGCCGCAACGACAAGAGCCTGCGCTACACCCTTACCGGCTACGCCATCCATCATGCTTCTTCGACGCTATGGGCTGTCCTGTATGAAAAATGGTTCGGCGAGCATGCGGAACGCGGACATGTTCCGGCGGCGTTGCTCGGCGGTGCCGCAGTCGCGGCAATAGCCTGCTTTACCGATTACAGACTTACGCCTGAAAGATTGCGGCCCGGCTTCGAACATCGGCTCTCCTCCGCTTCACTATTTCTTGTCTATGCAAGCTTTGGAGCAGGGCTCGCCATGCGCGGTCTGAGCAGTGCGCCGCGCAGGCACTGATGCCGCGGTTTTCGTTAGCAAACATCAAGGAACTTAGCAAGCTAATAGGTTTCTTACAAAATCATTGTGATTTCACTAGAGCAGTTTCAGTCTGACTTGCCAGGCGAGGCCGAGGCGATTTGCCCGTGGAACAAGGCGCGACGACGCGACATGGCGAGCCATGGCAAGGAGGCCTCGGCGGCCCCGCGACAACGCCGTGCCGCGGGCAAAGCGTCCGGCATCGACGGTACAGTCAGGCTGAAACTGCTCTAATTGAACAACGAATCATTGGTTGCGACCCGATCCGGGCGCGTTGGCAATTCATGGATGACTGTCGCCTAACGACCGACGAAGGACTTCGAACACTGTTTCGAGCTTGAAGTCTTGATCGAAGCAAATCGTTGCAGTCTATCTGTGCCTCTTACGCAACTTTTAAAGGAGAAACGAAATGGCACTATCATCGAAAAGAGATTCGAATATGTTGACCGGTTTGTTCTACGATCGCGAAAGCGCTGAACGTGCGTATCAAGGATTGTCTGACCGCGGATATACCAAGGATGACATCAATGTCGTCATGTCCGATGACACCCGCAAACAGCACTTTGCGGATGGCGATACCGCAACGACGGAACTGGGAAGCAAAGCCGCTGAAGGCGCCGGCATTGGCGGTGCCGTCGGTGGTACGCTGGGCGCGGTTCTGGCAGCAATGACGGCGGCTGGCACCAGCATTGCGCTGCCCGGGCTTGGCCTGGTGATTGCAGGACCGCTGGCCGCTGCAGCAGCCGGCGCCGGCGCAGGCGCAGCCACCGGCGGCTTGCTGGGTGCGCTGGTCGGATGGGGCATTCCGGAAGAACGCGTGAAGCACTATGAAAGCGGCTTGCAGGAAGGCGGCATTCTGATGGGCGTAACACCCCGTTCCGATGAAGATGCGGCACATCTTGAAAAGCACTGGCGCAACAGCAACGGCCAGCATATCTATGGCGCGGGCAGCACCACGATCGACAGCGGCAGCAGCGATACAGTGGTCGGCGTCTATGACAATTTCTCGGATGCCGAAAGCACGGTGCAAGCACTGATCACGGCCGGCATCGACCGCTCGCGCGTTCAGCTCAATCCCGAACGTGACGATGCCGCAATTGCGGCGACCTCGACTGCCGCAACGACGCGCGATTCCGATGGCATGAGCGGCGGCGGAGTAGGCGGCTTTTTCCGCTCGCTGTTCGGAGGCAACGACGATTACAAAGAGCAGCACGATGTTTATGCCGAGTCGGTACGACGTGGCAGCTATGTGGTAACGGTCGAGGTGGATAGCGAGGAGCAGCAGGACCGGGTTTCGGACATCATGAATCGTTTCAACCCGGTCGACGTTGACGAGCGCAGCAGCCACTGGAAACAGCAAGGCTGGTCCGGATACGACCCCAGCGCACCGCGTTATGGCCGCGATGAGATCGAAAAGGAGCGCACCGCCTATACACAGGCGCGCACTGCCGATACCACCGGATCGTCAAAAATCCCGGTGATCGAGGAAGAGCTCAAGGTCGGCAAGCGCCAGGTGCAACGCGGCGGCGTACGTGTCTTCCAGCGTGTGCGGGAAACGCCGGTGCATGAGTCGGTACAGCTACGGGAAGAACACGTCAAGGTCGAGCGGCATGCGGTGGACAAGCCGGCGAGCGAGGCAGACCTTGCTGCGTTCAAGGAAGGCTCGATCGAGCTGCGCGAGACTTCCGAAGAAGCCGTCGTATCCAAGACTGCCCGTGTGATTGAAGAAGTTGTCGTCGGCAAGGAAGTATCGCAGCGCACCGAGAACATCAACGACACCATACGTCGGACTGACGTAGAGGTCGAACAGTTGGGAGCCGGCGGAACAGCCGGCACGGGGTTCAGCGGTGACGATGCCGATTTCCGCAGCCATTGGCAAACCGCCTATGGCAGTTCCGGAGGACGCTATGAAGACTACGATGCTGCCTATCGCTACGGATCCACGATGGCCGGCAGTGACCAGTACAAGAACTACCAGTGGACCGACGTGGAACCGCAACTGCGCAACGACTGGGAATCGAACCACCCCGGCAGCACTTGGGACAAGGTGAAGGATGCAGTGCGTTATGGCGCAGAACGCGTCACCGGAAGCCGCAGGCATTAAAGGCTGACCGGTACCAGGAAAAGGCCTGCCAGCATCCGACAGGCCATTGAAACCGAAGAAAGGCTGGTCACTTGTGGCCAGCCTTTTCAATTTTGTTTTCCGCTATCAAGGTCCGCCGGCAATTTGTTGAAGCGCTTCTCCGATTGCCTTGGCGTCGGTTGATCGCACCAGCCGTGCAACCTCCGTTCCATTGTTCAGAAAAATCAGCGTAGGCCAGAGCTTGACCTTGAATGACCGGCCCAACCGGCGTCCGCGTCCATCTTCGATCTTGATATGCCTTACCTTGGGATAGGCGGCAAATGCAGTTGCCAGCGGCTTTTGCCCGGCGATGCAGAAACCGCACCATGGCGCCCCAAATTCCACAATCGTCGGCCCTTCAAGGGCATCGATTTCGGAACGATCTGGATCTTTTTCTGCGTACTTGTCGTTCATTGCCATGTTGAATTTCCTTATTGTTGCCTGTTCTCGCCTGTAACGAAGAGCCGATCGTCACGTATTCCAGATCAATGCATCGTCATGCGCAACTTGTGGCTTGAGCTGCGCTCTCAGATGACGTGGACAACCAATTTTTCAGGAGATTCATTATGGCAAGAAATCAGCAGTCCGCGAATCAGGGAAACAGCAAGCACTCCGGGCGTCGAACCTTGCCTACGGAACTGGATGACACCATGCAGTCCGACCATTCCTTGTCGCAATCAGACGAGGACTATGAAGACGAAGGCTTTTCAGTTGCGGAGGAACAGAACTTCGACCAGCAATCGGACCAGGCCAGCAGCGTTGGACGCATGCCGCCGGATATCGATGTTGCAGGGGCAACGGCAGAAGAAAATCCTTCCGATGCGATGGCCGACTCGATCAGGTCAGGTGCGCCGGATGGAGGAAATCCGAACGAAAAGAAAGCCGATCTCAAGCAGTCGATCGAAAGAGCGGTGCCTCCTTCGGTCTGATCCGTTCAGCTTTCGCATCACTACCCGGTAGCGCCACAATCACGCAGCCGCCCGCAATCTGCCATGACCGTCGCCGGTCATGGCAGTGGCCTGCAGGCACGTCAGGAATAATATTTCGAGACAACCTCGCTGAAAGCATCCGCAGCCGATTTTCCGTTTTGCATCAGCTGGGTGATCTCTTCGCTATGCTCGGTAATCGTAGGCGGCAGACTCTGTCGGTTGTTCTTGAAATATTCATAGCGCTCGACAGCAAACAGTTCATTCGCTTTGGCAGCCGATGTCCGCTTGGTGCCCGGGCTGGCCCGTGTCACCCGCACCGAGCGTGAAGTCGACGCGGCACCAAGTCCGACACCCGAAATCGCCGACTTGATCTGGTCCATGCTCAGGGTGCCGGTTGCATTGGCGCCGGCAAAGTCGGCTTCTTCCGCCTGCAGCAAATGGTGGTTGCGATCGAATGCCATCTTTTTTCCGACAGCATTGATCACCTGATAACTTGGTTCACCACCACCGCTGACCAGGGAAAACTGCACCCGGTCGCCATAGGATTCCATCTTTTGCTGCACTTCCTTGAGGTAGTCACGCGACAGGCTGTCGAGGTGCCCGTTCCAGCGTTTGGTTCGTGTGGTATTCAATCTGCAATCAATCCTAAAGTGTTGACAATATGGCGCATCCATTCCGCTCGTGCGGACCACGCGCAATGCACGCGGTGTGGCGGCGCGATGGATGTACGCTCAGTTTACTTTGACGATAAAGCACGGACTTTGATCGCGCACGGTACATGGAACAGATCAATCCGGAAATACCGGCCCTGCTGTAGGCAAAAATTACAGCAAGACGCAATGGCATTACCGGCGATCCTGGATACGCCAATATGTTTCTTCCCCGCTGCAATATGCAACGGGACCGAGAGTATAAAGCTTATCGATGAAAAAATGCTTTCCCGACAAGCTTATGGCAGCAGGAAAAAACCGTATGGAATCAGGGATCGATGACCGCAGCGCAGGCATCCGTCGGCAATGCCGCTGCGTGACCGATAATCGGCACCATTTTGATACCGGCGGAAGCAATCCGGCATGGCGCGGCGAGCACACCGCAGCCGGATACAACAACAGGGATCAGCAGAACAAGGACAAGGCGCGAGAAAAGGTTCATAACAATGTTACATAACCGTCAAGATGACGGATGGTGAAATGCAAACCAGCAATATACCGCCTGCACTCCTTGCGCCGTAGTCTTCTTTACTAGGACTTACGCAAAACGCATCTTGACGGAGGGATTTTTTAGCTGCTGACAGAGATAGCTGTCAAGCAATCCGTGCTTGATACGGTAGATGGTTTGCCCGGTCTGTCGGGCGATGTCGGTCAGGCGCAACCAGACGAGCATGGCGCAGGCGATGTGGTTGCGCTGGATGCGCGCCTTGCGGCACTGGTTCTTCTCGATGCCGGTGGTTTGCTTGAGTTCGCGGTGAAACTGCTCGATTTTCCAGCGCATGCCGCACACCTCTTGTACGGCATTGTCCGAATCCTGAGCCAGGTCGTTGGTGACGACCCAATCCGTGCGATGGGTGGACACCGCGACCCGGAACAGTTTCACTTTGTAGTCCTTGGGGAAGCCCTTGATCTTGATGAGCTTGCCATGCGTCCAGTCGTGATTGGTCCACGCCAGTTCATCGACCCGGCGATAGGGTTCCTGGCCACCGGAATCGTCGACCTGGCGGTTGTCCTTGAGCGGGCAGTAGTAAATCTTGCGCAGGGAATCGATAAACAGCATCAAATCCTTGGTCGCGTACCAGGTATCCATCAGCACCGCATGAAACGGCAACTGCTTGTGCTGCACGATCTGCGTGAGCATGTCCTGCACATGGTCGAGCTTGTTCTTGCCATCGCGCTCAGGATCGTAGATGCGGTAATCGATCACCCAGTACTGGCCCGTCTCGGGATTGACGTACACGCAATTAACCAGGCCGATGCCCTTGATCAGCCCGTGCGCATTGCCGCTGTACTGCAGCCGCACCAGCTCGATCTTGTGCGAATGGTTCTTGTCCAGCACCGTGTCGTCGAAGATGACATACCCATGGACAGAGGGCTGCAGCTGCGCACGCGCATGTTCCCACACCAGCCGCGAGGTCAGCCGGTCTTCGCGCAGATAGCGGTTGATCGCATCGTGGCTCATCTGGTTGGGTGTATGGTCCGCGTAGTTCGTGATGGTGTAGTTGATCTGGCTTACCAGCAGATATTGGCAGTAATCCAGTCGGCTCGGGCGTTTCGTCGTCATGCCCGGCAATTTACAGATTTTTCACCCGCTTTGGGTTTACGTAATTTTCGAAAATATCAACTTTTTGCGTAAGTCCTATTTACGTTCTTTCACAATCATGTTGTGTAATTGCATTACCTACCGCTCCGCTGGCATTTCGTACAGTTTCCACCTTATACTGTATGAATATACAGTTCATCGCCGAATCCACCCCCTCTTTTCACACCGCTTGCAAATGGAGCCACGGCAATGATTCGCCAGGAGATGCCATGCATACCACTTCATTGATAGTCACCGACGCCCGGCCCTTGATCGAGCTTGCAGATGTGGATGAACTTGATACCCTGCTGGCGCTTGCGCCGGATATACGCATCCTGATTCCCGACATGGTCAGGCATGCCTTGCTGGTGCATATCGATATACCGGGCGTGCCGGATGCGCTCGAATGGATACGCGCAAATGACGGTCAGGGCGTCAGCGTTCAATGCACGGAAGAGTTTGAGGAATTCATCGTTCTCAAGCGGCGCCACAATGATGCGGTCGAACGCAGCCAGAACGAGCTGGCCGCCGGTGAAATCCTCGGACGCGAATTGGCAAGGGGAACCGAAGCCATCGTGCTGCTGCTCGGCGACGCCCATACCGAACATGCCAGCGTACTGGCGAACCTGCCTGCACAAGTATTGCCGATGTCGACGACCACCTATCTGCAAAGATTGCGCAGTCAGCAGCGTCAATCCATGGTCGGTGCGCTGCTGCAGCGGGTGCTGGCCCTCGGCCGGCCGACCGCGTCATAACGCACGGGGCCTGCGGCGCAATGCCGGACGGCGTTTGGATCGATAGCATAAAAAAGGAGGCAGGTTACCCTGCCTCCAACTCACACTCCCTACGGAGTACTACAAAAATCCTGTGCTGCGTCCATCAAAGACATGAAGATGGCGGCAGCTAGCGTGTATACCTTCTTCGCGGCCTGCCATGTCGAATTTCCGATATACCGGCAATTCAATTCATACCGTTTGATGCGGCACCATTACAAGATAGACTCTTTTGTAGCCTGAAACATCGGGCATAAAGTATATTTCGCATACCAGACACAATATAGAGGCTGTAATGGCGGGCTTGCCAGATCATTTGGACATTCATTTAATCCGCATTCTGTATCTGCTGCTTTCGGAAAAGAATGTCTCGCGCGTGGCATTGAAACTGAACCAGCCGCAGCCTTCCATCTCGGCCTCGCTGCGCAAGCTGCGCGAACTGACCGGCGACCCGCTGCTGGTGCGCGGCGCCCGCGGCATGGTCCCCACTCAGCATGGCGAAAGCCTGCTCAAGCCGGCCAAGCAGATTCTGGATGAAACCGAAAAACTGTTTGCACAAAAAACGGCTTTTTCCCCGCAGCATGAGGCACGCACCTTTCATATTGCGGCACCCGATTATCTCGACAGCCAGTTTCTGCCCAATATCGTTGCAGGCGTGCGCCGCGAATCGCCACGCAGCCGGGTCGTCATTCATGGTCTCGGACCGGAAATCGATTACCTCAAACTGCTCTCGGACGGCGAACTCGATCTGGTCATCGCCAACTGGGAAGAGCCGCCGCAGCACCTGCACATGTCCAAACTGTTCGAGGATGAGATCGCCTGCATCATGCGCGCCGACTGTGCCTATGCCTTGCGCACCGGTCCCGACGACATGACCGTCGAAGACTACCTGTCGCTGCCGCATGTCGCGCCGTCGCAGATGCTGGCCGGCTATTTCGGGGTGATCGAATCCTTTCTGGCACGACAGAATCTGCATCGCAATGTAGTGGTGGAGTCTGCCTATTTCGGACTGATCCCCTACATGCTGACGCGCAGCGACCTGGTGCTCACCACCGGCCGGCAATTCATGCGCTTTCATGAAAGGAATCTGCCCCTGAAGATATTCACGGTGCCGATCAAGTTTCCGGCAATGCGTTTTTATCAACTCTGGCATGAGCGGGTCCACCACGCGCCCGAACATAAATGGCTGCGCGAACTGATTTCCGGCACTGCGAAGTCACTGCTTTCCAAATAAGCTGTCGAATCAAACGTATCGCACACATATGCACAGGCTGAATCCGCCTATCTGCGGATTCATATACTGGTGCATGCGCAAGGCTTTACTATCGCTCATTATAAATAGCCATATGCCGACCGCCGGACCGGCAGTGCAAGCGGAGACAGCATGAGCAAGACACTTCTCATCAGGAATGCGCAGGTTCTCGTAACGATGGATCAGACACGGCGCGAGATCAGCGACGGCGCCGTCTTCGTACGCGGCAACGTCATCGAACAGGTCGGTGCTACGGAAGACCTGCCGCAAACAGCCGATGAAGTCATCGATGCACGGGGACACGTCGTGCTACCGGGTCTGGTGAACACCCATCACCACATGTACCAGAGCCTGACGCGCGCAATTCCATCCGCGCAGAATGGCGAATTATTCAACTGGCTGCAAAACCTTTATCCGATCTGGGCCAATCTGACGCCGGAGATGGTCAGCGTGTCCACCCAAACGGCGATGACGGAACTACTGCTGTCCGGTTGCACGACCACCAGCGATCATCTGTATATCTACCCGAACGGCTGCCGTCTCGATCACAGCATCGAGGCGGCGCAGGCGATCGGCATGCGCTTCCATGCGGCACGCGGCTCCATGAGCGTGGGCGAGAGCAAGGGTGGCTTGCCGCCCGACCGTGTCGTCGAAGAAGAAGACGCCATCCTCAAGGATACGCAGCGCCTGATCGAGAGCTATCACGACCCGGCCCGGCACGCGATGCAAAGAATCGTGGTTGCGCCTTGTTCGCCCTTCTCCGTATCGCGCGACCTGATGCGCGAGTCGGCGGCAATGGCCCGGCATTTCGGCGTGTCCATGCATACCCATCTGGCAGAAAGCGTGACCGACATCGCCTACAGCCGTGAAAAATTCAACATGACGCCGGCACAATACGCGGAAGATTGCGGCTGGGTCGGACATGATGTCTGGCATGCGCATTGTGTCCAGCTTGACGACGACGGCATACAATTGTTTGCGCGCAGCGGCACCGGCGTCGCGCATTGTCCCTGTTCCAACATGCGTCTGGCCTCGGGCATCGCCCCCATACGCAAGATGTGCGATGCCGGCGTACCGGTCGGTCTGGGCGTTGACGGTTCGGCATCCAACGATTCCGGCCACATGCTGGGAGAAGTCCGTCAGGCCATGCTGCTGCAGCGCGTCGGATACGGACCGGATGCAATGACAGCGCGGCAGGCACTGGAAATCGCCACACTGGGCGGCGCAAAGGTATTGAACCGCGACGACATCGGCGCGCTCGCGCCGGGCATGTCCGCCGACATCATCATGTTCGATCTACATCACATCGGCTTTGCAGGCGCGCTGCACGACCCCGTTGCGGCATTGGTGTTCTGCACACCTGTCAATGTGGCATGCAGTATTGTCAACGGGCGCATCGTGGTCCGCGACGGCAAGTGCACGACCGTGGAATCGGGCCGGCTGATCGAAACACATCAGCGGCTCGCGCGCGAACTGCTTGAAAAGACACGCAGCAACGCCTGACGCTTTCGCCGCGGCGCCCGGTATGCCCGGCGCCGACTTTCAATCCAGTGTTTCATTTGACGAGTTCTGGAGGATCGCGCGCCATCGCGATCGCCGGAACAGACACGCGTTTAACCCTCTCAGCAAAAAAGCGCAGACAAGACGCAGCTACGCTCAGTAGCGCCAAAGCTTCCGCCGCAAGGCTGGCATAGACAATTAGACACGAACATGAAGATTTTAAATTTGAAAATAGGGAAACGACTCGCTATCGGTTTCGGCTTGATCATTGCCCTGATGATCATGACGACAGTCATCGGCGATTCGCAAATCGGCCGGCTTCACGACAGTATCAATCTGGTGGTGAAAGATCGCTATCCCAATACCGTGGTCGGCAATGTCATTCAAATCGAAGTGAACAAGACCGGTCTGAACATGCGTGACATCCTGTTACTCACCGATGAAGAAAAAATCATAAAGCTGCTTGCGAGCATTGACGATTCGACACGCATCATCGCCGAAAACTTCGGCAAATTGGAAAAGGCGATCGAATCGAACGAAGGCAAGCGACATCTCAAGGCAGCGCTCGATGCACGCGCCAGCTATGCGGTGGTGCGCGACGAGTTTCTGAAGGCGTTCAAGGACGGGCAAAAAGATCGCGCAAAGGAAATCCTTCATACCAGTTTCGTGCAACCGCAAGTCAATTACTTCATCGCGCTTGACGGCATGATCGCCTATCAGGGAACATTGATGGATGATGCAGGCAAGGCGGCGGAGAGCGACGCCAACAGCGCACAACTGATCCTGAATATTCTGGCGGTGGTCGCCGCGATCCTGTCTATCATTATCTGGGTTCGCGTATCACGCAGCATTACCAAGCCTCTGCACGAAGCGGTCGATGTGGCCGAGCGCGTCGCCAACGGCGACTTGACTACGGTCGTCAACGTCAACTCTAAAGATGAAACCGGACAGTTGATGGCGGCGCTCAAGGCAATGAATGAAAGCCTGGTCAGGATAGTCGGCCAGGTTCGTCAAGGCACCGACACCATCGTGACCGCATCGAGCGAAATCGCGAACGGCAATGCCGACCTGTCATCGCGTACCGAATCGCAAGCAAGTGCACTGGAACAAACCGCATCGTCGATGGAGGAACTCACCAGCACCGTCAGGCAGAATGCCGAACATGCCAAGCAGGCGAATCAACTCGTGATCAATGCGTCGGAACAGGCGATCAAGGGCGGACAAGTCGTCGACAGTGTCGTCAGCACCATGGGCTCGATCAAGGATAGCTCGCGCAAGGTGGTCGAGATCATCGCCGTGATCGACAGCATTGCGTTCCAGACCAATATCCTCGCGCTGAACGCCGCGGTGGAAGCAGCGCGTGCCGGCGAGCAGGGACGTGGCTTTGCCGTCGTCGCATCGGAAGTGCGCACTCTGGCGCAACGATCGGCGGCAGCCGCCAAGGAAATCAAATCGCTGATCAATGACTCGGTCGAGAAAGTCGACGCCGGCGGCGCATTGGTCGACGAGGCAGGCCGTACGATGCAGGAGATCGTCAACTCGGTCAAACACGTCGCCGACATCATGAGCGAAATCACTGCGGCCAGCAATGAGCAAAGCAGCGGTATCGAGGAAGTCAACGGCGCCATCGGCCACATGGATGAAATGACGCAGCAAAATGCGGCACTGGTAGAACAGGCAGCGGCCGCCGCGGCCAGCATGCAGGAACAGGCCGCCAATCTGGTTCAAGTTGTGAGTGTATTCAATACCGGGACGGCCATTGCGGTTGCAGCGCCGGTAGCGCTACGCGCACCTGCTCCGATGCCGGTACGTGCGGGCAATCGCGCGCGTATTGCTGCGCCGGCGCCACAGCGTGGCGGAGATGAGTGGGAAGAGTTTTAAGTGGATAGCGTAGCTGGTTGAAAGCACGCCTGGCGACTTGAAGCCAAAACATTGACTACAGGCGGCCCCACGCGGCTGCCTGTAGTCATTCCGGGGTTGGATTTCACCACGTCATCCTCGCGCCGTAAGCAGCCACCATCAGCCCGAGGGTACGTCGCTTCCAGTGCATGCGGTAGATACACCCCTGGCAAGTTGGCCTGCCGATCCGCCTGCCACAGCGCCCGGGCATAACCCAATGGTTCCCGTAGAGCCGGCTTGAGTACGTCCTGCAGCATCACGACCCGATCCTTGCCACCCTTGCCTTGCCTCACGATGATGACGCGCCGCTCGAAATCAATATCCTTGACCTGCAATGCCAGACCTTCACGCAGCGCATCCCGGTGCCGTATAGAAGTCAGGCAAGCAGGCCGGTTACTCGCTCCATGAGGCCAAGTATTTGCCGCACTTCAGCGACGGACAACACCACAGGAATACGCTTGGTCGGCGTGGGCCGGCCAATGTCCTGCATCCATGGCAGTTCGATATCCAGAACTTCCTTGTACAAAAACAACAAAGCTCAGAACCTGGCGATGGGTGGAAGGTGCCGCGTTCCGCTCATTAACCAGCATCGATAAAAATGCCTCAACTTCCTTGCCTCCATGTCTCTGGGATATTTTGAGACGGTGCCAACGAATGAACCAGCGCACCCAGTAGATGTAGTTCTTTTCCGTACGCAAGCAGTAGTGCATATAGCGCAAACGCTCACGCAGCTGATCGAGTAATCGAGTAGAAGTCAAAACCGGCTTGTCATGTTTGCCGTTGCTGTTAATACTGCACATATATGCAGCATTAACCAATGCAATCCGAAGCGGCATCGCTCCAATATTTATCGACTCCACGCCATGGTAATCTGGCATTTTGCGATTTATAACAAGTTATGCATAGCGAATCGAGGCCATGACTCCAAGCGAATATGCAAATCATCCTCGAGAATCGACGAGGGAGTCTGAGATTTCGAAATGGCTAAGGAGTCAAAGCGAACATGAAAAATCGCTTTGCTTGGAGAGCACGGATTCATATATGGCGCCGAAACGTTACGTCGTGGACGCGGACGATTTCGAAGAAAATATCTCGAACAGGTACCCGAGATAACACTGGTTTGCCAGCGGAATTAACGCCATTACGGCAAACACGTTCTTAGCCAGGTCAATACCGACTACGGCAACGCCTTCCAGACTGACATTTCAGGCAACAATAATGGTAATCTTGCTCATGACTTCCCCTCTCGTTTGGTGATTGATGTTGATCGGAATCTCCATCCTTATACCGCTATTACAGGCGGTGATGACTTCGCCGCTCGCTTGGGACGGGGAAGTCCCTTTCATTCGTTAGATTTCATGAAGCTTCGAAGCGTGGAACACATCCTTGGCCTTTTATCCATCTTGCTCTGCCTCGTATTTGCGGGAGCAGTGATAGCCGAGCGTACTTCCTTTCTATCGCACCAAGGTTTCTCTTTCGTTTCCTCGTTGTTCGCGGCATTTATTATCAGTGCTTATCTCGATTCGCGCTGCAAGCTGGATTTGAAATTTGGAAGCCTTGAGAGTGTTGTTTGGCGATCAGTCAGCCTAGCTACGATGCTAATTCTTTTCGGGGCGTTTATGATAATTCGAGACGCAGAGCATTTCTTAAGCGCGTTGAGCATAAGTTTTGGCATCATCATTTTTTTCTGGGCTGCGCCACTGGCCGCTATCTGGGCGCTACTTCTAAGAGATAGAGAAAGGAACCGACCTCAAGCGAGACGCTTCGCATATGGGCACATACTCATCACTATGCTTGTGTTGTCTTTCTGGGCATTGGAGAAAAAATGGTTGTAAATCTAACTCGCCGGTCAACGTCAACATGCGCGCAAGCGGCATGTTGGTTACCTAAGTCGTTAGAACGTATGGATAGGGAGCACTTGTGAATACTGAATTTGAAAGTGTCATTGCGCAGTTGACTCAACCAATCAATGGACAATTGCCGAGGCCATGGATGACCGACGTTTCGGATCCGATTTCTGCGAATGTTTTCATCGTGGGTAAGAACCAGCGCAACGGATTTGACTCGTCAAGGCTTAGCCATACTCGCCATCTGGATGCATTGTTTAATAGACGTGGTGAAAGCTGCCGTGAGGTATATGATGAAATGACGAATGGAAATCCATCTCCGACCCGATTGAATACTGATCGATTTAGAGAGCTGCTACGATCTGTAGGCGTATCGCAAGTGTTGGAAACCAATGTAATCTGTTACTCCACGCCGATGAGCGCTCACCTGCAGCATCATGAGCATAGAGGAGGTGCATTAAGGGGGACTGAAATATTTACCACGCTTCTTCGCTTCGTGAAACCACGCATACTAATTGCCCATGGTTCGGGCACATGCGAAACTCTTGGCAAGGTGCTGAACAGGACTCTTCCTCCTATTCCTACAGCTTTAACTACCCCGTCGCCCGTGGACGTCGGAGAAATGACTATTTTTACAATTCCTAGCTTGGCTCCTCCTAAATGGAATGCATGGAAAAGCTGGGCAGATGAATATCTCAAAAATATTTCAAAGGCGGTCGCAAATGCGCTCTAACTCTTTGCTGAACCAGGACACTGAGCAAAATCTTGCCGCTTTGCGGCACATGGCGCCTGCCTGTTAGCGCGGCGTTAGAGCTATGAAAAGTCTACGAAAGGTCATGGTGGTTTGGGCAGTATTGACGGTATGTCTGTACATCGTTGTCTTTATTTTTTCTGGTTCATTGCCGCCAGATGAAGTAGTAATGGCCAATTCTGTAGGCTTCCGGGCGGTGACCTTTGCATTGGTTGTCGGAGTACCTGCGGTCATAGGGCTATTTATGTTTCTGTTCTTTGGATCGATTGTTCAAAGTCTGTTCCGCTCTAACACGGCGGTCAACACTAAGTCGCCTAAGGCGACTCGGTTGCCTTAGCGTGAACCCATCGATGAACGTCAATTCGGTTCAGACCGGACGCTTACAACTTATACCAATCCTGATCCATAACGTGACAAATGAAATCGATGGATTTTTTCGACTGGCAAGGCGCAGGAGGAGTCAATAGCCATGCTATTGACGACGAGTGCAACGCAGGCAGGCGGAAAAAGACGCGATGTCATGGCACGTTACGGGTTGGGATTGGCATTACATAGCGCCATGGTAAATACGACTGCGCTAGTGAGCCGTAACCCGCACCGCCCTCCTTGGTCAAACCAGTGGAGTTTTTTTGCGTCTGGAAATCTCTGGTCCGTTGTGTGAGTTAGGCATGTCATTGATGATGTTTAACGCCGCATTGGGCATCATGCCCGCAACGCCTTTTGCCCAACTGACTTCGATGCCCTTGACCGTTGATTCTCCGCGACTGCGGCCTGGATCAAGGCCTTGAACGCCTCAGCGTCGAGCACCTCTCCCTCCCGGATGTCGATGGCGCGACGCGTGTTCCCCTCCAGGCTGGAGTTGAAGAGCCCCCGAGGGTCCTCCAAGGCGGCACCTCGGGCGAAGGTCAGCTTGACTACCTGTTTGTAGGTCTCTCCCGTGCAGACGATCCCATCGTGGGACCAGGTGGGTACCCCCAATGGATTGCTGGGCTTGATCCATTTGCACTCCTCCACAATGTCCGGGTCTGCCTCGTGGATCATGCGGCGAACCTCCGCCACGGTCTCGGCGCGCCAGTCACCCAGAGACCGGATGCGCTCGTCGATAATACGAGAGACCTCCACGGTCGTGCGCTTCGCTTCCGGACCTGGCTTGGCCTTCGCGCCTGCCTTTGGCTCACTACTCTTTGGTTTTAGTGCCATGGTTCATTCTCCAACTTATTCTGATGTCCAAATAGATTTGTCGAATCTATCAGGTGACATGGGATTCAATCGGGAAGATCGGTCTGGTTTTTTGGGCGGCGCTTCCGCTTGCCAAATAATAAATGCATGACAAGCACATAAAGGCCGGCTGCGCCGCCGATGAATGCAAAAGCTGTCAGAAACCTGCCGAGTAGCGTCAGATAATAGGCGCCCGGGTCGGACGCTTTCAATGCATTGTCCGCCGCCTCACGCTGCTGCTGTTTTTCCGCCACCGATATTTCGCGCTTGCGCGCAGCCGCTTCGC
Source organism: Noviherbaspirillum saxi (assembly GCF_003591035.1). Lineage (NCBI taxonomy): Bacteria > Pseudomonadati > Pseudomonadota > Betaproteobacteria > Burkholderiales > Oxalobacteraceae > Noviherbaspirillum > Noviherbaspirillum saxi. The sequence continues at coordinate 120,308 of NZ_QYUO01000002.1, forward strand.
ATTGCTGGTCACCCCGGCAGGAAGCGACAGCCCTTTCAATCGCGATGGCAGCTTCCCGCCCGTTGTCCGCCATAGAAGACGCTGCCGGAAGCAGGCCATAAAAGAAGATGAAAAATAAGCGGACGATGAAGGACATACTGGCGTAGATGAAAGACGGCACTGGACTATACCGCCATTCTGGCGATAAGAGCAGTATTTGCCAATTGGTACCGGGTTCGTGCAAGGCTTGGAGCTCATTCCCACTCGATGCCCTGTCGACTCCAGCCACTTCGACGTGCATGGCGGCGTTGCTTGCAAGGATACGAGAATTGTCGATTACCCCTACGTTCCCAAGATGCCGAGATGGATGTTCTTCGGAGGTGACATAGCTTGCTACCACCGCCTTGAGGATCCGCGCCTGAGCGGAATAGTTATCCGGTCTGTCTCTCTCGATTAGCTTCAATTGCTGGCAGCTACCTGCACGGTTACGAATCGTGATCGGGGTCGGCGTCGGGGTCCGATCTTTGGGGCAGTCGGCTTTGGCGATCGTGCATCTCGGAAAGATCGCACGCAAAAAAGACTTGCATCGACTTTTAAATGCAAATATATTTGCATTCATAATGCATACGCAAATTCAAAATGCATTATCTTGGTGCACCGGGAATCACGATATTGGTGCGCTCCGATTACTTCCACCGAAAGGTCAGCCATGAAGTCACATCGCAGAAAGTTTTTGGCCGCCGCACTGTCCGCCGTTTCTTTCTTCAGCATTGCCGCGCAGGCGGAAACCTTGACCGTTGCCTGCGACACTGCTTTTGTTCCTTTTGAATTCAAGCAAGGCGACAAGTATGTCGGCTTCGACATCGACATGTGGGATGCCATCGCCAAGGAACTGGGCGTCACCTACAAGCTGCAGCCGATGGACTTCAACGGCATTCTTCCCGCGCTGCAAACCAAGAACGTCGACGTTGCCTTGGCCGGCATCACGATCAAGGATGAGCGCAAGAAGGTCATCGATTTTTCTGACGGGTATTACGACAGCGGCTTCATGCTGATGGTGGCCGCCAACAGTCCGATCAAGGGCGGCGAAGACCTCAAGGGCAAGAGCCTCGCAATCAAGACCGGCACCTCGGCCGCCGATTATGCCAAGGCCAATTTCGCCGGCACTGAACTGCGCCAGTTCCCCAATATCGACAATGCCTATCTCGAACTGGCCACCGGCCGCGTAGATGCCGCCATGCATGACACGCCGAACGTGCTGTATTACGCCGCCACCGCAGGCAAGGGCCGGGTCAAGGTCGTCGGTACGCAGATGATGGCGCATCAGTACGGCATTGGCTTCCCCAAGGGCAGTCCGCTCGTCCCCAAGGTCAATGCGGTACTGGCCAAAATGAAAGTCGATGGCCGCTACAGCAGCATCTACAAGAAGTGGTTCGGCGTCGAACCGCCGAAACCTTGATGATTCATTGAACCCACAAGAGACCCACCATGGATTTTGACTGGTTAGTAATTGTTGACGCCTTGCCGGCGTTGCTGCAGGGAGCCAAGCTGACGGTGCTGATCACCGTTGCCGGCCTGGTCGGCGGCAGCCTGGTGGGCCTCTTATTCGGCCTCATGCGCGCCTATGGCAATCGCCTGTTCAGTTCGATCGGCTTTGCCTATGTCGAACTGGTACGCGGCACGCCCATCGTCGTGCAAGTAATGTTCATCTATTTCGCCCTGCCGATGCTGGCGCATATCCGTGTCGATCCGATGACGGCAGCGGTTACGGCCATCATCGTCAATTCCGGCGCCTACATCGCCGAGATCGTGCGCGGCGCTTTCCTGTCAGTGCCCAAGGGCTTGCGCGAAGCTGGTCTTGCCCTCGGCGTCCCGGTATGGCGCGTGCTGGCCTTCGTGATCGGCCCGGTCGCCTTCCGCCGCATGACACCGCCGCTGGGCAATCAATTTATCGTCAGCCTGAAAGACACTTCGCTCTTCATCGTCATCGGCGTCGGCGAACTGACCCGCCAGGGACAGGAAATCATGGCGGCGAACTTCCGCGCCGTGGAAATCTGGTCCGCCGTGGCCATCATTTACCTGTGCCTGATCGGCGCGCTGACCCTAGCGCTGCGGATGGTCGAAAAACGAATGCGCATACTATGAACATGGTTGATTTCCAACAGGTCAGCAAACGCTTTGGTCAAACCGTGGTGCTCGACAAGGTCGATCTCGCGATCAAGCAGGGCGAGGTGGTGGTGCTTATCGGGCCTTCAGGGTCGGGCAAGTCCACGCTGCTGCGCTGTATCAATGCGCTTGAAACCATTGACGGCGGTGACTTGCGCGTGGATGGCCTGAGCGTACGCGGCGGAAAATCCACGGTGCGGGAAATCCGCCAGGAAGCCGGCATGGTGTTCCAGCAATTCAATCTCTTTCCGCAAATGACGGCGTTGGAAAACGTGGCCTTCGGACCCCGGCAAGTGCGCGGAACACCGAATGCCGAGGCTTTAAAACAGGCGACGGAACTTTTGCGCAAGGTCGGCCTTGCCGAGCGCAAGAACCATTATCCAAGCGAGCTCTCAGGCGGACAGCAGCAACGCGTTGCGATCGCCCGGGCACTAGCGGTCAAGCCCAAGCTGATGCTCTTTGACGAACCGACCTCTGCCCTCGACCCGGAACTGCGCCAGGAAGTATTGCGCGTGATGCAGTCGTTGGCAGAGGAAGGCATGACCATGATCGTCGTCACCCATGAGATCGCCTTTGCCCGCAAGGTCGGTACGCGCCTGATCTTCATGGAGCACGGCCACATTGCCGTCGATGGTCCGCCCGCCGAACTGATCGATAACCCGAAGAATCCGCGCTTGCGGGAGTTTCTCCAACACGTTGAGTAATCACATGCTGTCCCATTTGAAGATACAAGGATCCCCGTTCGATGTAGGCGCCGCCCTCGGACGCTTCGGCGCCCCGGCGATGCATGCCTACATGAAGAATACCGAGGCATGGGCAACCGTCATGCAATGGCGCGGCAGCGAAGCTGTGCGCGAGATGGGCCGGCTGGTACAGCAGCGACATCCGCAGTACTGGCAGGAATTGCAAGGCATGGCAGCCGGCCTGGAAATTCCCTTCGATGAAGTGCTGCTATGGAACTGCCGTGGCGATGTTTGGGCGATGGCACCCGATGGCTGTACCACGGTGCAGGTGCCTGGCACGGACCATCCTGCCTTCGCCCACAATGAAGACGGCGATCCCGGCTTCAGCGGCCAATGCGCCATTGCGGAAATCACGGTGGAAGGCCGCCGCCGCTTTGCATCCTTCGTCTATCCCGGATCGCTGCCCGGTCATACCTTTGCCGTTAGCGATGCCGGCCTGGCAATGACAGTCAACAACCTGCGCACCCTGCACACCGACTTCGGCTTGCCACGCATGGTGGTGGCCCGCGCGATCCTCGATCTTGCCGACGTCGCGTCGGCGTTAGGCTATCTGCAAAGCTGCCCGAGATCCGGCGGCTTCCACCTCACCCTGGGTCAGGCGGGAAATCCGGATCTGGTTAGCGTCGAATTCAATGCCGCCCTGTGTTCAGTGGTAAAGCTCAACAAGCCGGCCCTCCACGCCAACCATATGATCCATGCGGCAATGGCGAACCAGCCCCAGATCGTCACCGGCTCCTCCGGCTACCGGCAGATACGCGGCGATGAGTTGCTGCAACAGTCGGCGGCGCAGGGCACGGCACTTGATCCCCTGTCCATCCTGTTCGACCAGGGCAATGCGAAGTTTCCGATCTTTCGTGACGCCCCGGACGACAGCGATCAGGAAAACACCATGGCAACCGCGAGCATCCGTATCCATGCCGATAGCGTCGAGTGGGAGGTTTATACTCGGAAGTCCCGAGTTCCCCTGTTCCACATGATCAATGGCGCCCAACGCTGATCCAACGACGAAAGGTTTTCAACATGGCCAAGACCGGCAGCCCCGTGCCCCGAACGATAGAGCAATTACGCGAACTGGTGATTGCCATCGGACGCGGCGATGCCGCCGTATCCCTGGGCGGCAAGGCGCATGCCGTCCTGGCCAAACTGGTGGACCGACCTAACGACGTGGCGGTGCGGACCATTACCGAATTGTCCGATAGCTTTGGCGTCAATCCCTCCACCCTCACCCGCTTGACGACTAGGCTGGGCTATGCGGGCTTTGCCGATTTCCAGAGCGTGTTCCGCAACAATGTGACGGAATCGTCGCGCAAGTTCTACACGCAGCAGGCGCATCGCCTGATCGACGATGCTGCAAAGTCGGAACCGACCACGGAAATCGGCGTGGTCATGAAACTGGCACAGGAATCGATCAGGAATATCGACGGCTTCCTGTCGCAACTCAACACCAAGGACCTGACCGGCGCTGCACGATTACTGGCGCGCGCCAGGCGTGTGCGCGCCTATGGACTAAGGCAGATCCATTCCCTGTCGAGTTACCTCACCTATGGATTGGGGATGATGCGGGCCGATGTCTCCCTGCTTGACGGCCCGGGGCTCGGCGTGGCGGAAGGGTTGGCCCAGATGGAAAAAGGCGATGTGTTGGTGGTATCCAGCGTGGCGCCCTATACCCGTATGGTGGTGGATGTCGCGCGCGCCGCCGAGCAAGCCGGGATTGCAGTCATTGCATTGACCGACACGCGGGCTTCACCGCTGGTGCCGCCGGCGCGCCACGCGTTCTTCATTCCCCATGAAAGCAGTTTCATCAGCAACAGCATGGGCGCCTATGTGGTGTTCTGCGAAGGCTTGCTCAACCTGGTGGCGCGCGAGCTGGGCGACCATGCACTGCAGGCGCTTGAGCGGCGCGAAGGCTTCATCAACGAACTCAACATCGAGACCGACTGAGCTGCATTGCCGGCAGTCTCGATCACAACATCCGAACGTCACTTCTACTCCGAAACGATCATGACTCATATCATCCATCGCAATCTTCGTACGACGCCGCCCGTGGCAGCGGGCGCCAAAGGGATTCACATCTTCGACAGTGCCGGCAAGGCCTACCTCGACGCCTGCGGCGGCGCGGCCGTATCCTGCCTCGGACATGCCCATCCCAATGTCGTTGCTGCAATGCATGCCCAGATCGACAAGCTTGCCTATGCCCATACCGGTTTCTTTACCTCCGAAGTCTCGGAGCAGCTGGCCGATCATCTGGTCGCGCATGCGCCCAAGGGCTTGGACAATGTCTACTTTGTCTCCGGCGGCTCGGAAGCGATGGAAGCGGCGCTCAAGCTGGCGCGGCAGTATTTCGTCGAAATCGGCCAGCCCGAACGGACTGTATTCATTGCTCGGCGCCAGAGCTACCACGGCAATACGCTGGGTGCACTGGCCGTTGGCGGCAATGAATGGCGACGCAAGCAGTTTGCCCCTCTGCTGGTCGATGTGGCTCGGGTGTCGCCGTGCTATGAATACCGCGACCGGCGCGACGACGAGACGCCGGAGCAATACACCAGGCGTTTGCTGAAAGAGTTGGAAGACAAAATCCTGGAAGTCGGACCTGAGCGAGTGATCGGTTTTTGTGCGGAGACCGTGGTCGGTGCCACCGCCGGTGCGGTACCGCCGACGCAGGGCTATTTCAAGGGCGTGCGCGAGCTGTGCAACCGCTATGGCATCCTGTACATCGCCGATGAAGTGATGTGCGGTATGGGTCGCACCGGCACACTCTACGCCGTCGAGCAGGATGGCGTAGTGCCCGACATTCTGGCCATTGCCAAGGGCCTGGGTGGCGGTTACCAGCCTATCGGCGCATTGCTGGCGAGCGAACGGATCATGGATCCAATACGCAATGGCAGCGGTTTGTTCCAGCACGGGCATACCTACATCGGCCACGCCACCGCCTGTGCCGCTGCGCTCGCGGTGCAGCAAGTTATACAGCGCGACCAGCTCATGTCGCGCGTGCGCATACTTGGCGAACACATGAGAACATCGCTGGAGCAGCGCCTCGGCGATCACCCGAATGTCGGTGACATCCGCGGCCGCGGGCTGTTCATGGGCGTGGAACTGGTCAAGGACCGGGCCACGAAAATGCCATTCGATCCGGACTTGAAATTGCATGCAAAGATCAAGGCGCAGGCCATGAACAACGGCTTGATGATCTATCCCATGGGCGGCACTATCGACGGTCAGCGGGGCGACCATATCCTGCTGGCGCCGCCTTTCATCATGACGAAATCCGACATCGATCAGGTCGTCGATTTGCTCGCCACATCGGTCGAGCAAGCCATTCCGGCCTTGACGGAGCCATGACGATGAAATCCGACCGCCTGCCGACAATTGCGCCGGAACAATGGACTGCCGAACAACGGGTCTACGCCCAGGAAATCATTGACGGTCCGCGCGGCGCATTGATTTCCCCTTTCATCCCCTTGTTGCGCAGTCCCGAATTGATGGCCCATGCCCAGCGCATGGGCGAATACTTGCGCTACCGCAGCGCACTAGACCTGCGCCTGTCGGAGCTAGCCATCCTGATCACCGCCCGCCAGTGGTCGCAGCGGGTGGAGTGGGCAATTCATGCGCCGATCGCCGAGCGCGAGGGTGTCGCAGCCGAAACGATTGCCGCGATTGCCGAGGGCCGGCTGCCCAAGGGATTGCGCGAAGACGAAGCGATCCTGTACGCCTTCTCGATGGAACTACACCAGAACCGATCGGTGAGTGATACCACCTGGGCCGATGCCATGCGGCTGTTCGGTGAGCAGGGTGTGGTGGATCTGATTGGCATCAATGGCTATTACACCTTCCTTTCGATGGTGATGAATGCTGCGCGCACCGAGGTGCCGCCCTCCGGGGCGCAGCCCTTGCCGCACCTGCCCGAGTTTTGCCAGGTAGCCAGTCCTCACCTTCAGCAAATTTGAGTGACTCGGGGCTATACCCGGGGCCGTCCATGTAGGCTCTAATGGCTGCTACCCGGGCGACGATAGGGCACGTGTGCTGCTCCTTTCAGGGCTGCAAGGGTTTCCTCGACGGTCAGAAGCACAACGGTTTCCTGCGACTTGATCGCGCCGCGCGAGGAAAGGGCAAGGGCGACGGACGCCATCCTGACATTGTCAGGCGCTTCCCAGAGCGTATAGCCATCGTACTGGCCAAAGGCGTACCAGAAGCCGTGTAGCCTGCCGCCGACCGACTCGATGATCACGCGCGCCATATCCCGTCGGTCTTCCGGACGCTCGATCATAGCGCTCCAAGTTTCTGCTGTGTAACTGAAGCGGGTGAGATACAAGGACATGGTGCCCTCCTTTCCTTATCATTCAGTGTTGGTGCAGAGTCTTTTCATTGTCAAGCACAGGCGATGCCATGAAACGTTCTACCTGATGCGTCCAATGATCATCCAGAGACGACAAGGAGGCCGCCGGCAGCCTACAGCGCAAAGGCGATGCCTGCGGCACCTGCGGCAATCAGGCTGGCAGCCCATACCTGATCGAGGTTGAGCCAGGCGCGCCGAAGAAAGCCCAGACCGAGATAGCGATAGGTCATCCATGCCATCGCCGTTCCCGCGAGCAGCATGGCCAGCGTATGGACAGCCGCTACGAGAACTGCAACAAGGGTACTGGAGCGGACGAGATAGCTCATGACCGTGGCATGTCCGCTCATCGCCGTTTCTGCCGTTTCCGAGACGCACAGGCCGAGCATGGCCGGCAGCAGCATCAGGCCCGCCCCATGGGCCGTGGCCATCAGAAATGACCACCATGCGAGCTGTGTCGGTTTGATCCGCGCCAGAAAGCGCGGATGACCGCGCGCGATGAGCATGCGTACGCCGAACATCAACACCAGGACACCGGCGGATATTCGGATCTCCCGGCTCCATTCCATGAACCAGCCCAGCCACGCAAACGGCACCAGCACAACCATCATTGCCATCAAATGGCCGACACCCAGCGGCAGCAAGGTGGAAAACACCGCGCTTGCCCGGCGTACGGTCATGCCGTTCGCCACGGCTATCGGCCATCCCATCGCCGGGTTGATGCCGTGATACAGGCCGATTGCGACTATCGTCGACCACAGTGACGCGCTGGCATTCAAGCAGAGGGGTAACAGAATGAATCGGTTGAGCAGTCGCCCCCCTGCAACCGGATCTGGTGGGCGGCGTAGTCCGGCCCGAAGTCGACATAGAAATCCGGATCCAGGGTGATCCCGCCGTCCGGATTCACCTTGCACATCGCCTGCGCGCCCCGGACGCCATTGGGATAGAACTGCGTATCCCAGGTGCTGTATAGCGAATTGGTGAAATAGACTCGCTTGCCATCCCGACTGATCTCGGTCATCTGCGGGCCGCCGTCGAACGCCTTGCCGCACGGATGAGGCGTGTTGTGCGCGATGCCGCCGACCCGAACGCTGCCGGCCAGCAGCGGCTTCATCGGATCGCTCACATCGTATTGCCGAAGTTCGCCGGTGCCCCAGCAGGCGACGTAAAGATAGCGGTCGTCAAGCGAAAGATCGATGTCGCTGATCAACGGAGGCACCGCGCCAAAACCCTTGAGCAGCGGCGGAAGCTTGTCCGCGTCCGCAGGTTCGGGCGGAATCGTTGCCGTCTTCCTGGCATGAAACTTACCGTTCTCGCGGTACCAGGTCCAGATCGATGCTTCCAGATTAGTGGTATCGATCACCACGCCGACGAAACCGTACTCTCGGACAGGATCATGCGCCGGGCGAATCTCGAGCGCCATCTGGTGATTGGCGCCGAGGTCGATGGTCTGCACATGGCGGCGATCACGCAAGTCCCAAAAATGCAGAGCGTGGCCATACTTGTTGCCGAGCAGGTCCTCAGGCACGATGCCGTTTTCGAATTGCGGCGGCAGTCCCCATTCACTGGACACCATGTAGTCACGGGGAAGATTCCACCAGAAATCGTAATGCAGTTTCTGCGGGCCGCGATCGATCTCCCATCGACCGAGGATCTCGAAGCTCTGGCAATCGAGAATGAAGATTCCGGGCGGCCCCTCGGTGCCGCTCTCGCCGGCGCCCCCCAAGGTACTAAGGTAGACGCCTTCGGGGCCGCAATGCACGGTATGGGGACGGGAGTAGCCGGTCTTGCGCATGACCTCTTCCGGCTCTATCGTCTTGACGAGTTTCGGCGCGGCCGGATCGGGATGGGTATCGACGATGTAGATGCGCGACGAGCGAATGCCGGGAATGATCAGATACCGCCGTCGAAGCTCTGCATGTGCGGAGAGAGGCGACAGTGCGGAACTGCAGGCATTCCAGCCGAAATGATGAAACTCGTCTCCGGCATGCGGCATGTCTAGCCGGTGCAGAACGGAACCATAGGTTTTCGATGCGGGATCGACATCCACCACCGCAAGCGCGTCGGGCCGGGACCGATCCGGCGACAACAACGCAGTGTAGGAAAGATGCTCGGCTTCAGCCTCCATTGCCAGCTTTGGCGATGGATAGAAGCTGGGATCGGGACGCAATGTTTCCAGCATGGCTGCCCTCCTTCTCGGCGCAGTGATGACTCCTGACAATTCAGCCTTGCATCACCGTTCGCGCCAATTTTCATCCTGTACGTTGCACCCTCCGATGTCAAGCAAGGCGTGACTTGGATAACGTGCTCCGTACGGGGCACGATCCCTGGTTCTTCCGCAACGTTTTCCTGCGTTACGATCTTGTGCTGCGCACCGGCATGAAAGCAATGCATGACTGGCCGAAAGAAAACTGAAGCAACTTGCAGGAGGCGATGATTTCCTGCCTGGGTGAAGCGGCTGTTCCGGTTTTCTTCCCAAGATTTGAGAAATCGTTGATCCAACTGTCAATTGGATTTCGACAAGCGTGTACTGTAAAAAGACCATTCCAACAAAGAAGGAGCGAACCATGAACGACGAGACATTCAATCTGAGCTTGCGCAAGTTCTTGAAGATGGTGGGTGTGAGTTCTCAAGGGGAAATTGAAAAGGCGGTCGCACGCGCACTGGCTGAAAAGGCAATTAATGGGGCCGAGACCTTGCCGGCAACGATGACCCTCGACATTCCCGGTATCCACCTGAACGTAAAGTTCGAGGGGAAAATCGCACTGGAGTAGCCGACGTTTTCGGACTGGAAGAGTCTTACTCAGGTCCAAGCGGCTGCTCTTGGCCGCGCAGGTCCGTACCTGGAGAGTTGCAAGCGCGGAACTGCAACTGCGCGACCGTGTAAGCTGTCGTCATGGACTCCCTAATTGCCGCCTCCGCACGCGCACTTGCCACCGGCGACGCGCTCGGCGCCCTGAAGCGGGTCGCCCTGCGCGACGACCCGCCGGCACTGGCCTTGCGCGGCATCGCCATGGCACAGCTCGGTGAGCACCCGCGCGCCCGCGAACTCCTTCGGCGCGCTGCCCGTGGCTTCGGCACCCACGAGGAACTGGCGCGCGCTCGCTGCGTCGTTGCGGAGGCCGAGGTGGCGCTGGCCATGCGCGACCTCGGCGGCTCGCCGCGCTCGCTGGCGGCAGCCTCGGCAACGCTTGAGGCGCATGCCGATCGCGCCAACGCGCTGCACGCGCGGCTCATTGCAGCGCGCCGGCTCTTGCTGCTCGGCCGCCTCGACGAGGCTGCGGCCGCACTAGCGCGGCTTGATGCGCGTGACCTGCCCCCGTCGCTGGTGGCGGTGGCCGAGCTGACCGCGGCCGAGCTTGCGCTACGCTCGCTGCACATTGGCGCGGCGCGGACGGCGCTCGCACGTGCGCACGAAGCGGCCGATCGCGCACGCGTTCCAGCGCTCCTGGCCGAAGTGGCGGAAGCGCGGGCTGCTCTGGAGCGCCCTGCCGCCCGACGCCTCGACGCCGCCGGCGAACAAGCGCTGCGCCTCGACGAGGTCTCGGCGCTCCTGGCCTCGGAGGCGCTGGTGGTCGACGCCTGTCGTCACCGGCTGGGCGTCGGCACCGCGTGGCAGCCGCTGGCGCGCCGGCCGGTGCTGTTCGCGTTGGCGCGCGCGCTCGCCGAGGCATGGCCTGGCGATGCCGACCGGGAAGCCCTGATCGCATGCGCATTCCGAATACGACGCCCCAACGAGTCACATCGGGCGCGCCTAAGGGTCGAGATCGGCCGTCTGCGCGCGCTCGTCACGGCGCTGGCACATATCGAAGCCACCGCACGAGGCTTCGTTCTCCGGCCGCGCGGTGAACGCGCCGTCGTCGTGCTGGCGCCCCCCATCGACGGCGATCAGGCATCGCTGGTGGCATTGCTCTCCGATGGCGCGCCGTGGTCGACCTCTGCCCTGGCACTCGCCTTGGGGGCGAGCCAGCGTACCGTCCAGCGCGCACTCGCCGAGCTTGAGGCCGTCGGACGGGTGCGCTCAATCGGGCGGGCGCGGGCGCGTCGCTGGCTGTCGCCACCGCTGGCAGAATTCACGACGATCTTGTTACTCCCGGCTGCGCTGTCGATTGTGTAGAGTTGTCTTACGGCGCCTACCCAGGCGCGCCACAAGGAGCCATCAATGACCAGCAAGACAAGCAAAGACACACCCCGGGCCACGGCGTGTGCAGCCGAGATCGTACGCGAGTATGGTCCTTTCGCCGGCGCCGACCGCGTACACGGCGTTACCTACGATGGCCAGCATGTCTGGGCCGCCACCGGAACCAGATTGATTGCCTTCGATCCCGAGAGCGGCGAGTCCAGGCGCACGCTCGACCGCGCCTGCGATGCCGGCACCGCCTTCGACGGCAAGTACCTCTATCAGATTGCCGAGGCACGCATCGACAAGATCGATCCCGCCACCGGCGACGTGGTGGCATCGATCCCGGCGCCCGGCCACGGGCTCGACTCGGGGCTTACCTGGGCAGAAGGTAGTCTGTGGGTAGGCCAGTACCGGGATCGCAAGATCCACCAGATCGACCCGGCGACCGGCGCCATCAGGCGCACCATCGAGTCCAACCGCTTCGTCACCGGCGTGACCTGGGTCGACGGCGAGCTGTGGCACGGAACCTGGGAAGGAGATGACAGCGACATCCGCCGAATCGACCCGCAGAGCGGCGCCGTGCTCGAGCGGCTCGAGCTGCCGCGCGGTACCGGGGTCAGCGGGCTCGAATCCGACGGAGCCGATCTCTTTTATTGCGGCGGCGGAGAGAGCGGAAAGGTCCGCGCCGTGCGGCGTCCGAAAGGCGCATCGGACTCAGCACCTTAGGACCCGCTTCTGTCAGCCGACCGAAGACGAGCGCACCCGCCACCAGAATGGTTGGAGCGGCGCATTGACGAAACGATGAAACGCAAACGGCTCTTCGAGCCAAGGAGCAGTCCATGAACACCCCCATTGACGAAGTGAGCACCATGAACCATCCCGTCGTGTCCAGGGACAGATGGATTGCCGAGCGCAAGACGCTGCTGGCGCACGAAAAGGAACTGACGCGCCTGCACGACCAGATCGCCCGCGAGCGTCGCGCTTTGCCATGGGTACACATTGATAAGAACTATGTCTTCGACGGGCTCGAAGGCCGGCGCACGCTCGCCGACCTGTTCGAAGGGCGACGCCAGCTGCTGGTGCAGCACTTCATGTTCGGCCCGGGGTGGGAGCAAGGTTGCAAGAGCTGCTCCTTCATGGCCGACCACATCGACGGCATGAACGTGCACCTGGCGCATCGCGACGTCACGCTACTGGTCGTCTCGCGCGCGCCGCTGGCCGAGATCGAGCGCTTTCGCCAGCGCATGGGCTGGCAATTCAAGTGGGTGTCCTCGCATGGCAGCGACTTCAACCACGATTTCGGCGTCAGCTTCACGCCGGAAGAACAAGCCAAGGGCGAGGTCCCCTACAACTACGTCATGCAGTCGTTCCCGATGGAAGAAGCGCCTGGCATCAGCATTTTCTACAAGGACTACGCTGGCGAAATCTTTCACACCTACTCGACCTATGGACGCGGCGTGGAGGTGATGATGGGCACGTATAACCTGCTCGATCTCACACCCAAGGGCCGTGATGAACACAATTCGGTCGACACCATGGATTGGGTGCGGCACCACGATCGCTACGAGCCGGTACCGGTCGCGAAGCCGGCGCCTGCGGCCAGCTCGTGCTGCCATGCGCGCGCCTGAAGGACGACACCCTCATTCAGAGGGCGCTCCGGCTTAGCTCCTGATTGCCACCCTGGCCGCAGCCAGATCCCATGCTGCCTGGCCGACCGTCTTGAAAACAGGAATAGCCGTTGGATGTGGCACTTTGCCTGAAAGGAGGTCGCCCAATTGGACGACACCAGTCCAATCGACGTTTGCCTGAATCAGGTCGCCGGCCTCATGCTTCGCACCATCCAAGTCGTCGACAATAATTTGCCGGGCATGCAGCAGCTCAGGCGGAAACTCCGCCATATTCGGCTTGAATGCACCTACTCCAATGGCAAGTGTACTGGGTGGGATCTTTGCCGGAATCACCGGAACAGTCGAGGTCGTCAGCGCGATGATTACGTCGGTTTCTGGGACCTCCTGCTTGAGCGATTCGGCGGCAAACGCCTGCACATTCAATCCCCCATGCCGTTGTCCCAGAGCAGATGCAAACGATTCGGCACCTGCGTGGGTAAAGCCGGCAATCCAGAACTTCGACACACCGAAATACTCGACGAGTGCATCAGCATGGGCGGCGGCTTGCGTCCCGGTGCCAATGATGAGCGCTGAGGCAGGCTTTTGGCGAGCCAGCGTTTCAATACCCAGGAGCGTCATGGCAGCAGTCCTGCGGGCAGTGACCGTGGGGCCGTCCAGCAGGGCAAGCCTGCGGCCTGTCGCCGTATCAAAGACCACGACTTCACCTTGAATTGCTGGCAGTTGGTGTTGGGCGTTGTTGCCGTGAACGGTGATCAGCTTGGTGGCACTGACGTCACTGCCGATTGCGGGCATGCATAACAGCACGCTGGCGGCGTCAATGGTCACTACTTGGCGTTCCGGCGCAACAATAGTGCCGGCGGCCAGTTCCTTGGCTGCTTCGGCAACAGCGGGAACGAGTTTGGAATAAGGAAGTGCCTGGACCGTCTGGTCTCGATTGAAAATTTGCATGAGACGTCATTATCGAAAGAAGAAACCAGTGGGGAACGGGTCGGAGTCCTCCAACACCCACTGATTGAAACCGCTGATGTGCGCGGTGCCCGTGACTTCTGTGATGGCTGCGTCAAGCTCGCCGACCCGTGCAGATTCGGTCACGCGGACCGTGAAGCTACTGCCGACGATACTGCCGTTGACGTAGGCCTGATCAAGCGGAAGTGCGCCGCGCAAATAAAGCTGTGCGGCGCGTCCCGACGTGCCTGTTCCGGTAGGAGAGCGGTCAACCTCCCGATCAGCGAAGATACAGACATTCGACTGGTCAACGCCAGCCCGATTTGGCGCGCCGTCGATGATGGTCCCATACAGCTCGTTCAGGCCTGGTTCCAGTGGATGCTGGATCTTGACCTTGGCTTTCACGGCCGCTTTCGTTTCAGCGCCAAGCTGGATCAGTGAGCGGACCAGATCGGGCCGGATTTCAAGGCCAGCCTGTTTGCCATTGATGTAGTAATAGAACGCCCCGCCGAAGACAATGTCGCCGACGATACGCCCAAACGATGGTGTGTCAACTTCAACATCCCGCATGAGGATGAAGGCAGGAACGTTCCTGAACGTGACCGCACCGGCGCGTACTCCATCCCATTCGACGTGAGCCTCGATGAAGCCAGCCGGCGAGTCGAAACCGATACGCGTGGTCGGGCTCTGTCGTTCGACATAACCCATTTCGACCAGCACTTTGCCCAGTGCGATGATGCCGTGACCGCACATGTCGCTATACCCCTCGTTGTGAATGAAAATCACACCGAAGTCCGCATCAGGCGTCGTAGGCGGGAGCAAGTACGCGCCATACATATCCGCGTGGCCGCGTGGTTCGTTCATCAGGAACTGCCGGAGGTCATCCCGGTTTTCCTTGAGCCATGCGCGTTTTTCCAGGATGTTCTTCCCGGGTATCGGCGGCATGCCGGATGTGAGAATGCGCAACGGCTCGCCGCCGGTATGTGCGTCAATGGTTTGGATCGTACGAAGAAAATTGAGCATTGTTCACTTGTCATTGAATATGTGGAGGGGTTTGCACCCCGACGCATTTGGTTTTAGTATAACCAGATTGGTATTTATATAGAGCCAAATATAATATGTTTATTGATAGCGGCCACAAACTTTCTGCTTCCCTAAAGGCCCCTCAGCTATACGAATTGGTAGCTGAGCGACTGAAAAACCTGATTCTTGATGGGACGTACCCGCCTGGAACGCGCCTTCCGGCTGAGCGCCAATTGGCATCGTCGTTGGGCGTAGGACGCGCCGCTGTGCGTGAAGCAATGGCGGAACTGGTGAATCAAGGCGTCATCCAGACCAAGCGAAATTCCGGATCGTATGTCTTGCAAGAAGCAATGGAGGTGATCCGGCAGACAAAGGCAGTTGTAAGCCCAGACACCAGCCCTTTGTCGACCTTGGCGGCTAGATTAGCGATCGAGCCGTTGATTGCTCAATTTGCCGCGGCGATTGGGAAACGTGATGCGGAGCTGGAGCGGCTTTTAGACTTGATGGAATCAGTCAGCAACTTGGCTGATCCGAGACAACGGCACGAATGGAATGAGCACGATCGGCAATTCCATGAGCGAATTGCGTTGATGACTGCAAACCCCGTCATGATTGGTATTGCCAACGTGATCGCGACTGCCGTGGACGAGCCGTTATGGCGGCAGCTACGCGATACTGGCATTCATGATCCCGCTCGCGCCCGTCTGTATGTGTATGAACACCGGTTGATTTATGAAGCCATTGCAACCGGCAACCAGGAAGCGGCCGGCTTTTATGTTCGGCAACATCTGGAACGAGTTCAAAAGGACATGCTCACTTTTGGCTAGGAGTCTTCCACTCGCTGCCTGGTGATATCGACCCGTTATAGCCTTTGGACTTTCCTAAAAGCGGACGTTTAACGCCTGAATTAAGCCGAGCCCTTCTATACCCACCGCTTCACGGCATCTGCAGTGTCGCTTGGCTTGGTGTTGAAGCAAATCCGCGCGTCAGGTGCGTACTCATGAATGATATTGATGATCTTCTCAAAGAGAAGAAAGTGCGTGTCAACTGTCCTAACTCCCGCACCAACCATGACGCAGTCGTATTTCTTGGCCTTCAGCTCGTTCCGTAGCACGTCCTCTGCTGTATCGCCAAAGTCAGTAAGGCAAAGCGAAGCGTCATACCCTAGTGCGGCAAGGCTCCTTACTCCGGTGTTTAGCCCTTCCAAGACCTTGTCCGCGTTCAAGCCAGGGAAGGCTGCGAAGTCAGGAGCGGAGAAGTCAATCAACTGAGGCTGCAGGCCAACAATTAGCACGTGCTTCGAGGTTGTCATGGTTTGTTCCTACGTGATGAGCATGAAGCCCAGATGATGACGGTGAGACGCGTCGTTTAACACGAACACCCTGCAGGCTCATAACCCGCATTCCTATTCGCTTTCCGCCGATTGCCTGTATCCATCCACAGGTTTAACAGAACCGACAAACCACGCAATGTAACAGGGCCAGAGAAGCGTCACATTTATAGCATATCTGGCTTGCAGGAATGGCCCGCTTTATGGAATACCAGTAACTGACAGCAATTGGCCGGCGTATGCCTCATCGAGCCTCGACTTTTCCGGAAAGCGGACACGGTAACGATTGAGAGCGTTGGAAATTCCGAGTTGTTGCCAAATAACGGAGCAAGCTTTTAGTCGTCACATAAGCTCCAGTTTGCATAAAACGGTCAGATATGTGCCGGGCCTTCCAACATCTATACAAAGTAGTTTTGTAGCGTCCGGTCAGGCCATTTCGGTTTCCGGCCTCTTTACGGTAGTAACGAGCTTGCTCATCGCAATCATTGCGGGGCGTTTCGACCGACGCCATGTACTCATCCATATTTCCGTTGCCGCAACGCTGATAGGCGACAGGCTCAGAGCGCGCAGATGATGGTACTTGCATCTATCGATTCAGTGCGGCAATAAAGCCGTAACAGGCAACTTGCCTTTGATGTGAGGATGGCTAAGCTGACTTGTTATCGGTGCGATACGGTGTGAATCACGGCTCATCACAGGGCCTGTTTTCTCGACGATCTTAGGAGCAACACAATGACCGAATTCAATCCGTCACGGTGGAATTTACTCAAAGCCACTGCAGTGGCGACCAGCGGCGCCGCGATCGTAGGACGGCTGGCCCCCGAGGCAGGAGCTGCACCTGTCGCGCAACCGGCACAGCCGCCGCAGGCGACGACGCCAGCAACCATGAACGTTCTACTGCGTGTCAACGGTACCGAACACCAGTTGATGATCGATCCGCGCATCACGCTTCTCGATGCACTACGTGAATGCCTGCATCTGACCGGCAGCAAGAAAGGATGCGACCAGGGCCAGTGCGGCGCCTGCACCGTCATTGTCGACGGGCGCCGCATCACCTCTTGCCTCGCGCTGGCCGTGATGCAGCAAGGACATGACATCACGACGATCGAGGGCTTGGGGACGCCGGTGAATCTGCATCCCATGCAGGCGGCCTTCATCAAGCACGACGGCTACCAATGCGGCTTCTGTACGCCTGGCCAGATCTGCTCTGCCGTTGCCATGCTTGATGAAGTCAAAGCCGGAATCCCTAGTCATGCCACCACCGATCTGACCCAGCCGCCTGCAGCGACGACCGAAGAGTTTCGTGAGCGGATGAGCGGCAACATCTGCCGGTGCGGTGCTTATTCGAATATTCAGGAGGCGATCGCTGAGGTCGCGGGGGTGAAAGCATGAAGCCTTTTACCTATGAGAGAGCTGCCTCGCCCGCCGAAGCGGCGGCGGCAGCGGCCCGGACCACAGGGGCAAGGTTTATTGCCGGCGGTACCAACCTGCTCGACCTGATGAAGCTGCAAATCGAAACGCCATCGCATTTGATCGATGTGAATGACCTTGGCCTGGACAAGATCGAGCAAACCATGGAGGGCGGATTGCGGATCGGTGCGCTGGTGCGCAATACCGATCTGGCTGCAGATGAGCGCGTGCGGCGCGACTACGCTGTGTTGTCACGTGCGCTGCTTTCCGGCGCATCGGGTCAGTTGCGCAATCAGGCCACAACGGCTGGAAACCTGCTTCAGCGTACCCGGTGCCCTTATTTCTACGACACCAATCAGCCATGCAACAAACGCCAGCCCGGCACTGGCTGCGGGGCAATTGGCGGATATAGCCGGCATCACGCCATCGTCGGTACAAGCGATGCTTGCATTGCCACGCACCCAAGCGATATGGCAGTGGCGATGCGTGTGCTCGATGCGGCCGTCGAGACGATGCGCCCTAACGGATCAACGCGCACCATTCCGATTGCCGACTTTCACCGCCTGCCTCGCAATACGCCGCATATTGAGAATGCACTTGAGCCGGGTGAATTGATCACTGCCGTCACGCTGCCCCAGCCAGTGGGCGGCACGCAGGTGTACCGGAAGGTACGTGACCGCGCTTCCTATGCTTTTGCGCTGGTGTCGGTGGCGGCCATCGTTCAGCAGGATGGCACCGGGAGGGTCGCGCTCGGGGGCGTTGCACACAAGCCATGGCGGGTGGAAGGCGCCGAACATGACATGCCGCGTGGAGCAAGGGCCGTCACAAGCCGGCTTCTCGCCGACGCACGCACGACGCACAACAACGCATTCAAGGTTCCCCTGGTAGAGCGCACGCTCGCGTCCATCCTTAACAAAGCATAGGTTTGAGCCATGAAATTCGACACTCCTGCCGGTAATAATCCGATCGACCAGCTCAAAGTCATCGGACAGCCTGTTGATCGCATCGATGGCCCGCCCAAGACGACCGGAACAGCCCCCTATGCCTATGACCGATACGACGTGGTGCCGAATCAGGCATACGGGTATGTGCTGGGCTCGGCGATCGCGAAAGGCCGTATTCTTTCAATGGACCTGACGGCCGCAAAAACATCTCCGGGCGTCATTACTATCGTCAACGCGCAAAATGCCGGAAAGCTTGTGAAAGGCGATTTGAATACCGCCCGGTTATTGGGTGGACCTGACATTCAACACTACCACCAGGCCATTGCAGTAGTTGTTGCCGAGACCTTTGAGCAGGCACGCGCAGCGGCCGAGCTTGTACGCGTGGACTACGTACGTTCAAAGGGCACGTATGACCTGACTGCGGTAAAGGGCAAGGCGACCCCGGCGGACGTCTTTAACGCCGCTGGAGAAACGTCGGTTGGCAACTTCATGGGTTCCTTCGCTCCAGCGGCTGTACAGCTGGATGCGATGTATTCGACTGCGCACGAATCCCACTCTATGCTGGAGCCGCATGCAACAGTTGCTGCTTGGGACGGCGGCGAGCTGACCTTGTGGACCTCCAATCAGATGATCGCCTGGGCCGTGAGCGACATGGCTAAGACGCTGGGAATATCGAAGGAAAAGATCCGTGTCCTCTCACCCTACGTCGGTGGCGGCTTCGGCGCGAAACTCTTCCTGCGCTCCGATGCTTTGATGGCGGCGCTCGCAGCCCGCGCCGCCCGGCGTCCCGTCAAAGTCGCATTACAGCGTGCCCTGATTCCAAACAATACGGTTCACCGCTCGGCGACGATCCAGCGCGTGCGGATCGGCGCCACCAGGGATGGAAAGATTACTGCCATCGGACATGAAAGCTGGTCCGGCAACCTGCCGGGCGGCGGTCTTGAGGCTGGCGCCGTGCAGACGCGGGCGCTCTATGCAGGAGCCAACCGCATGACATCGAACCGGCTTGCAGTGCTCGACCTTCCCGAAGCGAATGCAATGCGTGCGCCAAACGAGGCCCCCGGCCTTGCAGTATTGGAAATTGCGATGGACGAGATGGCCGAAAAACTGGCGATGGACCCCATTGATTTTCGCATCAGGAACGATACGCAAGTGGTTCCGGATTTCCCGGCCACACCTGGATCAAGCGACCCGCAGTCCAAGAAAGCGGAGCAGACGGAAAAACCCAATCCGCATCCGCCGTTCTCGAAGCGGCAACTGGTGCAGTGCTTCCAGATCGGCGCGCAACGCTTTGGCTGGGACAGGCGCAATCCGAAACCGGGTCAGGTGCGCGATGGGCGATGGTTCATCGGAATGGGAGTGGCATCGGCCTTCCGCGACAATCTCGTGACTAAGTCGGCGGCAAGGGTGCGATTGGACAATCAGGGCGCCGTGACCGTTGAAACCGACATGACGGATATCGGGACCGGCAGCTATACCATCATTGCGCAGACGGCGGCCGAGATGTTGGGCGTACCGTTGAACAAGGTAAGAGTGCGATTGGGTGATTCGAGCTTTCCGGTGTCATGCGGCTCGGGCGGACAATGGGGTGGCAACAGCTCAACCTCCGGCGTTTATGCGGCTTGCATGAAACTGCGCGAAGCGGTCGCACAGAAGGCAGGACTCAGCGCCACCGACGCCGTCTTCTCAGATGGCCACATCCGGTCGGGGTCGCGCAGCATTGCGCTGGCCGACCTGGCTGGTGGCCGGGGTCTCGTTGCGGAGGATGTGATCGAATTTGACAAGCTGAACGCGCAATACCAGCAATCGACCTTCGGTGCGCACTTCGTCGAGGTCGGTGTCGATGCTGTGACCGGAGAGATCCGCGTGCGGCGCATGCTCGCAGTCTGTGCGGCAGGACGCATCCTCAATCCCAAGACAGCGCGCAGCCAGGTGATTGGTGCCATGACCATGGGTGTGGGAGCCGCACTGATGGAACATCTGGCGGTGGATACCCGGTATGGCTTCTTCGTCAATCATGACCTCGCCGGATATGAGGTTCCCGTGCACGCCGACATTCCCCATCAGGAGGTGATTTTCCTCGATGAGACCGATCCCGTTTCATCTCCGATGAAGGCAAAAGGCGTCGGAGAACTCGGCATGTGCGGTATCGCGGCAGCCGTGGCGAACGCGGTCTACAACGCCACGGGGGTGCGGGTGCGCGATTACCCAATCACGCTTGACAAACTGATCGAGAAAATGCCGCCGCCAGTCTGAACTGGATTTTTCAGCACAGCCGAAGCCAGCGGCGGCGCGAGCGCCTGCTGCAGCACTTTGACTTCACGCATGACGAACCCGTTCAGGCCAGCTGGAATACTGCATAGTTCTACTGCGTCACAAAACATCACTGTCCATTTCCCTCCCCCTACGCCGGGCGCCCCTGCAAGGGGGAGCACGTTCGTGACGCAGTAGGAATAGAAGCGCAGCAATTTCTACCCAAGGTCATGTACTGAAATTCCGTGTATTGAAACCGCGCGACATCGGAACCGTTGCGTGACCATGACAGGACACATCGTTTTAACTTCAACAATCTACTAGGAGAAAGACATGACGCATCTCAGCATCCGGGTATTGCCGCTCATCCTGCTTGCCTCATCGGGTTTATATGCGGGCGCAGCCAGTTCTGCAAATGAAACACCCCGACCTGAAAATGCCAGGCAGCCGCAGGTGATCACCCGGCCTGGATCTCAGGCCTCCGTCAAAGGCCCGCCTGAGTACTTCACTGGCAGCGTCCGTGTCGATCCTATGTTTGCGGCGAAAGATCCTGCTCCTTACTCTGGTGCGATGGTGACCTTCGAGCCCGGCGCCCGGTCCGCATGGCATACGCATCCTGCTGGCCAATATCTGGTTGTGACCTCAGGCGTGGGCTGGACCCAGGAATGGGGTGGGTCGGTGGCGGAGATCCGTGCCGGCGACGTGATCTGGTGTCCGCCCGGTGTCAAACACTGGCATGGTGCCGCGCCTACAACGGCAATGTCACATATCGCACTCACGGGAACGCTCAACGGCAAGAACGTTGAATGGATGGAGAAAGTCAGCGACGAGCAATACCGCAAATGAGACGGATAGTCAAAGTCAGGCCAGGACATTGAAAGGTTACGGATATGAACGCTTTTACTGCAACCGCCACGTTAATCATGCTCATGGCTACGGCCTCGGTGCATGGACAGGCGTCAGCTTCAGGAAAGGGGATAACTACCATGCAATCGCTGGATGATGTCCGGGCGGTCGCACCGGCTCTAGAAAAGTACGGGCAAGGCCGACTTTTTGGCGAAGTATGGAGGCGTCTCGATTTGTCGCCGCGAGACCGCAGTGTCGTCACGATGGCAGCCCTCATCGCGCGGAACCAGCCGGCTGAGATGCAGTACCACCTCAATCTGGCGCTCGATAACGGCGTCAAGCCTGGCGAAATCTCCGAGATCATCACACATCTCGCCTTCTACGCCGGGTGGGGAAACGCGATGGCTGCCGTGAGTCATGCGCAAGAAGTCTTCTCCGGGCGCAGTATCAAGGCCGACCAGCTGCCTCCCGCCACAGACAAGCCCCTCCCACTTGATAAAGCTGCGGAGGCACAACGGGCAGCGCGAGTCGAGCAAGACTTCGGTGCAGTGTCTCCAGGAGTTGTTCAGTACACAGCCGAGGTCTTGTTCCGCGATTTGTGGCTGCGTCCCGGTCTTGCACCGCGTGACCGCAGCCTGATAACGGTAAGCGCGCTCATTGCCTCCGGGCAGGTCGCACAGGTTCCGTATCACCTGAATCGAGCAATGGACAATGGCCTGACGCAGCCGCAGGCATCGGAGATGCTCACGCACCTGGCGTTCTATGCGGGCTGGCCGAATGTGTTCTCGGCGTTGCCAGTGGCAAAGAGTGTGTTCGATAAGCGCCCGCTGCAACAGCCAAGTAATGGCATGGCAATTTCCTCACACGCGCCGGATCTCCTAAAGGCGATTTAAGATGTCCTATGTGCAAGCGCGATATCCAGACTCTCTTAAAGAGAGCTAACAGATAGTCGTCGCAGAAGGGTCGGACGTGTTTCCCGCCATCCAACACAGCTACCTGCCTGTTGGATGCCAGCCGTCACTCGCGGCTCCCGTCTCGTTACTTCGAAACAGCCGCAGCGCAGCCTACAGATTCATATTTTTCAAACACTTGAATGGTTGTTCGCCGATCACCGGAGATGGCTGGCACGGACCCTGCAGCGCTGGTCGGGTGCGCACAACCAGATAGCGCGACCGATACGTTCGTTCAGGAGAACTGCAATGAAAACCCTCATCATCAAAGACCTGCCCCGCAACGAAGAACTGGATGCCAAGGCAATGGCATCTGTCCTCGGTGGAAATCTCGGTCCGGGAGCATCCTCGGCCTCGATGACCGCGCAACGAGTCCCGGTGCCGCCGTATGAACGGGGATACCTCGTGGGCTGGGTGATTAACACCGCCGACAGGCCAATAAAATTTGATGCTCTGATTGGCGACGCCGTATTGCGCGCCACCGATGGGGCGACCTCCGCCTATAACGGCATACCGATCCAGGTCTACTGACGGGAAGTCCTGTTCCGAGTTTTATGGAATAGAGCGGTCGGGCGATGCGCCATGTTTGTCCATTTGCACCCACAGCGCGTATCGCCGAGCGGCGTGCGCAGGCGGGCAAAACCCGCCGAAGCATATCCGCTCGATGGAAGGATTGAGCATCATGGCGCTGCAGGACGGTGCTTTCCTACTCGTCGGTAAGGACCTGCTGAGCCACGTTGTCGACCACCACGGGACTGTCGAAGTAGGTGACGGTTGGATCAGTGCCGTACTTCTCTCGGACGAATGAACGCCATGACTCCGTGTACATGGCTTCCGCCTCTGACCTCGAATTCCAAAGGTAGACGCCACCTGCTGTTGCCCCGTCTTGGGAGAGCACGTAATGCTTACTAAACAAACCTTGTACGCCTCGATACTTTGGCGCAGTGCTCAGGAAGATGCGGCGAGCTTCCTCGCGAGTGATCGGCTTTGGCAAGGTGAACGTAGTAAAGACAATAATCATCTGCATCTCCTGTGGTGCTGCGTGAACGATGACCCTAGTCTATAGACAGCCATCCGCGCATCAAGCGGTAAAAATTCATGCCTGACATGAGATATATGCATGGATAAACCCCTTATTGCATTTATCCTCTCTTGATGCGATCCGCGGCTTTGACGGGAAGATGTAGCTGCCAAGATTCGCCAAATCGATCCCGGCTCTCAAAGCACCGTTGTACGGCAAAAGTGGAAACGCCCTCGTGATGTCACAAGGGCGTTATGGCCTTACTTAAGTCGTTCGATCAAGAACAGGTATAACTTGCCGCCTGTTTCGGATCGCCGCTCCTGTAGGTGGCCTTCTGCGGGTACGGGCAGATTGGCTGACTGATCGGCGTCGGACTTCCTGGTAGCGAATTGAGATTAATACGGTCGGGAACAATGCCTTTTTCCACCCAATCCGTCATGAGCTTATACATTTGTCCGGGTACGAACGTAGGCGGGGTAGCAGCTTCATTCGAAGTAGCATTTACAGAGCCATGACCGTTGCCAGGCACCAGAAAAAAGCGATAGAAGTTTTGGACATTAGCCATCCCACCCATCTGATTCAACACCCGGTTGTAATAGTTGACTGAACCTTGCGAGAAAATCAGCTCATCATTGACGCCGTGGTAGTGAAGAATCTTTCCGCCACGATTCTTGAACGCTGTCAGATCAGGATTATCGGTGTTGATATTGGCGAATTGCGGCTGCAGCACGACACCTTGGTCGAATGCATTGGAAAACTGAGAGTATGACAGTGATTTCCAACCGTTTACGCCATTGCCCGTCGCGTTGCGTAAGCCTGGTCCTGCAATCTTGGAGTTTTGCAGTTCCAGTGCAACCATATCTGTTCCAATACTGAATGCCGCATTTGGATTTGCCAAACCAAACGGCAGACCAGTAGCTTTGGTGAAGGACGCTTGATATAGAGAGGTCCCCCGCGGCAAGCCATACCATTTTTGTGCTCCGCTAAGGGTCACATTCCAGCCGTTGTCAATTGCCGGGGCCGGAACATTACCGTCCGCCGTCGGGCCATACCAGATCTTGTTGATAGCCTGGGCTTGAGCGACATTGACGCAGGACGGTGACGTACTGGCCCCCACCACACCGCCATTACCTACTACACCCGGACAAAGAACTTTCGCATCCTTGGTAGGATCGTACCCGCACTGTGATTGATCAAGGATATAGCCAAGGTGCTGTTCACCGACCACATCGCAGGCATTGATGGCTGCGTTGGATACCAAGTCTTGT
This sequence comes from Noviherbaspirillum saxi, assembly GCF_003591035.1. Classification (NCBI taxonomy): domain Bacteria; kingdom Pseudomonadati; phylum Pseudomonadota; class Betaproteobacteria; order Burkholderiales; family Oxalobacteraceae; genus Noviherbaspirillum; species Noviherbaspirillum saxi. The sequence goes on from NZ_QYUO01000002.1 coordinate 145,267, forward strand.
TGTTCATACGTGGGAATAGGAATTCCCTTGTCAACCAGATCGCGCTGCCAGACGATCTGGGGATAGAGTTCGGCAGTCGTAAACTTCGTCCAGTTGATCGCGGGGACGGCGGAAATAATGCCATCGAAGTCAGCCGGATTGGCCTGAGCTGCTTTCAGCGCTTGGCGGCCGCCTGTGGAGGCACCATCGAAATACGAATACTTCGGTGCAGAACCATAGTAGGCGGTAGCTAGCGCTTTCGCCTTGACGGCCATTTCATGCACGCTGCGCTCGGAGAAATCTCTCCAGAGGACAGTATTAATCGTTCCATCCGGATTCATCGCCCATGAACCGCTACCCGTTGGATCGGTGTGGCCCATATTCTCGGACGCCGTTACAGCTCCTTCAGTCCCGGCAATCGCTGAAGCTCTCCGTACATCGTTCGCGGCACCGATTCCGCTCAGTGCTGTTATCGAACCTTCTGTAGATCCCCCAAAACCACCATTACCAGTCGCATGAAAACGGCCATTCCAGTTTTGTTTCGCGGGAAGCCAGACCTCGATGCCAATACCCGGCGATGTCGATGGCGCGTCGGCCGGGCCGGGATTACCTGGGCCAACGTTAAGCTTGACCAGGCACAGATCATTGGCGGCGGTCGGCGTCGTCGCGGTTGGTGAGCCGGTGAGCAGCAGAGGTTCCCCTTTTTTAAACGCCTTTACTAGCAACACTGTGGTATTGGCATCGGGCTTAAACCCAGTCTTGATGGAATCGTCACAGCTTAAGGTAGTTTGCCCGGCGGTTTGGTCGGGAAGTGAAGTGTTGGTGGTGGCGGTGTCGCTGCCGCAGCCAGACAAGCTGGCGACGTACAGAAGCGTCGCAATCGCCGAAGCGACATGGGAAGCCTTGACGTCATGGTGAATCAAGTTCATAAGCGTCTCCAATGTAATTTTTGGGTTTTTACTACTCTTGCGTAATGCAATCTGACCGACGTTTCGGGATCGGGTGATGGCTTGAGCAGGGGTGAGGAATCAAGCGAAAGATGAAGGTGTCAACATCATCCTAATGCGCTATAGTGCAAACACACCCTGCAAATCAATGGTATAGATGCACTATCCTGCATGCTTCCAGAAAATTGCTCTCTTTTTCCGAAAGCTTGCTGTTTTCAGCCAGTGAAGGGCGGGACCCATATTTCTTAATGGAAAACCAACCATGTCAATCCAACAAATCAGTGCATTGCCGAATTCGCCCATCCAAGTCATGGTCGAAGGAAAGCTGGTGCAACTTGATGAGGCGACAAAGTGTGCAGAAAGTGTGACGCCGCAGCCTGCTCAGCCATGGCATGGGTTTCCGATTGAGTTTCTTTCAGGTAAAGCCAAAAGCGATCAACTTCCTTCCATGTACCATCCAGATGTATTCCTTTGGCATGGAAAAGTTGGATGCGGGATGAGCAGAATGACTTCTGGCTGCTACACCTACGACGCTGTGACTGGCCCTGGCGATACTTTATTCGTGCAAGAAAACTTCGAGATTGACCGATCAAGTTTTCAGACGACCGATTTTGCAGGCATAGCGTTAGCAATTCGACCGGCAGAGCTGAATCTGTTGTTTCCTGAGGAGATAAAAACGCTCAGCCTATCCGGTTTTCAGATCACCAAGGATAAGGCCCTCGACAACCTGTTATCCCTGATGGAGATGGAGATCCGGAATGGATGTCCTTCCGGCAGGCTTTACGCGGAAAGCCTGTCGATCGCTTTGGTCACGTATCTGACGCAGACTTATGCCAACGGCAAGCCGCTCAAAAGTATTGGCAACAAGCTGGCTGGGCAAAATCTACAGAAGGTGAAATCGTATGTCCGGGAAAATCTTGCAAACGAACTGAGTCTCCATAAACTGGCCAGTCTGGTAAATCTAAGTCCGTATCACTTTGCCCGGCTATTCAAAGCAACAATTGGAATGGCGCCGCACAGCTATGTGACGGAACAGCGCATTCAGGAGGCACAGCGCTTACTGAAATCAGATCGGACGATAGCAGAAATTGCCGCCGTAACTGGCTTTGCTTCGCAAGCTCATATGTCAGATGTGTTCCGCCGCCGATTTGGCGTCCCGCCGATCAAATTGCGTAAGCAATGGAACCATAGTTAAGGAACGTGCACGAAATAATTTCCCGATTTGGTTCACGTCTGACGGGCGCGCTGCAGCGTTGCTCGGCGTCGCCATAGCTCGCTATGACTCCTTCTCGCGCCCCTCGGCGGGCCCCTTGCAGCGCATCCCGTCGGACGCGTCCAAATCGGTAACTTATTCCGTACACATTCCTAAGAGCTTGGTCTTGCCGTCGCGCTCGGGATCGTAAATGCGGCAGCAAGATCTTCGCATTCAACGCAAGGCCCCGAACACCTTGCCGATGATTTTGTTGCCGGTGCCAATCGGGTCGCGCCGAATCGCCTTTTCCTCTTCGGCAATCATCGTAAACAGGCCGTCGAGCGCCCGTTGTGTCACGTAGTCTTCTACGGTCGCTTGCTGCGACGCCAAGCCCAGGTTGGATGCCTGGCCCATCGCGCTGTTGTACTTCGCCGACAGGTCAGAGCGATCGGTAACCTTCTTCACCATCGGCAAAAACATCACTGCGAGCTGGGCGGACGTTTTGTCGCGGAAGAAATTTGTCACCGAGGTATCGCCGCCAGTCAGGATTTGCTTTGCATCGGCCACTGACATCGACCTGACGGCATTGAGCAACAGCGGTTTGGCCATCGGCACGGCGGCCTCGGCCGCATGATTCATCGAAACCACCAGCTCATCAAGTTGTTGTCCGCGGCCTGTCATTTTCAGCAGTGGGCGAGCCTGCTCGAGGATGGGCGGCAGCTGGATCTTGACCTTGTCGTTGTTCAGGAAACCATTATGGACCCCAAGTTTGGCGACCGCGGCAAGCGACCCTTTTTCCAGTGCTGCCTTCAAGCCATTAGTGGCGTCCTGGTTTGACAGATCGTCGAGGGAGATTGCCATGGCACTTGATGCGAACAGGCACAGCATGAATAGCAGTGACTTCGCTGGGGGGAGCATGGACATGGCGAACTCCTATGTTCAGGTTTCTTGGGCGGGCATTGCCAGTCTATGCTAGCAACCGCAATTTAGCTAACCGCAATGAAACCTTGGAATGCCACGCAATCGCGGAAGTTTGAGTATCTCGACCATCGCGGAGTCGGGGCCATACCACTGTACTTGTCAGGTACCTGGCCTGCCAATTGGTCAAGTAACCCCTCATATTCTCCAAAAAATGACCGCTTCGGCTGTTTATCTTGGTGTCAGCCTGAGTGTCTGGCCTTGGCGGATTCGGTTCGGATCTTCGATGTTATTCCAGTTTGCGATGTCTTGAGAATTCAGGCCGTGCTTTCGCGCGATGCTGGATAGCGTATCACCCTCGGTCACAATGTAATCTGCGGAAGACCCGGAAGCGCCCGAGGAGCCCGAAGCGCCCGAGGAGCCGGAACGTTGTCCGGTAGTCGGTGCAGTTTGCTTAGAGGCCGGAGTTTGGGGGGCGGTTTGGGCCCGTTCGGTGGCGGTTACCGGCGGCGGTGCCGCTTGAGGGGCGGTTTGCGCGGCTGGAGAAGACGGCGGGGCTTGCGCGGCTTCTTGCTTCTTCTCGCAAGCTGTGACAGCAAACACCATTGCAAGAGGGATAAAACGTCTCATGCTGATTCCTTTCCATGTCGGAATGGGATCGATCAAGACCCGAGTGGATCGTTGACCTGTCATGACCTGATTTCAGGATGTCTGCCCCGTTCCATAAGACATCAAATTAAGTGTATTTAGATTTCTTAGCCGTACTTTATGATTTATCAAGTTCACGGACCGCGACTCGAAGTGAGTGTCAACTATCGAAAATCCACCACTATCGACACTCAGCAATTCGAAAATCTAATATCCGCTTGGCGACTTCGGGTTGGTGATCACGAGTAGCGCGAAAGCCTAGAAAAATTTTCTGGAGGGGCAAGAAGGCCGCATGAACCTGACAGGGGGCAACCAGATGGCAAGCCGCTTGACCTTGCACTGGCCTATCCTATGCTGGTTGGGCAGGTGCACAGGTCACTGTGTCGGCCAGGATTTCGGCTTCGCTGTCTGTGTGGCTGCACCATACCACCAGCGTCAAGCAACGTCTTATGCAAGGAGAGATCATCATGAGCACCGTGGTCGAAAAACACAACTTGGTCCGCAAGCCTGCTGACCAGCCTGATGAAACTAGGCCGTTCGTGGACGGCATGGGAAGGATGCAAGTCTATGAATTGGGGGATCTCATTGTTGGCAAGGGGGAATTTGAGCCAGGCTGGAAATGGAGTCAGCATGTAAAACCGATTGCGGGAACCGATTCCTGTAAGGCTGCCCATACCGGTTTGATTCTTCAGGGCAGGATGATGGTGCAGATGGATGATGGTTCTCAGGTTGAGTACGGCCCTAACGATTTTTTCTATATGCCCCCTGGCCATGATGCATGGATCATCGGTAATGAGCGTTGCGTCGTTATTGATGTGACTGGCGTCGCAAAATATGCGAAACCGCATTGATACGCGTATAAGATAGTCTCTGGCTCCTTGAATTTGAAGGAGCTTCATCTGCCGGTTGGTCCCAAATCGTAAGAAGTAACCTTGCCTTCACCGGCCAGCTCGCGCCGGCACTCTAACGGGAGGCGGCCGCCTTCCGTTAGAGTGCCGAGCTGATCATCGTTCATGCTTGGCGATGAAAGCTTCAACAACGTCGTGCAGTAGTACCGGCTTCTCCAGGAAGATGAGATGACCACCGTCCAGAGTGGCAAACTCGGCTCCCGGAATCCGCTCTGCTAGCTCCGCAGAGAAGTACGGCGGGGAGCAGAAGTCGCGCTCGCCCACCAGTACCAGCGTCGGCGTCGCGATCGACTGAAGATCATTGAAGGCGTCGTGCCCTACGATCATGTCGATCCGGGCAAAGCCGATTTCCGGTTCGAATGTGCCAGCCGATGAAGCGTCCACCCACGCCTGCACCTGCTCCGGGTGCTCGCGAATGAATTTCGGATCGAAGAGGAATAGTGCGTTTGCCTCGGTGGACGCGCGCAGGCCGGAATCGGTCAACATGCGTCGCCGCATGTCGAACTGACGACGATAGAACGCATCCGCGCGTGCAATCGACGAGATAATTGTCGCGCTGCGCAATAGCTCGCGGTGATTAATCGCCAGCAACTGCGCGATGGCGCCCCCGGTCGAGGAGCCGACCAAATGGACCGGCCCGCATCCGACCGCCTCGATGACCCGCGCCATGTCCCGCGCGTGTTGCGTAATCGTCATGTCGCGTGCAGTGTGCTCGGACGCGCCGGTGCCGCGGTGATCAGGTTCGATCACTAGGTGATGCTCCGCGAATAGCTCGATCTGCGGGCCCCAGGATGCGCCAACTCCCGCAAGCCCCGCCAGAAGAAGCACAGGCGAACCTTGGCCCTTGACCTCGTAGTGGATCGAAACACCGTCGGACGTTACGTATGGCACTTGCTTCTCCGGGTTCAGAGCGACGCGAAGAAGAGGTCGAACGCGTCAACGATCGCGCCGTCGAGATTGATATTAACACCGCCATTTGTGTGTGACGAGCGCTAGCGCTGGGGCGGGCAAACCTCTTCCACTTCGGATCGGACCGCCGTGAAATCGGGCCGCCCGACTCAGGATTCGCGTCACGTAGTGCCCTGAACTACCGAAATCCGCCACGAGATCGATGGCCTCCTTGGTGAAGTCTTCGACAATAGTCAATACCTTGATGCGATGTTTGCCAAACCAAGCATCGCTCCCGGAACCCATCGACCAGACCTGAACTGGCCGATGTCAATCACTTGCCAATAAAACTATTGCATCTGAATTTCTTACCGTGGTCCAATGCTGGCGGTGCCTTCTGGAACATGCTGTTCCAGGAAGCGCCCCAACTCCTCGCGCCATACTTCACGGGTGAATAGAAAGCCTTCGTTATGGCCGCCGTCCATCTCCAAAAACGCTTTCGTTCCCTTGACCGCGGCGAACAGTCGCTCGCCGTGGTGAAACGGCACGATGTCGTCCTCGCGGCTATGGGCGATCAGCACCGGGCACGACACGCGCTTAAGAGCCTCTAGCGTGTCGTAGCGGTAGCGCGCGAGCCGCCGTGCCGGCAGCCAGGGATACAGCTCCGCAGCCAGTTCCGGCACGGAGACAAAGCTCGAGGCAAGTACCAGCGCCGCTGGACGCTGGTCTACTGCGAGCCGGGCGACCACGGCACCGCCCAGGGACTCGCCTACCAGCACGATGCGCTCTGCAGGGAATCCCCGCTCCATCACGAGATGGCGCCATGCGGCGCGAGCATCTGCGTAGGTGCCCTCCTCGCTCGGTTTTCCTTCACTGCGGCCGTAACCGCGATACTCGAGTAGAAGAAGCGAGAAACCGAGGCGATGGAACAGGCGGGCGTAGTCCACCCGGTAGCCAATGTTGCCCGCGTTGCCATGGGCGAGAAGCGCCACTCCACGCGGCGCCGGCGCAGGAACAAACCAGGCTTCGATGCGCACATCGTCTTCCGTCGTCAGCCAGACTACCTCGTAGTCGAGCCCGACATCTTTGGGGGTGCGCAGGATCTGCCGTCCCGTGTCAGGAAAATAGATGAGAGCGCCCTGCAGCAAGAACATCACGGCCAACAGTGCGATATACCCTGTGCCACCCACGGTCAACACTTTCAGCAAGACTTCCATGGCCCGCCCCAAAAGAGGGTGAAAATGGCGTCGGACTCGCTTGTTCTTGAACTTGGCCAACAAGCAAGACCCGCTTACTTCCTTTCATGCCGACCGCTGTTGATATGCGGCAAAGCCTTGCTCAATTATTTTGGCGTGCGCAAGGAGTTCAGAGGCAATAGCACTTAAGGCTGATTCATCTTTGACTGCCCGGATCAAAAAAATAACATTTAGACAGGCCAGGACACGGTCCTGAAATTTCAAAGGCACTGCAACACCGCCAAACTTGGGCTCCGCATTCCACTCTCCCCGATTGAGAGCGTAGCCCCGTTGACGCGTTTCAGATAACAAGGTCCGTATGAAGTGGGCGTCTTTAGCGGGTACAGCGTCGATGTCCGAGCGTTCGCGCAGCATGTCAAGCAAGACCTTCTGCTCCTCTTCCGGAGCAAAGGCCAGATACGCGCGGCCTGCGGCGGTTGTCAGCAACGGCATGCGTCTGCCGGGCATGCCTGAGTGAAATGACAAGGGACTGTAAGGCCGCGTGGATGCGCGGACCACCATCTCATCCCCTTCCAGTGAAACCAATGAACAAGGCCAGACCAAAGCCTTGGAAATTACACGCATTTGAGGCCATGCAATTTCCGAGATTTGGACGTTATCCCGGAATCCATAACTCAGCTGTTGTATGCGGAATGTTAGGCGATAGAGGTTTGTTGCCGCATCGCATTCCACGTAGCCCGCTTGACGCAAGGTTTCCAGCAAACGCTTGATGGTTGTGCGATGCAGTCCTGTCATCCTGCCCAGTTCGGTAATCGAGGCAGAGGCGCTGGATCTGCGATTGAGCGCAGCCAAAATATCCAGCCCCTTAACCAGCGACTGGCAATGCCGGTAGCTACTGGAGGGTTCCTGCGCCATGGTCGAGATCCTCCATCGAAAGAATGACGATTGATTATACGACCGGCCGCATGCCCGCTTTTGCTCAGAGGTCTAGCACGAGTCGATCGCTCTTCGCACCCGAGCAACAAATCATCATTGACTTGTTAGCTGATCTTTCCGCATCTGACAGCAACGCATCGCGATGGTCTGCTTTACCTGCAAGGATACGTGTCTCGCAGCTGCCGCAAATACCCTCCCTGCAGGAGGATGGCACAGAAACGCCTGCATCAAAAACGATATCCAGAATAGAGCACCCCGCCGGAACTTGCAGCGTCATGCCACTGCGCGCCAGTTCCAGAGTGAAACCTCCGTCAAGTGCCGCTTCGGATTTGGCGGTGAAGTATTCGACATGTGCACGATCACGACAGTGCGCAGTGGCTTGCTCGAACGCATCCAGCATTCCTCGTGGGCCGCAGCAGTAGAGGTGGACGTTGGTTGACACACTTCGGCCAAGGGCGGCCAGGTCCAGTGCTTGGCCGCCAGGCTCTTGGTCGAAATAGAAATATGCGGCATTCCCGGAAGTGGCGGCAAGTATACGCACCTCGTCCACAAATGCCGCATGCGCGGCAGTGCGAGCGCAGTAATGCAGTTCCCAGTGCTGTCCCAAGGCATTGAGCCGGTGCATCATCGCGAGCAGTGGCGTGATGCCGATACCGCCGGCTACCAGGCAGCTGTACCCGGATGATTCATTTAATCGAAAGTTGTTGCGCGGCAGACTGGCCAGCAGCACATCACCCTCTTGTAGCGACTCATGCATGTAGTGTGATCCGCCCGCGCTGTCAGGAGAGTTGTGCACGGCGATCTGGTACTGGTGCTGCTCGCCCGGCGCATTGAGCAGGGAATAGCTTCGCGACAAGTGGTTGGGCAACCGCACTTCGATGTGCGCCCCAGCCTCAAACGGCGTCAGGGCGACTCCATCCACATGCACCAAGTCAAACAGCTTGACGCCTAACGCAATATCGTGAATGCGCTGGACGCGTAATGGAATGTTGGTATCCATAAGATGTGCAATTCAGGAACAAAGGATCAGGGGCTTGACTGCGTCGCCCGACAGGATGAGCTCGAACGCTCGCGTTCCTTCGGACAAGGGGATCTGGTGGCTGGCAATCGGGCGCAGATCAATCTTGTTGTCGTACACCAGCGGTGCGGCAATTTCCCAGGTATCCCAAAGGCGACGGCCGTGGATGTTGTAGATCGTGGGCCGGCTTTTGCGCCAGGCGCCAAAGTCGAATTCCATCGGCTTGGTCGGCGTGGCGCACCAGCGCACATCACCCAGAGAGCCGACCATAGCAAAGCAGTTCCTGACGCCATCGTGGCTGCCGGTGTACTCAAACACCACGTCCGCCAATTCGCCATTTGTCATGTCGCGTACCACATTGACCGGCGACTCCGCGACCGGGTCGATCGCTCGGTCGGCGCCCATCGCCAAGGCAGTCTGACGACGCTTGGGGTTGGGGTCCACAGCAATCACCCGACGTGCGCCGAAATACCGTGCCACCGCAATGTTCATCAATCCGATCGGACCACAGCCATTTACCACCACCGTTTGCCCTGACACCCCGCTCCCTTCCAGCGCAGCATGCACCGCAATGCCCAAAGGCTCCAGTAGCGCAGCCATCTCCTTGGCAACGCCGGGTGGATTAACCCAGGCGATCGAGGTCGGAACGGTGACGTACTCGGCAAAAGTGCCGTCGATGTCGATGCCCGGGTACTTGGTGTTGGTACAAACATGGGCACGGCCAGTTCGGCAAGTTTTGCAATTCCAGCAGGGGATATGGCTCTCCAGACTCACCACATCACCCACTTTCACTCGGCCGGTACCATGACTACCTATGACCTCAGGCCCCAGTGCCACTACAGTTCCGCACATTTCATGCCCCAGGGTGGTGGGCAGTTTCACGCGCTGGGCGAACGCGCCCGAGCCCTGGTAGATCTGCATGTCGGTGCCGCACACGCCGGCGGCATGCACTTTGACCAGCATTTCTCCCGCGCCAGGTTCGCGTATATCGCGCTCCATTACGGCCAGCCCGTTCACACCGGGCTGCACTTTGTTCAAAGCCAGCATCATTTGCCTTTCGGGAATGGTTATTGTGGCTGGAGGCCGGCGCCCTTGGCCGCATCCACCCATCGTGTGGCTTCGAACTGGATCAGCTTGCCAAACTCCTCGGCAGTCGAAGACTTGGCGATCAGCCCCATGCTGTACAAACGTGCCTTGACTTCTGTCTTGGCGAGCGCTTCAGCGACATCCGAGCCGATCTTCTTGCGTACATCTTCGGGCGTTCCCTTGGGCACCATCAACCCGAACCAGAAATCGGCATAGAAACCCTTGCCCCCGCTCTCATCGGCGGTCCTTATGTTTGGAGCGATAGGCGAGCGGACCTTGGCCGGGATGCCCAAGGCTTTGATGCGACCGCTGTCAATAAAAGGCTTGGCTCCGGTTAAGGTGGACAATACCGCCTGAACTTCGCCGCTCAGCAGTGCGTTCAGTGCAAGCGCCTCCCCGCGATAGAGGACGTTCTGGCGCTCGAACTTCATCAGGTCGGCAAATTGTTGGAAAGCCAGCATGGAACTTCCACCGAACGTTCCGTCGAACACCTTCCCAGGGTTCTTGCGGGCGTATTCAGCAAATTCGCCCATGCTATTGACAGGCACGTCTTTATGAACCGACAGCACATAATCACCTTGTGCGATCTGTGTGACAGGCATCAGGTCATTGACGGGATCAAAGCCGGGATTCTTGACAAAGAGCTTGACAGTGGCGATGGAGACAGGTGCGAGCAAGATGGTATAGCCATCAGCCGGCGACTTGGCGACCTGAGCAGCACCAATCGTCCCATTGGCACCCGGCTTGTTTTCCACGATGACCGACTGCTTCCACTTGGTGCCGAGTTGTTCGGCCAGTATCCGCGTTGCGTTATCCGAAGATCCGCCCGGAGCAAAGGGAACGACGATCTTGACGAGCTTTTGCGGGTAGGTTGTTTGTGCAGCGGCTGGTAATACTGTGGCGGCCAAAAGGACACTGGCGGCCCAAATACGAAAGTGGCGAGTTGAAATATTCAGCATGATGTGTCTCCTGATTTAGTTGATCGGGGCGTTGGCGGCTCGGAGTCAGATGGGATGAGGGGAATCAGGTCGATCAAATAATGAAAGACAGTCCCACGATTGGCTGTTTCCGGTGCAGCAGCACGATGGCCTTGTGCTGAATCCTCCAGTCGTTGCCTACCTTTTTACACACCAGCTTGCAGCGGCCGGGAAACAGGCGTGTTTCACCGAGCCCCTGCTGACGCCAGTCGCCTGACCGCACTTCGGTCAGCTGCAACGCAAAGCTGGCCATGGCGGTGTTAGCGTCGACATCCTCAATATCGATGTTCGACACCATACGCAGCGTGTTCGATCCGGGGTTCTGCGCGACGCGGTTTTGTCGCATGATCTGCTCGACCCGCATGGCCAGTCGGAGACGGTTATCGTAAATGACGGACGAGTCTTTGAGCGGATCGGCGTTTTCATCGATCGGCACCCAGTAGCTGGCGTCTTCGGTGTAGAGCGTCAGCCAGTCGTCGAGGCGTCCTTCATCGAGCAGTTGGGCTTCGCGCAGAATAAGTTTCTGGACGGGGTGGGTCATGGGGTCTCCTTCAGGAATCCGGCGGGTGATTAAGAAGCGGCGGCCATCAGGGCGCACCATTTGCGCCAGAAGGCGCGTTGCGGAGCTTCATCGCTATAGACGCCAACTCGTTCGCCATCGGGCTTGACCTCTTCCTTGCCTAGGCCCCGGCTGAGCGTGATCCACTCAAAAACCTCGGTCTTGAGCGCGTTCTGACCACCCGCAAAGACGTCGATGTCGTCGGCCGACAGAATTCCGGCCGTGCCCACTCGCGTTTGTGCGTCCAGCATGCGGTTGCTGTTGATGTCGTCGTGTGCGCCTTCGATCAGCAAGGGGTACGAATACACCTCCGTACAATCGTGAGCGATCGGCTGAATCACCCGGATGTTGAAGTCAAAGATCACCAGATTCGGAAAAATCAAAAACTGTCTGTTAGTAAGCACTTCCGCGGCCCCATCTGCACCATAAAGAGCGGTGAGCTTGTCGGTGTAGGCTTGCCGAACTGCGGGATCAATGCCGCCGGACTCGAGCGGGGCACCGGCTTCCAGCGTGCCATGGCCTTCAGGGTAGCCGCGCGTATAACCCTGCTGACGTACCGCTACGTCCAGCGCCCGGTTCTCAAACGAGCCTTCGAACTTGCGCACGGTGTTGAAAGCCGAGCGGTGGACAAAACCGGGGTGGTAGCCGTCATAGACGTTTTCGGATTGGAACTTCCAGTTGCCCTCATAGCCGTATTTGTGCGAAGTGGCAACTTTGTAGCTGCTACCAGCTGTACGCCGGAGCCAGATGTCAATGTGCTGTTTGGCACCGCCCAGGAAGATTTCCAGATCTTCCACGTCCGGATTGAACGAGCCAAAGACCAGCCCGCCGTAGGAAGCAATGCGCGGTACAGGCTTGAGGTTTTTGTCAGATTTGTCGAAGTTTTCGTGATAGCGCGCCTCATCGGGAATGCCGATCAACTCGCCCGAGGTGCGGAATGACCAGCCATGGTATGGGCACACAAAGGCGCGGGTGTTGCCCTTTTCTTCCCGGCAGATGGTGGCACCCCGGTGGGTGCACGCGTTCAGAAAGGCATGAACATTACCCTCACGACTCTTGGCCACGATCACGGGGCGCGTACCGATCTGAGTCGATCTGAAGTCGCCAGGGTTGGCGATCTCGCTTTCATGGCACAAGTAGATCCAGGTTTTATAGAAGACCTGCTCCATTTCCTGCGCGAAAACTTCTGGGCCACGGTAAGCCGCGGTGGCCACGCGAAACTCGTGGGGTTGCTCATCCACCATGGAGGTGAGAGTGCTGTGATCCAGTCTTGCGTTCATTCGGTCATCTCCTCTTACAAACTGACTGAATCCTATGTTTTGCTCCCATCTGAGGCAACGTGAACGTCGATTTGGGTGCACATTGTGCACCCCCCTGAAGTGCGTTGAACGTTATATTTAATCGCACTGAAGGGCAATCAAAGGCTCGACCGCTCATACGCACTGGAGACACATATGTCCACACTATCCGCCTCTGATTTCGAAGACTCACAATTGGATGCCGCCCTAATGCTCTGCAATACGTCTGATGATCAATGCTGCTGCGCAAGCATTGACCTGCTGCAGGCGAGGAGAAACTGACATGAGAGCAAAACGCGCATTCTTGGGCATGTCACATTCGCCACTGTTAGGGCTTAACCCCATCAGCAGCGAACTCGAAAAAGATCTCCAAGGTGCTATTGCCCGGGTTCGCGAGCAGGTTGCGCGCTTTGATCCCGAGCTGGTAGTGCTGATCGGACCGGACCATTACAACGGATTTTTCAATGAGTTGATGCCTCCGTTTTGTATTGGCAGCCAAGCCACATCCGTGGGTGATTACCTGACACCCCCGGGCAGTCTCAACGTCGATGAATATGCGGCGGTAGCTCTGGCCGATCAACTGATGGATGATGACTTTGACATTGCCTTGTCCAGGCGAATGCAGGTGGATCACGGCTTTGTGCAGGCCCTCCAGTTCATATGGGGCGGCCTCGAGACGCCACCGGTGATACCGATCTTCCTCAACGCCGTTGCACAGCCCGGCATTGCGCGCCTGCGGCGCTGTCGCCAACTGGGAGAGGCAATCGGCCGCTTTTTGGACAAGGAACCACGTCGCACACTGTTGATTGGGTCCGGAGGACTGTCTCACGAACCACCGGTACCCACCCTGGCGCATCCGGACCCTGCCATACGTGAGCGCATTACCGTCAAACGCGAACCCACGCAGGCCGAACGCGACGCCAAGACCCAGCGCGTGATGGCTGCCGGCATGGCCTTGGCGAGCGGAACGTCGGACATGAAACCGCTCAACCCCGAGTGGGATGCCCGCTGGATGGACGCACTGGAGTTTGGTGAACTGGACAGCTTGGTTCAGTGGCGAGAAGAATCGATCGCGCAGGAGGCAGGCCTGTCTGCCCATGAGTCCAAAACGTGGTTGGTGGCGCGAGCAGCGTTGCCGATCGATCATCGTCTGCCTTGCACACTGCGTTACTACCAAGCCATTCCCGAGCTGATTGCGGGCTATGGAGTCCTGTTCATGCACACCGCAGACACACCAACGTAGTGGGTTACTTGGCAACGGAATACGCATAAAAGCGCGTCTTTTTGCGCCATGCAGCGTTGCGAATCCTCGCGATAGCAACGGCTATCGCTGCGGTTCGCGCCTTGCCTGGCACAAAAATCCATCGCTTTTATTTGCGTATTCCATTGCCAAGTAACCCACTAGGAGAACCCTTTGAGCAATCAAGAACAGATCAATGTATGGGCCGAGCGGCTGCGCAGTGCCGAGCAGACCGCCACTCCGATCGCGCCCCTGCGTGACGAAATTACCAACGGTGACGACGCCTATGCGGTGCAACTGGTCAATGTCCGCCATGCTCAGGCACAAGGCCGTCGCATCGTGGGCCGCAAGATCGGCCTCACGTCGCCTGTCGTTCAGAAACAGCTGGGAGTCGACCAACCTGACTTCGGTACATTGTTCGCCGATATGGTCTATGGCGATGATGAGGAAATCCCTTGGGCACGCACGCTGCAGCCGAAGGTCGAGGCCGAAGTGGCGCTGGTGCTCGAGCGCGACCTCGATCTGGCCGATGCCACGCTGGTGGACGTAATCAATGCCACTGCATACGTACTGCCGGCCATCGAGATTGTAGGCAGCCGCATCGCGAATTGGAACATCAAGTTCATCGACACCGTGGCCGACAACGCCTCCAGCGGCCTCGTCGTACTTGGCGCCATACCTACGCGCCTCAATGCGCTGGACCTCAAACTGTGCGAGATGACCACCGAACGCGCAGGCTCGGTCGTCGCGCAAGGCAGCGGCAGTGCCTGCTTGGGACATCCGCTGAACGCTGCCGTCTGGCTGGCTCGCAAACTCGCCACGCTGGGCCAGCCCCTGCGCGCGGGCGACCTGGTCATGACCGGCGCGCTCGGCCCCATGGTGGCCGTGCAACCCGGCGACGCGTTTGAAGCCCGCATCAGTGGTGTGGGCAGCGTGCGCGCACGATTTGGCTCTTAAATAACAGAAAACACACGAGATTCCTATGCCCCGAAAACTCAAGGCTGCCATCATCGGCAGCGGCAACATCGGCACAGACTTGATGATCAAGATCCTGCGGCACGGCGTCAACATTGAAATGGGTGCCATGGTCGGGATTGACCCGACCTCCGATGGCCTGGCACGCGCCGCCCGCATGGGTGTGCCCACCACTCACGAAGGCGTAGACGGCTTGAGCCGCTTGCCTAACTTCGCTGACATCGACTTCGTGTTCGACGCCACCAGCGCCGGTGCCCATATCAAGAACGACGCCTTCCTGCGCAGGCTCAAACGCGGTATCCGCATGATCGACCTGACCCCCGCGGCCATCGGCCCGTACTGCATCCCGGTCGTCAACAATGAAGACCACCTTGACGCCTTGAATGTCAACATGGTCACCTGCGGCGGCCAGGCCACCATTCCAATGGTGGCAGCTGTCAATCGCGTTGCCAAGGTGTACTACGGCGAAATCGTCGCCTCCATCTCCAGCAAGAGTGCCGGCCCCGGCACCCGTGCCAACATCGACGAATTCACTGAAACTACCGCCAAAGCGATTGAAGCGGTGGGTGGCGCGTCCAAAGGCAAGGCCATCATTGTGCTGAACCCCGCTGAGCCACCGCTGATCATGCGCGATACCGTCTACACTCTCAGCGAGCTTGGCGACGAAGCTGCAATTGCCGAATCGGTTGAGCGTATGGTCGCCGCCGTCCAGGCCTACGTGCCCGGCTACCGCCTGAAACAAAAAGTACAGTTCGACCGCATTGAAGCCAGCACGCCCATCAACATCCCCGGCGTCGGCCCTCGCATGAGCGGCCTGAAGACGTCCATCTTCCTGGAAGTCGAAGGTGCTGCCCACTACCTGCCCGCCTATGCCGGAAACCTGGACATCATGACCAGTGCCGGTCTGCGCACCGCCGAACAGATGGCTGCCCGCATGCTTGCCGCGTAAAGGAGAAACTGACATGGACAAGAAAATCTACATTTCCGACGTCACCCTGCGCGACGGCAGCCACGCCGTACGCCACCAGTACAGCGTCGAGCAAGCCAAACAAATCGCCCAAGCCTTGGACGACGCCAGGGTCGACTCCATCGAAGTCGCCCATGGCGACGGCCTGCAAGGCGGCAGCTTCAACTACGGTTTCGGCGCCCACTCCGACGTCGAATGGATCGAAGCCGTGGCCAGCGTCGTCAAGCATGCCAAGATCGCCACCCTGCTGTTGCCAGGCATCGGCACCGTCCACGACCTGAAGGCGGCCTACGATGCCGGCGCCCGCATCGTGCGTGTCGCAACACACTGCACCGAGGCCGATGTCTCCAGGCAGCACATCGAATACGCACGCCACCTAGGCATGGAAGCCGTTGGCTTTCTGATGATGAGCCACATGCAGACGCCCGAGGGCTTGGCCGGGCAGGCAAAACTGATGGAAAGCTATGGCGCACAATGCGTGTACGTGGTGGATTCGGGCGGTGCATTGAACATGAACGACGTGCGTGACCGTTTCCGCGCCTTCAAGGACATCTTGAAGCCCGAAACCCTGACCGGCATGCACGCCCACCACAACCTGAGCCTGGGTGTGGCCAACTCCATCGTCGCCGTCGAAGAAGGCTGTGACCGCGTGGACGCCAGCTTGGCCGGCATGGGCGCCGGAGCGGGCAATGCCCCGCTGGAAGTGTTCATCGCCGCCGCCGCGCGCCTGGGCTGGAACCACGGCTGCGACTTGTACAAACTGATGGATGCGGCCGATGACATCGTGCGTCCGCTGCAAGACCGCCCTGTGCGCGTGGACCGCGAAACGCTGGCACTGGGCTACGCAGGCGTTTACTCCAGCTTCCTGCGCCACTCGGAAGTGGCAGCGAAGAAATACGGCCTGAAGCCGGTCGACATCCTGGTGGAACTGGGCAAGCGCCGCATGGTGGGCGGCCAGGAAGACATGATCGTGGACGTGGCGCTGGATCTGCTCAAAGCCCGGGAGCATGAGCGCATGCACGCGCAGCCGGTGATGGGCGAGGCGGACTGACCACCCCTGACCCGAAGACGAGCCGCCACTGTCACAGTAGCGGTTGTCGCATTAAAGTACCGCCCAACGAAGAAGGAAATGACTATGTCTGCAAATACCATTGCGCTGACCGAAGCCGCAACCAGCAAGTTCGTTCGCATCCAGGACGGCGACCTCAAGCTCCAACTGCATTACAACGACGTAGGCCAGGGTGCCGAGACCGTCGTCATGCTGCACGGCTCCGGACCGGGTGCCAGCGGCTGGGCCAACTTCAATCGCAACATCGAGCCGCTGGTAAGCGCCGGCTACCGCGTCATCCTGCTGGACTGCCCGGGCTGGAGCAAGAGCGACCCTATCGTAAACACCGGCTCGCGCTCGGACCTCAACGCGCGCGCGCTCAAGGGTTTGATGGATGCCATTGGACTGGAAAAGGCTCACATCATCGGCAATTCGATGGGTGCACACAGCACCGTGGCCTTTGCGTTGTCCAACCCCACGCGGGTGGGCAAGTTAGTGCTGATGGGCGGTGGCACGGGCGGCCCGAGCCAGTTCGTGCCCATGCCGACTGAGGGCATCAAGCTGATCGGTGCGCTTTACCGTAACCCGACTATCGAGAACCTCAAACGCATGATGAATGTGTTCGTGTACGACGCAAGCCATCTGACCGAGGAGTTATTCCAGGCGCGCCTGGATAACATGCTGGCGCGGCGTGACCACCTGGAAAATTTCGTCAAGAGCTCTGAGGCCAATCCCAAGCAGTTCCCCGACCTGGGGCACCGCTTGGGCGAGGTCGCCGCACCCACGCTCGTCATCTGGGGACGCGATGACCGCTTCGTGCCCATGGATGTGGGCTTGCGCCTGATCTGGGGCATCCCGAACGCTCAGATGCACATCTTCAACCGCTGCGGCCATTGGGCTCAGTGGGAGCATGCGGACACCTTCAACCGCATGGTGCTGGATTTCCTATCACATTAAGGTAAAGCATCATGGATGAAAACCGACCACTGAACTGGAGCGATGCCCACATGCTGGGCTACGCACCGATGGATCAGATCCATGAAGAATTCGTCCAGTTGGTCGCTCGCCTACAGGGGGCTCGAGATGATGAACTGCACGAATTGCTTAGCGCCATGGAAGGACATCTTCAGGCACATTTCGGCGAGGAAAACGCTTGGATGCGCGAAAGCGAGTTCCCGCCGCGTGACTGCCACATTGAGCAGCATGATGCCGTGCTTAAGTCGGTGCATGAGGTGCAAGAGTTGCTTGCTCAAGGCAATACCCGGATATGCCGTGCCTTGGTACAGGCGCTAGCTGACTGGTTCCCGAGCCATGCTACCCATCTCGACTCGGCGCTGGCGCACTGGATGTGTAAGCGCCGTCTGGGAGCAAAACCAGTCGTTTTTCGCCGCTCGATCAACAGTAACATCGTATCCCGCTAAAAAGCGCAAGCGCTCAGATCGAGGTCTTCACATAAAGCCATTCGCTCCGGTCAGCAGCACGACCAATTCCGCCTCCTTTATTCTACATTTGCATCGGGAACCACGCCTGCTTTTCAGCGTCCCAATGAAGACGCTATTACGACTCATTAATGATGCGCGGGGTGCAGTTACAACGATATCTTCTGGAAAGAGTATGAATAATTGGAGACAGGTGTTTCGCGACGGCGCGGTTTCCGGCAGCATCGCAAGTGTCATATCGACGTCGGTATTGAGCGCGCGCGGGAGACAGGAAAACGGCACGCCCTATGCACCGACCAATGCCATCAGTCATTGGTTCAGGTTTATGCGACATTCGGCGTCGAGCTGGCGTTGCGTGGAATTGCAGCATCAAAGATGCAATCGCCGAGGCAGATTTCTACTTCCCTATCTGATGTGTGATTACAGCCTGCACTATGGAAAAGGACGATAAGCGGCCGACGCTTCAAGTGAGCCGGCGCAAGGCGATCATGATGCTTGGCGCGGCGATGCTCGTCAGCCGGGCAACAGCGCAAAGCGACGCGCGTCAGTCGCGACGCCCCGCATGCATTCTCACTCCGGAACAAACAGAAGGACCGTACTTTGTTGATGACCGGCTCAACCGTTCCGACATACGCACCGATCCTGCGGGCGGGACAGTACGCGCCGGCGTTCCGCTCGCGCTGACCTTGCGCGTGCTGGCTGTTCGCGGTACCGGATGTACTCCCGTTTCCGGCGCGATGGTGGACGTCTGGCATTGCGATGCCGATGGCGTTTATTCGGACGTAACCGATCCTCGCTTCGACACAAGCGGAAAAAAATTTCTGCGCGGTTATCAAATCACCGACGACGGTGGTGTAGTGCGCTTCCTTACCATTTATCCCGGATGGTATCCCGGTCGAACGGTGCACATCCATTTCAAGGTGCGTATACAACCCACGTCACCCACGTCGAGCCGCCCCTACGAATTCACGTCGCAACTGTACTTCGACGACGCGATCACCGACCGCGTGTTGGCGCAAGCGCCCTACGCGCGCAACGGCCGACGCCGCCAGACCAATGACACGGATGGCTTGTTCCGGCGCGGTGGCCGGCAACTGATTCTGCCACTGCTTGAAAACGGTCCGGGGTATGCGGGAAGCTTCGACATCGGCGTGCAGACGGCTTGAGTGCGCCGCATGCGTCCGAAATTGTTAACAGGCCCTAATCCGCCAACGTACAAAGGACATCGATCATGAGCAAAGAAAAGAAGACCGGCAATGCAGGAAAGCAGAAAAAGAATTCCACGCCGCGCGGTGCAAATCCAGGTGCAGATGTCCATCGAGGCAACGGCGGCGAGTTGCACCAGGTCGCCACCGGGCAGCATCCCGCACTGACCACGAACCAAGGCATCCCGATTGCCGACAACCAGAACTCGTTGCGCGCCAATCCGCGTGGCCCCAGTCTGCTGGAAGATTTCATTCTGCGTGAAAAGATCACGCATTTCGATCACGAGCGCATCCCTGAACGCATCGTGCATGCGCGCGGCACTGCGGTGCATGGCCACTTCGAGTTGACCAAGTCGCTAGCGCAATATACGACAGCAAAAATCCTCACCGAGGTCGGTGAAAAGACACCGGTGTTTACGCGTTTTTCGACGGTCGCCGGCGGCGCAGGTTCGGTCGACACGCCGCGAGACGTGCGCGGCTTCGCGGTCAAGTTCTACACCAAGGAAGGCAACTGGGACCTGGTCAGCAACAACATCCCGGTGTTCTTCATCCAGGACGCGATCAAGTTCCCCGACGTCGTCCATTCGGTCAAGATGGAACCGGACCGTGGCTTTCCACAAAGCGCAACGGCGCATGACACCTTCTGGGATTTCATTTCGCTGACGCCGGAATCCATGCATATGGTGATGTGGATCATGTCCGACCGCACGATCCCGCGCTCGCTGCGCATGATCGAAGGCTTCGGCGTCCATAGCTTCCGTCTCCTGAACAAAGCGGGCGACTCAACCTTCGTCAAATTCCATTGGCGGCCGAAGCTGGGCCTGCAATCGACCATTTGGGATGAGGCAGTGAAGATTGCCGGCGCCGATCCGGACTTCCACCGCCGCGACATGTTCGAGGCGATCGAAGCAGGTGATTTCCCCGAGTGGGAGTTTGCGGTCCAGCTATTCACGCAGGAGCAGGCGGATAAATTTCCATTCGATCATCTGGATGCGACCAAGCTGATCCCGGAAGAACTGGTGCCCTTACAAGTAATCGGCCGCATGGTGCTGGACCGGTGGCCGGACAACTTCTTCGCGGAAACCGAACAGGTCGCCTACTGTCCCGCCAACATCGTTCCCGGCATCGACTTCTCCAACGATCCGCTGCTACAGGGCCGCCTGTTCTCATACCTGGATACGCAATTGCTGCGGCTCGGATCGCCGAATTTCAACCAGATTCCGGTCAATGCGCCAAAGTGCCCCTTCGCCAACCTTCAGCGCGACGGCAAGATGCAAATGACGCAGCCGAAAGGCAGGGTCGCATATGAGCCGAATTCGTTGTCGGAAACCGCCCCGCGAGAAACGCCGGACAGGGGTTTCCCTAGCGCACGCGTCAGCGAAAGCGGCGAAAAAGGCCGCATTCGCGCGGAGAGCTTTGCCGACCATTACAGCCAGGCGCGTCAGTTCTATCGCAGCCAGAGCAAGTACGAGCAGGCACATATCGCGTCTGCGCTGGTGTTTGAGCTGTCGAAAGTCGATCATCTGCATGTGCGGCAGGCGATGGTTGCACATCTGCGCCACATTGAAGAAGAACTGGCCCAGCGCGTAGCCGATGGCCTTGGTCTCGGCACCTTGCCGAAACCCGCAGAGGCCGCAGCGCCGGTGCAGGACTTCGATCAATCGCCGGCGCTGCAAATCATCGGCAGGATGAAGGACACGCTAGAAGGACGCGCAATCGGTATTCTGATTGCGGACGGTTCGGACGGCGCCATCGTCAGCGACATCATCAAAGTCGCAGCTGAGGCCGGCGCGAAGGTCAAGGTCGTCGCTCCCAAGGTGGGCGGCGCGAAGCTTGCCGACGGCACGATGATGGAAGCCGACGGACAACTGGCGGGCACGCCTTCGGTGATGTTCGACGCGATTGCCGTTGTCTTGTCCGATGAAGGAGTCAAGCTACTGAGCAAGGAATCCGCGGCTATCGATTTCGTGCGTCACGCGTTCGGCCACCTGAAGGCGATCGCGGCGGATCAGGGCGGCCGGTCACTGCTCGAACAAGCGAACATCGAGAAAGACAAAGGTGTGCTCGATGCGAAGGACATGAAAGGCTTCATCGCGGCGGCCAAGACACGGCAATGGGAGCGCGAAGAATCGGTGCGCATTCTGGCGTAGTTGATCGACCGAGGTTATGTAGAAACGCAAATCAGAGTCTCCGTGCGACGACGATGTCAGGATTTCGTCTCCGGTTGGCTTTAGGCACCGCGCAGGAATAAGTTGTGCAACTTATTCCTGCGCGGTGCCTTAGCCTGATAGATGCGCATCAAACGAGGACTGGCATGAGAGAATTATTATCGACGACTGCTGAACGGGCAATTTGTTATCTCGAAGATTTGGGGACTCGGAGTGTTGCTCCAAGCATAGATGCAGTTGCTCGCCTTGCCTCGCTTGATATACCACTTTCAAATGAACCCACCAGCCCGGAATCCATCTTGCAGCAACTGGATGAACTTGGCTCACCGGCGACAATGGCGATGGCAGGGCCGCGCTTCTTCGGCTTTGTCATCGGCGGTTCGCTTCCTGCGGCATTAGCCGCCAGCTGGCTAATAACTGCCTGGGATCAAAATAGCGGCCTCTACAATGTGACTCCGGCCACTGCGGCGCTTGAGCAAATCGCACTCGGATGGCTCCTCGACGTCCTGAAATTGCCGCCTGAAAGTGGTGGTGCATTTGTTACGGGTGCGACCGTCGCGAATTTCACTGCACTCGCTGCGGCACGGCATGCTGCTCTGGCAAAAGCTGGCTGGAATGTGGAAGCCGATGGATTGTTCGGCGCTCCACCCATTACGGTCATCGTCGGTGCAGAAGTCCATCCAACAGTGTTGAAGGCCTTAGGCATGCTGGGCCTGGGGCGTAGTCGCGTCGTGACAGTGCCAGTCGATAGTCAAGGCTGCATGCGCCTTGATGCATTGCCTCCTATGACTGGTTCCACAATTGTCTGTGTGCAGGCGGGAAACGTTAACACGGGCGCATTCGATCCGTTTCAGCAGATCTGCGAACGCGCACATGATGTAGGTGCATGGGTGCATGTTGATGGAGCATTTGGGCTGTGGGCTGCAGCCGCCCCGTCACGTGCCTATCTTGTCGAGGGTATCGAAGGCGCTGACTCCTGGGCGACCGATGCGCATAAGTGGCTGAATGTACCGTACGACAGCGGTGTGGCGTTTGTTCGCGACCCGGATGCATTACGAGCTGCCATGGCGATTACTGCCGATTACCTCCCGACGGTGAGTGAATATCGTAATCCTGCAGACTACACCCCTGAACTCTCGAGACGCGCGCGCGGGGTCGAGGTTTGGGCCGCCTTACGCTCATTGGGGCGTATAGGGTTGTCCGATCTGATTGAACGCACGTGTCGTTATGCTCGCCGTTTTGCCGAGGCACTGACGTCTGCGGGATATCACGTGTTGAATGAGGTTGTGCTCAATCAGGTTTTAGTCTCGTTCGGTACGCCCGAAATAACGAAGCGCGTGATCGACGACATTCAAGCCGACGGGACGTGCTGGTGTGGAAGTACCCTGTGGCAGGGCCATACGGCGATGCGGATCAGTGTCGTATGCTGGGCCACGACTGACGCGGACGTGGAACGGAGTATCGAAGCGATCTTGCGTATAGCCGCGAAGTACAAAGGGCCTGTCAAGAAATAAATCGCACGTTTTTTCTGGCCGTAGCGAGCTACGGCCAGAAAAAACGTGCAAGTTATTCCTGCGCGGTGCCTAAGGCCGGGCAATGGTACAGCCTCACAAAAATTCCCAATGACCTAACCGACCTTATCGCTTGATCACGCATTACGCCGGTTGCGCCCACACCTCGGCAATCCTCAACAGATTGGTCGTTCCCGACTCGGCAAACGGCATACCCGCAGCAATCGCCACCTGATCACCGGGCTGTGCAAATCCCTCCCGCAACGCCGTGCGACAGGCCGCCGACACCATTTCATCCACACTGCGCACATCCGGGCTGACGGTGGTATGCACGCCCCACGCCAGCGCCAGCTTGCGCGCGGTCGACAGATGCGGCGTGATGCTGAGGATCGGTGCGGCCGGCCGCTCGCGCGCGGCACGCAGGCTGGTATGACCCGACGTGGTGTAGGTAATCGTGACGCGGGCGCCAAGAATCTGCGTGACGCTGCGCAGTGCCGCGCAAATCGCATCGCCGCGCGTCGGCAAGGGATCGCCACGCTGGGCATCGATCACGCTGCGGTACAAGGGATCGCGCTCGACTTCCGAAATGATCCGGTCCATCATTGCCACCGCTTCGACCGGATAGGCGCCGCTGGCCGATTCGGCCGACAGCATGACCGCATCGGCGCCGTCATAGATCGCGCTGGCGACATCGGATGCTTCAGCCCTGGTCGGCACCTGCGCCGATATCATCGATTCCAGCATCTGCGTCGCAATGACCACAGGCTTGCCCTGTCTGCTGCAGGCACGCAGGATGCGCTTTTGCACGCCGGGCACGCGCTCGGGTGGCAATTCGACACCGAGATCGCCGCGCGCCACCATCACCGCATCCGATACGCCCACGATGTCGTCGAGCCGGTCGAGCGCGGCGGGTTTTTCCAGCTTGGCGAGCAGCCCGGCGCGGCCCTTGATCAGTTCCCGTGCTTCCAGCAAGTCTTCCGGACGCTGCACGAAAGACAAGGCGATCCAGTCCACGCCCAGCGCCAGCGCAAACTCCAGGTCGCGCCTGTCCTTTTCGGTCAACGCGGGAATCGGCAGGACGACATCCGGCACATTGACGCCCTTGCGGTCGGATACGACGCCGCCGGCGACAACCTTCGTGCGGATACAGTCGCCATTGCTTTCTATGACTTCCAGTCGCAGTTTTCCATCGTCGATCAGCAGTGCCTGGCCCGCGCCGATCACCGCAAACAATTCCGGATGCGGCAGGCAAACCCGTGCAGCCGTGCCAGGATCGGGATTGCGGTCGAGTATGAATTCCGCGCCCGCGGCGAGCGTGACCTTGCCTTCGGCGAACTGGCCGATGCGCAGTTTGGGGCCCTGCAGGTCCGCCAAGATCGCGATAGGCCGTCCCACCTTGCGTTCGACTTCGCGCACGATGTCGTAGCGTGCACTGTGGTCCAAGTGCGAGCCATGACTGAAATTGAAGCGGAACACATCGGCTCCGGCCTGAAATAATGCTTCTATGGCTTCCATGGTCGAGCTTGCCGGTCCAAGGGTTGCCACGATTTTTGCCTTGCGTTGACGTCGCATGTTGTTCACTTTGCAGTTCGTACAGGCGTGCGCGACCACCGGACCGTCCCGTGACGCCCGCCTGTCGTTAAAAACGGATAAAACTCAGAGAATCAGGATTGCCCTGAAATCATTGACGTTGGTGCGTGTCGGCCCGGTGACGATCAGGTCGCCCAGCGCGTTGAAGAAACCGTATCCATCGTTGTTGTCGAGCATGGCGCGTGCGCGCATACCCATCGCCTCGGCGCGCGCCACCGAATCGGGACCGCAAATCGCGCCGGCATTGTCTTCCGAACCGTCTATCCCATCGGTATCGCAGGCAATCGCATGCACGCCTCGCTGACCACCCACGGTGGCGGCAAAACTGAGCAGGAATTCGGCGTTGCGCCCTCCCCTGCCCTTGCCGCGCACGGTAACGGTGGTTTCACCGCCGGAGATCAAGACGCAAGGCTTGGCGAAAGGCTGGCCGCGCAATGCGATCTGGCGCGCCAGCGCGGCGTGCATCATGCCGACATCGCGTGCCTCGCCTTCCATCTCGTCCGACAGGATATAGGGCGTGATGCCGGCCGCGCGTGCACTCGCGGCTGCAGCTTCCAGCGCCTGCTGCGCTGTGGCGATCACATGATGGCTATTGCCGGTAAAGCGTGGATCGTTGGGCTTGGGTGTTTCGCCGGCACCCGATGCCAGATAGTCTTCCATGACCGGCGGCACTGCAATTTCGTACTTGTTCAGGATAGCTAGCGCCTGCGCGCAGGTGGTCGGGTCCGGCAAGGTCGGCCCGCTGGCAATGACGCCGGGGTCGTCGCCGGGCACATCGGAAATCAGCAGGGTCACGACCCGGGCCGGCGCGCACGCCAGCGCAAGGCGTCCGCCCTTGATGGCGGAGAAATGCTTGCGCACGCAATTCATTTCCGAAATCGTCGCACCGCTTTTCAGCAAGGCCTTGTTGATCGCCTGCTTTTCTTCCAGCGTGATGCCTTCGCCCGGCAAGGCCAGCAAAGCCGATCCGCCACCGGAAATCAGGCAAAGCACAAGGTCGTTCTCGCTCAAGCCCTGCACCATGTCCATGATGCGACCGGCGGCGCGGCGGCCCGCTTCATCGGGCACCGGATGCGCCGCTTCGACCACTTCGATGCGCTTGCAGTCCGCGCCATGGCCGTACCGTGTGACCACCAAGCCACTGAGCTCACCCTCCCAATGCCGTTCCACCGTCTGCGCCATTGCCGCCGCGCCCTTGCCGGCACCGATGACCAGCGTACGGCCAGTGATCGACGGCTTGGGCAGGAAAGCGGGAAGGCATTTTTCCGCACTGACGGCATCGACCGCCGCGGTGTACATGTCGAGCAGCAACTGACGGGGATTAATGTCTGGCATGAGAGTCGTGAGCAAGGTTAAAGAAACGGCATTGGGTTTATTGTACGCAATTACGCGTCCGCTGCTTTTGCGATCTCATGGTTCGACATGATTTCAATCGCCCGGCACAGCGCCGAATGATCCAGTCCGCTCATGCCATTGGCGGCGCAGGCGTTCATCAATTCCTGGGCAGCCGCCGTGTTAGGCAGCGACACGCCGAGCGACTTGGCGCCTTGCAGCGCGAGATTCAGATCCTTCTGGTGCAATTCAATACGGAAACCTGGATTGAAGGTCCGCTTGACCATGCGCTCGCCATGCACTTCGAGGATGCGCGAAGCAGCGAAACCGCCCATCAATGCCTGGCGCACGCGCGCCGGATCGGCGCCGGCCTTGGACGCGAACAGCAAGGCTTCCGCGACTGCCTGGATGTTCAGCGCAACGATGATCTGGTTGGCCACCTTGGTGGTCTGGCCATCGCCATTACCGCCGACCAGCGTGATGTTCTTGCCCATCAACTCGAACAAGGGCTTGACGTCGTTGAACGCGCCTTCGGAGCCGCCCACCATGATGGTCAGCGATGCCGCCTTGGCGCCGACTTCGCCGCCGGATACCGGCGCGTCGAGATACTGGCAGCCGAGTTCGTTGATCTTCTTTGCAAAGCCCTTGGTGGCGATCGGCGAGATCGAGCTCATGTCGACCACGGTCTTGCCGGCGGACAGGCCGCTGGCGACACCGTTTTCGCCGAACAGCACTGCTTCGACGTGCGGCGTGTCGGGCACCATGATGATGATGATGTCGGCGCGCTTGGCGACTTCCGCGCCCGAGGTGCAGACCGTTGCGCCGCCTTCGATCAGTTCGAACGGCGGGTTTTTCTGGTCATGCAGGTAGAGCTTGTGTCCGCCTGCCTGCAGATGTCCCGCCATGGGTGCGCCCATGATGCCCAATCCGATAAAGCCTACTTTTGCCATAGTGTTCTCCAGAATATGTTTGATTGATTTATACGCCGTGCGCGGCACGCCAGCCCAGGCCTTCGACGGTGCCGGCGCGCGGTTTGTATTCGCATCCTATCCAGCCATCGTAACCGATCTCGTCCAGCATCTTGAACAGGTAGCGGTAATTGATTTCGCCGGTACCCGGTTCGAAGCGGCCGGGATTATCGGCCAGCTGTATGTGCCGGATGATGTCGCGATTGGCCTTGATGGTATTGGCGATTTCGCCTTCCATGCGCTGCATGTGATAGATGTCGTACTGCACGTAGATATTGCTCGACCCGGTATCGCGGATCAGGTCGACCGCCTGCTGCGTGCGCGTCAGGAAGAAGCCGGGAATATCGAAGTGATTGATCGGCTCGATCAGCAGGCGCAGCTTGTGTTCCTTCAGCATGTCGGCTGCGTAGCGAAGATTTTCGACCAAGGTTTCGCGCGCCTGTTCCGCGCTCACGCCTTGCGGCACTTTTCCGACCAGGCAGTTGAGCTGCTTGGTGCCGAGGACCTTGGCATAACGAATCGCTTCATCGATGCCTTCGCGAAATTCATTGACGCGGTCCGGATGGCAGGCGATGCCGCGCTCGCCCGCTTCCCAGTTGCCGGCTGGCAGGTTGTGCAATACCAGATCCAGCTGAAAGGCATTGAGCTTGTCGGCGATCTGGTCGGCGTGGAATGCATATGGAAACAAGAATTCCACACCGCGAAAGCCGGCACGTGCCGCCGCTTCAAAACGATCCATGAAAGGCTGCTCATTGAACAGCATGGTCAGGTTGGCTGCCAGTTTGGTCATCTATCTTCCTCCTTAATCCAGCATCGCAATCGCAGTCGGCGCATGCTCGGGCTTTTCAGCCAGTTCTTCAAACTCGTTGACGTTGTTGATCTCGGTACCCATCGATACGTTGGTGACGCGTTCCAGGATGATTTCCACCACGACCGGCACACGGTACTGCCGCATCCATGCACGTGCCTGGCCGAACGCATCCTGGATATCCTGCGGACGGGTCACGCGGATGGCCTTGCAGCCCAGACCTTCGACCACGGCCACATGATCCACGCCATAGCCGTTCAACTCGGGCGCATTGATGTTTTCAAACGCGAGCTGCACGCAGTAATCCATATCGAAGCCGCGCTGCGATTGACGGATCAGGCCGAGATACGAGTTGTTCACCACCACATGCAGGTAAGGCAGATTGAACTGCGCACCCACTGCCAGTTCCTCGATCATGAACTGGAAGTCGTAGTCGCCCGAGATCGCGACCACTGGACGGTCCGGGTCGGCTGCGCATACGCCCAGCGCTGCAGGAATAGTCCATCCGAGCGGACCAGCCTGGCCGCAATTGATCCAGTTGCGCGCCTTGTACACATGCAGGAATTGCGCGGCTGCGATCTGCGACAAGCCGATGGTGCTGACGTAACAGGTTTCGCGACCGAATGCGCGGTTCATTTCTTCATACACGCGCTGCGGCTTGATCGGTGCATTGTCGAAATTGGTCCGGCGCAGCATCGTGCGCTTGCGTTCCTGGCACTGCGATACCCATTGCGTGCGGTCCTTCAGCTTGCCGGCGGCTTTCCATTCCTTGGCGACTTCGACAAACAGCTTGAGCGCCGCACCTGCATCGGACACGATGCCGAGGTCCGGGCCGAATACACGACCAATCTGTGTCGGTTCGATATCCACGTGCACGAACTTGCGTCCCTTGGTGAATACGTCGATCGAGCCGGTATGGCGGTTTGCCCAGCGATTGCCGATGCCGAGCACGAAGTCCGATTCCAGCATGGTCGCATTGCCGTAACGGTGGCTGGTCTGCAGGCCGACCATGCCCGCCATCAGCGGATGGTCGTCAGCAATCGCACCCCACGCCATCAGAGTCGGGATTACCGGCACGCCGGTGACTTCGGCAAACTCCACCAGCAATTCGGATGCATTCGCATTGATGATGCCGCCACCGGCGGTGATCAATGGGCGCTCAGCATCGTTGAGCATTGCCAGCGCCTTTTCAATTTGCGCACGCGTGGCTGCTGGCTTGTAGACCGGCAAGGGCTCATAGGTATCGGGATCGAATTCGATTTCCGCCATCTGCACATCGAAAGGCAAGTCGATCAGCACCGGTCCCGGGCGTCCGGAACGCATCAGATGGAAAGCCTGCTGGAACACGCGCGGCACCAGCGCCGGTTCACGAACGGTCACTGCCCACTTGGTGACCGGCTTGGCGATCGACTCGATATCCACTGCCTGGAAATCTTCCTTGTACAGACGGGCGCGCGGCGCCTGGCCGGTCACGCACAGAATAGGAATCGAATCCGCCTGGGCCGAGTACAGCCCTGTAATCATGTCCGTACCCGCCGGCCCGGAAGTACCGATACACAGGCCGATATTGCCCGGCTTCGCACGCGTGTAGCCCTCGGCCATATGCGATGCGCCCTCCACGTGCCGCGCCAGTATATGTTTGACGCTGCCGCGTTTGCGCAATGCAGCATAAAACGGATTGATCGCCGCACCCGGAACACCGAACGCCTGGGTCATGCCTTCTTTTTCCAACACATAAATCGCGGCTTCCGCTGCGGTCATCTTAGCCATACATCCTCCTGGACACAGTCAAATTTCTGATGGGTCGAGTGTAAAGGCCAACTTATTGTTTGATAAGGAGATAAACAATCGCTGTATTCAATACTTCAGGTATGGAATAATCGAGACGAATTGAAATGCCATTACCGAAGAAAACATCCCCTATGGACAAGTTCAAGCAAATCGAAGCCTTCGTCGAAGTCATCGAAAAAGGCAGCCTCGCCCGCGCCGCGCTGGAACAGAACATCACCCCCGTGATGCTCGGCCGTCGCATTGACGCGCTGGAAAAACGCCTGGGCGTCAAGCTCATGCACCGCACCACCCGCCACCTCACCCTGACCGAGGAAGGCACGGTCTTCCTCGACCACTGCCGCAAGCTGCTCGACGAACTCGATCATGCCGAAAAGATCATTTCCGAAGGCCGGCACAAGGCCACCGGCCATCTGGTCGTATCCGCACCCGCCGCCTACGGCCGCAAGCATGTGGCGCCGCATGCACCCGGCTTCATCGCCGCCAATCCCGATGTACAGATTTCATTCAACCTGACCGACCGGGTAGTCGATCTGGTGCGCGAAGGCTACGACCTGAGCATCCGCATCGGCGGCGCGATCGATCCGAATTTCGTCGCAGTCAAGCTGGCAAGCAATCGCCGCGTCGTGTGCGCGACACCAGAATATTTTGAGCGTCATGGTATCCCGCGCACGCTGGACGACCTGGAAAAGCACAACTGCCTTGCATTCAACCTGCAAGGCGGTCAGCAGCGCGGATGGTATTTCCAGCAGCAGGGCAAGCCGGTCACCGTGAAGGTCAACGGCAATCTCGACTGCAACGATGGCGAACTCTTGCATCGCTGGGCACGCGAAGGTCTGGGACTGGCTTGGCGCTCCACCTGGGAAATTCAGACAGAGCTTGCTTCCGGGAGATTGATCACGGTGCTGAACGATTTTGCGCTGGACAACTACGACATCATGGCGGTCTATCCGCAGCAGCGTCATCTGCCGGCAAAGATCCGTTTTTTCATCGATATGCTGAAGTCTGTGTACGCAGAACCCGGGTACTGGACGCGGCCGGCGTGACGGGGATTTTTGTGCGGGCTTCAGGCGGCCAGCCCCTTTCCCTTGACAGGGGAAGGGGCGAAAGCATTATGACAATTGACTAAGCTTCCAGCGAAGGACGTCCCTTGCCCAGCACCGTAGCGTAATAGGCTGGCATGGCCGATTCATAGTAAGCGGTAGCGACGCGAGCACAATAGCTTGCATCCTCAACCGATGCCACAACGCGGGCGCAGTACGACGATTCCGCCGGCATGCCTGTAGTACCGGGCTGCGCCACCCGTGCGCAATACGATGCATCGGGTGCAACAGCGCGGGCGCAGTAAGAAGCCTCTTGACTCACGACGCGGGCGCAATAGGAAGCATCTTCCGCTACCGCCCGTGCGCAATAGCTTTGCCTGCCGTCGGAAACTTGGCCGAATTCCATTTCGTACAGGCTTCTTGTACGGGCCGCAGCTTCCGCGAGATTTGCCGCATCTTCATCGCCGCGCATGCCGAAATACGGGAAATGATGCAAGAAGTACCCAAACACGGTCGCGCAATCCACTGCATATTTCATCGTATCCAGAATGTGACCGTGCCAGAACTTATCTACATCGGCGTTCGGGGTAATCGCTTCGTTCGGGTACTTTGCTATCAGCGCCAGGAAGCGCCGGTACTCGAGTTCGTGGCGGTCCGCTGCTTCGCGTGTCCAGCCATGGCCTTCTTTGGCATCCATCAGTTTGAACTTGATCGGATCAAGATCCAGCGCAAAGATCGCTTCAACCATTTGATCAGGGGTCTTGTTCTGCGCTTGCTTATTCATGTTATGCCACCTCTCACGTTTATTGAACGGAACGTCTCTTGGCCACTTTTCATGGGCTTCGGACGCGTCTTGCGACAAGGAAAATTTAGCATGTGGAAATTATTGCCAGTGTGTAAAGTAATTGATCAAACGCAAACCTTTTGCGCTTAGCATTTCTCTTAACCAACACATGCATATCATTCATGACACTCAAGGTATTTTTACATGTAATCAATGCCAGCGTGCACTACGGATTTCTTAAAAAAACCGTTACACTCCACTCACATCTATAAGCATGTTCCGCAGCAATGCCGGCATAACACGGCCCGCCGAGCTCAATTTGTAGAATTTATGGGCAAGATAAGCATTTCCCGACGCTTCCTGATTTCCCTTATCACGTCTCCTGCCTGGTGGCTGGGTGTCGCCATATCGCTATTGCTGCATTTGATGGTCGCGCAGATCGTCGAAGAAAAGGCTCAGTCTCAATTCGAGTACATCGCCGACAATGCGCAACTCGCGGTTCAAAACCGGGTGCGATCCTATATCGATGTCTTGCGCGGTGCCACGGCCCTGTTCCAGACTTCAGAAAAAGTACACCGGGACGAATTCCGTCACTATGTCAAGGAATTGAAGCTTGACAGCAGTTTCCCCGGCATTACCAACCTTAACTACGCGCAGCACGTACCAGGGCTGGAAAAGCAATCCTTCGAAGCAGCGGTGCGACGCGACACCAGTATCAGTCCTGAAGGTTATCCCGCCTTTGCGGTCAAGCCGGCAGGAGAGCGACGTGATTACAATGTAATTACTTATGTCGAGCCGATGGAAAGCAATGGCGTATCGTTCGGGGTCGACATGGCATCCAATCCCGTGGCGGCAAAAGCGCTCGCCACATCGCGCGACACCGGACAACTGGTGTCGTCAGGCCGGCTGATTCATATCACCGGTCCGCATCAGCATATCGGCCTCGCCATGCGCATGCCGCTCTATAAACGTGGCATGCCTTTGCGCAATGTAGCCGAACGGCGACGCGCTTATTACGGGTCCGTAGGTGCCGGCTTCGATGTCAACCGCTTGATGATGGGCGCCATCGACAAGAAGGTATTGGGCTCGATGCGCATCCGCATCTTTGACGCCGGACACGGCGATGAAAAACTCAATAGCGGCACCAGCGATCCGCAGCGGCTGATGTTCGACAGTGCCGCGATACCTCTTGTTGCCGAGCGCTCGCCGGCCATCGAGCCGACGGAAGCCGATCTGTTTGCCAAGCGCGTATCGATGACGGTGGGTCCTCGTGTATGGGAAGCCGAGATCCTCGGGCGCCGGTCGAGTCTGATGAATGGATTCGACGTGTCGCTTTCCTGGATCGTGCTGATTGGCGGTCTGATTGCCAGCACTCTGCTTTACAGCATCTATTATTCGATGATGACCGCGCGTCGGCGCGCGATCGAACTGGCGCGTGAAATGACGACCGATTTGCGCAACAGCGAGGCAAGCCTGGCGGAAGCGCAGCACATGGCCCGTCTTGGCAGCTGGACGCTGAACACGGCAAGCAAGCGCATGACATGGTCGGCAGAGACCTATCGCATTTTCGGCATGGATCATTTCAAGGATGGTCCACGGCTCGACGACTTCCTGTGCCGTATTCATGCCGAGGACCACGAACGCGTGCATCTGGGACTGATGCGCGCACTTCCGGACAACGAAGAGTTCAATATCGAACACCGCATCAGGCGGCTCGATGGATCGATTCGCTGGGTACAGACCATTACGCGGTTCGACAACGACGGCGACAACACGCTGTTGCGCGGCACGATCATGGATATCACCGACCGCAAGCACACGGTCGAAGCATTGCAGCGTTCGCAGGAACTGCTGCGCGACCTGACTGCGCATCAGGACCGCGTCAAGGAAGACGAGCGCAAGCGCATCGCGCGTGAAATCCATGACGAACTCGGTCAAACCTTGCTGGCACTGCGCATCGACGTGTCCATGCTGGATGCACGCACCGGCCGGTCGCATCCCCGGCTCAATGAAAAAGTGCGCGGTGCACTCAATCACATCGATGCGACGGTCAAGACCATACGCACGATCATCAACAATCTGCGCCCCGCCGTTCTCGATCTCGGTTTGACCGCCGCATTCGAATGGCAGGTCGCGGAATTCCGCCGCCGTTCCGGCATCACCTGCGAACTGGTGATGAACGAAAAGGAATTTCATGTCGACGATGCCCGGGCCACATCGCTGTTTCGCATTCTGCAGGAATCGCTGACCAATGTAATCCGGCACGCCCGAGCCAGCCATGTCATCGTCGAAGTACACCGGGAAGCAGGCCGGCTGGTCATGACGATTTCCGATAACGGCATCGGCATTTATTCCGATATTCGTCAGTCCGGCAATTCGTTCGGCCTGGTGGGCGTGGAGGAACGCATCCATGCACTCAATGGCAAGTTCGTCATCGACAGCGCGCCGGGCAAGGGCACTTCGCTGACCGTCTTTATTCCTCTGGAGAGAGTGGAACAGGAAGAGGCGCCACGCAAACTTGCCGACGCGGCCAAATGAGGGACTAGAGCAACTGCGGCGGCCGACGGGCTGACGCAACGTCACGCAACACCGTCATGAAGTCGCGCACAGCAGCGCCCAGGCTGGCGTCGCTTCGCTGCAGTAGACCGACCGGCTCTTCACTGCCTTCAGTGGGCACTGCAAGCCTCGCGAGCATGCCGCTGGTGATTGCATGTCGCGCCGCACCCAGCGGAGCAATCCATATCGCATCCGACTGCAGCACGATTTCGCGTGCAATCGACACAGACTGAGTTTCAGTGTATTGCAGGGGCATTGCAAACCCCCGCGACCTCAGGAAGCTTTCTGCATTGTGGCGCGGGATCGTGCCCTTGGGCGAAACAAGCAGGGGATACGCAAGCACATCCTCCAGGCGCGGCAGTGCTGTCGCCGTCATTGGATGACCAGGACGCGCCACCAGGCACAAGGGTTCGACGTACAGCAATTCGAAGGACAAGCCGAGCAGCATTTGCGGGTCCGCCATGCGGCCCATCACGCAATCGACCGAACCGGCCTTCAGCATATCGACCAGCGCTGCGTTTGCGCCCGTTTCGACCGACACCTGCGCATGCGGGTGCAGCTTCCTGAAAACCGCCAGTGCCGCCGGCACGAGGTCGACGCCGACGCTTGGCAACACCCCAAGGCGCACGCAGGCGTTTTCCTGCTGCGACTCAAGCCCGATGGCATTGCCTACGGCGTCGAGCGCTTCCAGCACGCCCAGCGCATGCCTGCGAAATTGTTCTCCTGCCGAAGTCAGGCGCGCACCTTGCCGGTTGCGCTCGAACAGCTTGCAATGCGCAATGTCTTCCAGCTCGGAAAGCGTTTTGGATACCGCCGGCTGCGTCAAACGCAAGCGTTCGGCGGCTTTGCCCAGATTGCCCTGCTCCGCCACGGCAAGAAAGCAGTGAATATGGCGCAAGCGAACCCGCAGTCGAAATGTCTCTTTTTCCATAACCATATGTTATGGAAAAACGCATTCTTTTTCAATTTACATAAAAATTATTCAGGAATAAAGTAGCCGCATTCTGTCCCGCCCTTGCCTCTATGGCAATTGCTTTTTTGAGGAGACTTCCATGCCTGGCCTGCTCGACCAGTTCGGCGAATACCTGCAGCGTGATCGCAGCGTGCATCCGCCGGCCTATACGCCTCAATATAAAACCAGCGTGCTGCGCTCGCCGAAGAACGCCTTGATTTCGCTACAGAATTCGCTGTCCGAAATCACCGGGCCGGCCTTCAGCCCGGATGAACTCGGCCCGCTCGACAATGACCTGATCATGAATTATGCAAAGGAAGGTTTGCCGATTGGCGAACGCATCGTCGTGCACGGCTATGTGCTCGACGAGTTCGGCCGGCCGGTACCCAACGTTCTGGTCGAGGTCTGGCAAGCCAACGCGGGCGGACGTTACCGTCACAAGAAGGATCAGTACATCGCGCCTATCGATCCGAATTTCGGCGGTTGCGGCCGCATGCTGACCGATGCCAACGGCTATTATTTTTACCGGACCATCAAGCCCGGTCCCTACCCGTGGCGCAATCGGATCAATGACTGGCGGCCGGCGCATATTCACTACGCGATTTCCGGGTCGGCCTGGGCGCAGCGGCTGGTCACGCAGATGTACTTCGAAGGCGATCCGATGATTCCGCAATGTCCGATCCTGCAATCGATCGGCAATGAAGAATCGGTGCGCGGACTGATCGCTCCGCTGGACCGCGGCGCCTTCATCCAGTTGGACAGCCTTGCTTACCGCTTCGACGTCGTGTTGCGCGGTGCTCGTGCAACGCTTTTCGAAAACCGCATTCAGGGAGGCGGCAAATGAAGCCGAACCAGATCGAGCTATTGAAAGAAACCGCCTCGCAGACCGCGGGGCCTTATGTGCATATCGGCCTGGCCCCCAAGCAAGCGGGCTTCGATATTTTCGAGAAGAACTTCAGCAATGTCCTGGCCGGTCCAGACACTGCCGGCGAGCGCATCGGCATCGAAGGACGTGTGTTCGACGGGTCGGGCACACCAGTGCGCGATGTGCTGATCGAAATCTGGCAGGCAAATGCCGATGGAAAATACAATCATCCCGCCGATCGCCAGGCCAAGGCGCTGGATCAGGGCTTTCGCGGCTGGGGTCGTGGCTGCTCGGATTTTGAAACCGGGACCTACCGCTTCGAGACGATCAAGCCCGGCATCGTTGAAGGCCGCAATGGCAGGCCGATGGCACCGCATGTCAACTTCTGGATCGTCGCACGCGGCATCAATATCGGCCTCAATACACGGATGTATTTTTCCGACGAGACCGATGCGAATGCGAAGGACCCGGTGCTGAACCTGATTGAATGGGAAGTGCGCCGCAAGACCTTGATTGCACACCGCGAAGAGAAAAACGGCCAGGTCGTTTACCGCTTCGACATACAGCTGCAGGGTCCTGAAGAAACGGTGTTTTTCGATATCTGATCAGCCGGCCGCATCCGCCACCAGCAGATCCACCAGCTCGCGTGCAAACGGCGGCAACAGCTGGCGGCTGCGCATGCATATATGCAGCTTGCGCAATGCCCATTCGTCGGTCAGTTGCACGATATGGATCGCCATCGTTTTCGCATGACGCCGCGCCGAGGTTTCCGGCAACACGCCGATACCGGCATTGGCTTCAACCATGCGGCAGACTGCCTCGAAATTGCCGGCCTGAATGCGCGTCTTGACATGCTTGTCCAGCGCGCCGGCCGCATGCTTGACGAAGGCATGGATCGCACTCGATTCATGCAGACCCACATGATCGAACTCAAGGGTCTTTTCAAAGTCGATGCGCTCGATACGCGCCAGCGGATGGTTCATCGCGGTCACCAGCACCAGACGGTCTTCGTGATAGGGCAATACTTCCAGCCCCTCGGTACGCACGTTGCCGGCCACAATGCCGATATCAGTCTTGCCCTCGCTGACGGCACGCACGATGTCGTGGCTTAGCCGTTCGCGCAGGTCGACGCTGACATCGGGATGACTGGCCAGGAATGCGGAAAGAATGGCAGGCAGGAACTCGGTAATGGCCGTTGTGTTGGCAAACACCCGGACATGTCCCTTGGTGCCCTGCGCATATTCCTGCAGCTCGCTGCGCAGGTACTCGAGCTGCTGCAGCACCAGGCGGGCATGATGAAGCAAGGCTTGTCCCGGCGGCGTCAGGCTGACGCCCTGACTCGCACGTACCAGCAGCTTTGCGCCTACGCTGTCTTCCAGGTTCTTGATGCGCGTGCTGGCCGCCGACAACGACATATGCGAGCGTTCCGCACCGCGTGTCAGGCTGTTTTCTTCTGCGATGTAGACAAACAGGCGCAGGTCGGTCAGGTCGAAATGAATGGACATGCGTAACAGTGTTTATTCATGCGTGCTTTCCCGCGTTGCAACTCACGAACTTACATTGTGGCACAAGCGGACTCGCCTGCATTGCAATACCCGAAGTCCATGACGTCGACGCCTCTAGAGCAGGTTCATCCTGACTTGCCAGTCGAGGCCGAGGCGATTTGCTCGTGGAACAAGGCGCGGCGACGCGACATGGCGAGCCATGGCAAGGAGGCCTCGGCGGCCCCTCGACAACGCCGTGCCGCGGGCAAAGCGTCCGGCATCGGCGGTACAGTCAGGGTGAAACTGCTCTAAACAATCCCGTAGCTGAATCCGGGGGCGCAATCCGCCCAGGTATTCCCCGGCTGTATTCCGTGTAGGACAAATTCTGTCCCATGGACATGGGGTACCTTTTACTTGCAAAGCAGGGTTTAATTGCATCCTTATCATTTTCATACCAGGATGCAATGGAACAGAGCGAATACCGGCTGATGCAGCTTGTCGGTGGTGTCGTGTTATGCGGCGGCTTCGGCGCACTCGCGGCCGATGCAACGCTTGCAGCCATGATTTCGCTGATCGTCGGCGTGCTCATCCTGAGTGCCGGCGTGATCGGCTCCTGGCTAGACAAAAGCTGATTGATCCGGGCCGCTGCCTGCGGCTGACCGGCATTATGGGCGCAGTGGCGGGATCGGACCTGCCTCGGCTCTTACCGGCTTCGGCAACTTTGGCAATGCGATAAGCCGCCCCAAGGGAATTTCAACCCAGCGATGAAACAGTGCGCCTGCAGCGATGCTTGCCACCCAAGCCACCAGCATGCCGATTCCCTGCACCAAGGGCGACGATGAACCTATGCACGTAAACAGCGTGTTGACCAGCACGCAAACGGGGAAATGTATCAGAAACACTGAATACGATATGCGTGCAAGGTAATGCAGGCCGGGAACTTCCCAGCGTACTGCCGCTTGCGCCCCGCCGTACACCATGGCCAGCGCCAGCGACACCGCCAATGCCAACGCAATGCGGCTGCGGAAGTCGAATTCGAGCGCGAGTCCGCCTAGCAGAATCATGATGCCAATCAGCAGCGCCGATCCCGTACTGCTTCGCATGCCGCGCGATGCCAGCCATGCCAGCGCGCCGAGCCCATAACTGCCAAAGAAGTAAGGCGCCCAATTGTCCCACTGCGGATCAGGATTGAAGTAGAACAGGGATGCCGCAATACCGACGGCAATCAAAAGCGGGACCCGCCAGCGCGACGCGTCGTTATTCCGAAACCCGCGCGCCAGGCTGAACAGCAATACCAGCAGCGCATATAGCTGAAAATCGATTGCCACATACCAGGCGCCCGCCGAAAGCGACTCCACGCCGAGCACGCCATGCAAGAGCAACGCATGCGCCGCAATCTGCGCCCAGGTAGGCGAAGGGGTCAACGAATAATGATCGATCCATATCGCGGCGCATCGCGAAGCGGCCACCGCCAGCAGCATGGCAACCATGAAAGGCGGCACCAGTTTGACGAAACGCCGCGTCAATTCCTGCCACAGCCAAAACAGCCTTGCCTGGCCGCGCGACGCCAATGACTTTGCCGCAAGAAAACCGCCGACGACGAGAAAGATCTGCACCGCGATGCGGGCCGGTCCGGCAAGCCAATCGATCAGGTCAGGAAGTGCGTGCCGCACCTGATCAGCCATGG
Source organism: Noviherbaspirillum saxi (assembly GCF_003591035.1). Classification (NCBI taxonomy): domain Bacteria; kingdom Pseudomonadati; phylum Pseudomonadota; class Betaproteobacteria; order Burkholderiales; family Oxalobacteraceae; genus Noviherbaspirillum; species Noviherbaspirillum saxi. The sequence continues at coordinate 184,227 of NZ_QYUO01000002.1, forward strand.
GGCCATAGAATGCCAGATGGTGAAAGACGATCAGATTGAATGCCACGACTTTTAAAAAGTCGAGGAAGAGAAAGCGGGTCATCGAAACTGGCCGAAAAAAGAGCGCAATTGAAATTGTCGCCATTTTCTCATGCCATTAAGCAACTTGTTTCGATGCAAAGAAAAAGGGCTGCCAACATAGGTGTTGGCAGTTTTGACACAAAGATCTCTGCGATAGCGCTTCAGGAAATCATGCCCAAGCAGCGTGACAAGGCGTCAAAGCGCTTTCAATACCAGAAGGACCAACCCGGCACCGATAGAAGCGCCGACACATGCAGCCGATTGTATGCGTCGCAGCTTAAACAAAGCCGAGCGACGGGCGGCTCTTGAATCGTCTTGAAGCATGTTATCCATGGTCAGTTCCTCTTGGGGAAATATGTTGGAGTCCAGCACTACAATATGTACTTAGTATATGGAACATTGCATGCACACAATGTGATCTCACTCACAGTATCTGTAGAAGACAGCAAAAATCCAACAGTTTACGGGCGGGTTTATACCGGTTCTCGACACGCTTGCATCATCGCGATTGACATAAGTCCGGGAAGTCCGGGCCTCGCAAATATTGACGCATTTGCATGCTGATGCAATTTTCCCCATGGCCGTTCGCCGCTAACTTATCACTCTGTGAATACTGCCGATCGAACCTGAAAACAAAGGAGGAAATAGAAGTCAGTCCGCCATTCACTTGAGAGGCCGTTTATCTTATACTGTGTACCCATACAGCATCAAAGTTGTTGTCACGATGATCTTGTTCGAAGGCTATAAACTCAACGCAGTAAAAGCACGTCTTACCGTCGCCATCACCAACATAGCAGAGCGCCACCGTACCGCAGGTCGGGTACTGACTTGGCGTTTGATTCATGAAATCGAAAAGGAAGCTCTAGAAACACTCAAGCAAGCCGGCGACCTTGAAATGAAGTACATCCGCATGGTGCGTTCCTCGCAATGGGGTTATGTGCCGCGGGTAAATCAGCCAGCAGACCTGAATGGTTATGATGAGTTGCCGGTCGCGGTCACGACGATCCAGCGTGCCTATCACTCATTTCATTGAGCTTATTGCAAGCCCATGATGGCCAGGTTCAATCAATATCGACTGGTCCTCATGCGTGTTGCCTTGAGGCGTACGCATTTGCTAATTTTTTAGAGGCGACCAGGCGTAATCACGGGGGATCAGCGCTAGCTGCGTAATAACAGCAACTCCAGATCTTCCAGTGTCGGCGGCGCATAGGCAGACACACTTACCTCGCTTGCAAAATAAGAAAGGCAGCCGTACGCATGGATGAATGATGCGCTGGCAAGAACGAATAGTAGTACTGCAAGCAAAGTCACCATGAAAATCCTCCGTATATGCTGTACGGGATTTCACCATGCGTTCCGTGCGGCTACATTGACATACGACAATGCGTCATGTCGACCGTCATTCGTTCCGTATTCAACGCTCGCCAGCATCTTGAAAGACAAGCTATGAATCAAAGATTTTCGCGTGCATATAAGCCCGCGCACGACGATTGCGTTTGCACAAGGCCTTGAAGGACAGCAATGTCATCCTAGCCTTCAATTTCAGGAGGATGCCATGCAAACAATTTTGTTGGAAGCGCACGACCAATGGGTTATTTTGTTCTATATCGCTTGTTCCATCGGTGCAATGCTATGGTCGATGCGCAATCGCGGCTAAGTCACTACACTTAGGCCAATAATTCTTCATAGTTTTTTGTTGCAACTGCCTTCAGTATTTCATACCCACACAAATAAAACGCTTGTTGCCGTCGGCAACAAGCGTTTTATTTTCATGTTGCAGATTAAAGGACCAGAGTCGCGTCCGTCGGCAATACCTGCACCACCTTTCCCACACTATGCTGAACTTCTACCTTGTATTCAGCCTTCGCGAGCCGAACCAGGTTATGCAGCGATTGGCGTAATAAATACTCGTGGCGCGCGGACGCATCTGCACCCAAAGTAGCATTTACAAGGTTCTCAATAGCGGCGGCAGTGGTGAACTCGGTAAGCATCTAAGGACTCGGAAAGTGATTTAAGGAACTCAAAGTATCTTCCAAACCCGTCTTACCTCACTTGACGATGCGCAACCTTTATTCGGAATTTCCTTACAGCGCTCGGGATAATCGTCAGACAACATTTCCGCAATGCCGCATACATAATGTTTCTTATCAGCACTTGGCAAACTGGTTTCCGCACGTCCACACCATCGGAATTTTTTTATTCTTCAACTGCTGTTTGAGTTTGTTTTGTAGATAAACCCAAACAGGCATGGCGATGAACCGACTCGCTGAGACGTGAGAACACCTTGTGCCCGAAAATCGGCTTAAGCCGTCTCATACTTGTTGCCAGCCGTGGCACGGATAGGATGGGTGTCGTAGATCAGGCTCAGGTATTTGATCCTGTTGCCGCCGTCCTCAAACTCGAATAAATCCATCACCTTAAAAGTAATCAAGGTGCCATCGCTTACGGTCCAGTCGTACTGAAAATATGCGGTCGCACGATTGGATCCGTTCGCGCTGGAAAATACATCGATCGGCGTGATCACATTGCGGCTAGATGCGCCCTGAAGACGCTGAAAGAAGGGAGCGGCATCCATTTCGCCCAGAAAGGGTGACAAGACTTTGCCGTCAGGTGCGAACAGGCTGACTATCTTTTCATAATCGCTGTCGCCCAGCGCCTTCATATAGGTCTGCAGTACGTCGATATAGGTGTCCATTTTTTTCCTCCTCGATGAAGCGATAGATCTTACCAGGAGGGACTGGTGTGCTGGCCGCAGAAAGGAACACAAGAAAACAAACACCGGCCGACCGCAATTCGGACCATGCGATCGGCGCGGCAAGACTCACGTTGGAATCAACTATCTGACCATGCAAGGTTTCTTGTTATCGAACTTCCATCCGGGAATCAGGTATTGCATGGCCACCGCATCATCGCGCGCCCCCAGTCCCATTTCACGGTAACGCTGATGGGCAAGCTCGACCTGCTCCATATCGAGTTCGATGCCGAGCCCCGGCTTCTGCGGCACGGCCACCATGCCGCCCGCAATCTGCAGCGGCTCGCGGGTCAGACGCTGGCCATCCTGCCAGATCCAGTGGGTGTCGATCGCGGTGATCTTGCCCGGCGCTGCAGCGGCAACATGCGTGAACATCGCCAGCGAAATGTCGAAGTGATTGTTGGAATGCGAGCCCCAGGTCAGACCCCATTCATTGCACATCTGCGCCACCCGCACCGAACCCTGCATGGTCCAGAAATGCGGATCGGCCAACGGGATATCCACCGATTGCAACTGGATCGCATGGCCCATTTCGCGCCAGTCGGTCGCAATCATGTTGGTGGCGGTGGGCAAGCCGGTGGCACGACGGAACTCGGCCATGACTTCGCGTCCCGAAAAGCCGTTCTCCGCGCCGCAGGGATCTTCCGCATACGCCAGTACATCATGCTTGTCGCGACACAGGCGAATCGCATCCTTGAGCAGCCAGCCGCCATTCGGATCCAGCGTGATGCGCGCCTGCGGAAAGCGCTCGGACAAGGCGGTGACGGCGTCCATTTCGTCTTCACCGCGCAGCACCCCGCCCTTGAGCTTGAAGTCGTTGAAACCGTAACGCTGGTAGGCCGCTTCGGCAAGACGCACGATGGCGTCAGGCGTCATGGCTTTTTCATGGCGCAGGCGGAACCAGTCGTTGTCGGCCTCCGCTTCGCTCGGATAGGGCAGATCGGTCAGTGTGCGATCGCCGATATAAAACAGGTAACCAAGCATTTCGACCTTGTCGCGTTGCAGTCCTTCGCCGAGCAATGCCGCCACCGGGACCTCAAGGAATTGTCCGAGCAAGTCGAGCATGGCCGCTTCCAGCGCGGTGACTGCATGGATCGTGATGCGCAGGTCGAAGGTTTGCAAGCCGCGCCCCGCGGCATCGCGGTCGGCAAAACTCTGGCGCACGCTGTTGAGTACGCCGTGATACGCGCCGATCGATTTGCCGACCACCAGGTCGCGCGCATCTTCGAGCGTCTGGCGAATGCGTTCGCCGCCCGGCACTTCGCCCACGCCGGTATGGCCGGCGCTGTCGGTGAGGATCACGATATTGCGCGTGAAGAAAGGGCCGTGGGCGCCGCTCAGGTTCAACAGCATGGAATCGCGTCCGGCGACCGGGATGACGCGCATGCCGGTCACGACGGGCGCGCCTCTGGACGCTTGCGCGCTAGTACTTGTAGACATAATTTTTCCGTATCGGTTTATTGGCATGCGCTGAGCAGCGAAGTTAGTGCAGCTAGCGCAGCCTTATTGCATGTATCTTCAGAGACTCAGTCGACAACGATCTTGCCGACTTCGATGACCTGCTTCCAGCGCGCCAGTTCCTTGGCCTGGAAACGGCTGAATTCTTCCGGTGTGTTTGCGACGATTTCAAATCCCTGTTCCACCAAACGCTTCTTGATCTCGGGATCATTCAATGCGCCAACGATCGCGTTGTACAGCTTGCTCTTGACATCCGCCGGCAAGCCCTTGGGTGCCGCATATGCCTGCCAGGAGTACACGTCGACCTCCTTGACACCGGCCTCATCCAGCGTCGGCACTTGCGGCAGCAGTGGCGAGCGCTTGTCGCCGGTGATCGCCAATGCCTTCAGCTTGCCGGTCTTGATGTGCCCGGCAACGACATTGATGTTCTGGAACGACACATCCGCATGGCCGCCGATCAGATCGGTGATGGCGGGAGCACCGCCCTTGTAGGGCACATGAATGCCGCTGGTGCCGGTCTTTTGCCAGAACAGCGCTGCCGTGAGGTGATCGGAAGAACCGGCGCCGGACGTCGCGAAAGTCACCTTTTCGGGATTCTTCTTCAAATGCGCGATCAACTCTTGCAAGGTGTTTGCAGGGAAGCTGGGCGGCGCCACCAGCACATTCGGTGCGCGTACGGCCACGCTCAGCAGATCGAAGTCCTTGGCGGGATCATAGGCAAGCTTCTTTTGCAGCACCGGGTTGACCGAGTAAACGCCGATGGAGGCGACCAGAAACGTGTACCCATCGGGTGGCGCGCTTTTCACGAGGCCTGCGCCAATCGCACCGGTCGCACCGGCCTTGTTTTCAACCACAACCTGCTGCCCCAGGGTCTGCGACATCTTTGCGCCGAGCGTGCGCGCGATCGCGTCGGTAGAACCGCCCGGCGGGAACGGTACGATAGCGGTAATCGGCTTTTCCGGATAGGCGGCATGCGCGACGCCGACAACGCCGAGTGCGAGGGCTACTGCGGTAATGAAGTTCTTCATGTCTATCTCCTGCATTCTTGCGAATGGTTTGGTAAAACTTGCTGTTGAACGATGGTGCTCCGGTGAACGACTCGCTCCAGTTCCTCTTTGGCTATGAAAGAAGGATTCCCTGGTGCCTGACACTTATCGGTTTATTTCCCTTCGGGCAGGCGGCTGATCAACGCACGCAGGCTTTCGATTTCCGCCGGCTTCAGATCGGACAGCGGTGGACGCACCGGTCCTGCGCCATGACCGACAATGCTTGCGCCGGCCTTGACGATGCTTACCGCATAGCCCTGACCGCGATTGCGCAACTCCAGGTAGGGCAGGAAGAATTCCTTGATCAGCCTGTCGGTAGTCGCGGTATCGCCTGCCGCATGCGCGTTGTAGAAATCCATCGCAGTGCGCGGGATGAAGTTGAAGACCGCCGAGGAATAGACCGGCACGCCCATGGCCTTGTAAGCGCCGGCATACACTTCAGCAGTGGGCAAGCCGCCCAAATAAGCGAAACGATCGCCGAGCTGAAGGCGGATTGCCATCATCGCCTCGACGTCGCCGACCCCGTCCTTGAATCCGATGAGATTCGGGCAGCGATCGGCCAATTGCTGCAGCGATTCCGGCGTCAGTCGGCATGCGCCACGGTTATAAACGATCACGCCGAATTTCACGCTGCGGCACACCGCCTCCACATGCGCAACCAAGCCTTCCTGCGTCGCTTCGGTCAGGTAATGCGGCAGTAACAGTACGCCCTGCGCGCCGCGTCGTTCGGCTTCCTGCGCATATTTGATAGCCAGCGTCGTCCCGCCACCGGCGCCAGCAATGATGGGCATACGACCAAGGCAGGTCTCGATGGCGGTGTGGATCACATTGCTGTATTCGGCGGGTTCCAGCGAAAAGAACTCGCCTGTGCCGCCAGCGGCGAACAATGCGGAAGCGCCGTATGGCATCAGCCATTCAAGCCGTTCGGCATAGGCGCCAGGATTGAAATCGAGTTGGGCATCGAAGTCGGTCAGCGGAAAGGAAAGCAATCCGCTTTGAAGCACGATCTTTAATTCTTGAGGAGACATGAAATTACCTTCGTGAAAAGACGACAGACTTGCCGGGTGTATTAGACGCAGAAAGCACTTGTGGATTTGGCACTACCCTGCCCTTAAGAAACACCCACCTGCAACAAATTCCGCACATATCCATCCCGTGACGCTGCCTCATAATGGTAGCGGTACCTTTGCAAATGGTAGCGCTACCTTTTTGGAATGTCAATTAGCGTCGGGCCGATGTTTTGATTGAGGATTAAGCGCTGTCGCGCGCGATGATGGAAAAACCGATGTCGCGCACCGGTTCGGCCACCGCACGGCCTTCCGCCCGGTCGATGATCAGGGCAGCTGCCACGGCACCTATGGCAGTACCGTCGATACGCACCGTAGTCAGAGAAGGATGCAAATCTTCGGCAAAGCCCAGATCGCCGAATCCGATCACGCCAAGGCGTTGCGGAACGTCAATATCCCGTGCCTGGGCTTCGATCAGCACACCCAGCGCCAGCAGATCAGAGCTGCAGAACACTGCATCGGTATCCGGGTTGATATCGAGGACTTCGCGCAAACCCCTGCGTCCGCTACCCAGGGTTGTCGGTGCCGGAACGACGTATTCTCCCGCTTGCCCCTGTGCCAGCATGCCGAGCTTGCCGGCCGTTTCGAGAAAAGCCTTGGCACGCCGCTGCGCCCGCTCGTCGTTCCCACGGATCGTCATCACATTGCGGCGGCCGCGCGCATGCAGGAACTCGGCGACGGCGATCCCGATCTTTTCGTGCGAAAAACCGACCAGCATGTCGATCGGCGTCGGTGTCAGATCCCAGGTTTCCACCACCGGAATGCCGCTCGCCAGCAAGCGGCGGCGGCCATCGGGCGAACGCATGATTCCGGTCAGGACCACGCCGTCGGGACGACGAGCAATGATGGTTTCCAATAAGGCATCTTCGCGGGAATTGGCATAGCCGCTCTGTCCCAGCATCAGCTGATAGCCCGAACGCGCGAGCGATTCGGTCAGCGATTGCACCGTTTCCTGGAACACCGGACCGACCACCGTCGGCACCACGGCGGCAACCAGCCGGCTTCGGCTGGAGGCCAGGCCGCCAGCCAGCATGTTAGGCACATAGCCGGTCTTTTCGACTGCGTCACGCACTTTTTGCAAGACCGCAGGCGATACGGCGTCGGGGGTATTCAATGCTCGGGAGGCAGTGATGGGCGCGACGCCGGCCAGTTTGGCGACATCGCGCAGGGTGATGCCGCCGCTGCCACGGCGACTGCGCTTTTCGCCATTGATTGTGGCGATTTTGCTGGTGCTAGGTTTGGTATCCATAGCCGGGATTTTAACACCAGACATGTATGGTACCGCTACCTTTGGTACATTAGCAGACGGTTGAAAAACCTTGCAAGCAGGTCAAGACGAGGTCGACGAACGCATGCGTACAAATGATACCGAACAAAGGTTCTTAGTGGCGCCATCCACGCCGGTGTCCATGTCCATGATGATGGCCATGGTGCCGGCCGCCACCGCTTCGATAATGCAAGCCAAAATTAAAGTGCACCGGCGGCCCGACGTAGACTGGCGGTCCATATACGGGGGCCGGCATGACATAGCCGGGTTGAACCGCATAGGGGTCGGCGTAGACAGCAGGGGACGCATACGTGCCGTAGGAGGCATCGTAGGGAACAACGGCGCATCCGGACAGTATGACGGCGGCAAAAATCGGAACAAGAAGGTGCTTCATGATAGACCTCGAGTGGAACCTGACGAGCGCGCTGAACACACCGGACAGCCTCGACACTTCATCTTAAATCCGCACAGAGGGCATTCGCGAAAATGTTCCAATTTGTTACCCCTATGCGAATGAAACCGTTGCGTCAATTGAACAGCGCACAGCTTTGATCAATGACAACAATCCGGGGTTTACCGATATCGCTTCACACTCGTTTCTGTATCATCCTCCGCCATGCAACTCAATGAGTACGCCCTCGTCTTTCTTGACAGGCCGTATCCACCGGAGCTGGCGGGAGGAATCAATACCAGCACCAGAATGCTAGTGGGTCAGTAGAGCACTGTGTGCGCATCGGTGCGAGAGTAGCAAAGCGCTCTACATTTCACCGTTGGGTAACCAGCTTGCGCAGAATTTCGGCATGCTCCGCAAGGCTATTCGCAGCGGCCACATGCTCCCTGGCTGCGTCGTGGCGGTCGGCAATCCCCACCGCTTTGGCCAAGCGTTGCAAAAGCTTCTGCTTTTCATGCAGCGCCCTCACGGCGGCCCACACGGCTTCTTCAATCAGACTATCTTGCGCGGTGTTGAGACCTTGCTCTGTAAAAACATGACCGGTATGGCAACGAAAATGGCCGGGGCTTGCCTCATTGATTTCCCAAAGCAAACCTTGACACTCGGGACAGGTGAAACCGGAAGGTACGCCGATACGGTCGAGTTCTTCCATGCTGCTCTTTTGCCGCCGGTCAAAGCGCCCTTCTGTCTCGATCAAATGCCATGACGCCGATGGGACCGCTGCCTCCGGCTCGGTCTCGACGATTTCAAGCAGCCTGTCGGCCAAGCCCTCCAGCGACAGGCAGGCATCGACGTCGACATGGTCCAGAGCGCTACGCGGCATCGAGGGCTCATCGGCCTCATCCGGGTTCTGCACAAGCGCAACGCCGCCATATGCCTTGATCGCTTGAAGGCCTATGGTTCCATCGTCCAGAAATCCGGTCAAGATGATGCCAATTGCATTTTCGCGATAAAACACGGCGGCAGAACGAAACAAGGGATCGATCGCAGGACGAGAAAAATTTTCTTTTGCTCCTTTCGACAGATGGACCATGCCATCTTCGAGCAGCAGGTGCCGGTCCGGCGGCGCGAATAACACAACACCTGGCACCAAGGGTTCGTTATCTTCCGCATGCCGCACGGGCAAGGAAATATCGTTTTCAAGGATTTTTGGCAGGACGCTGTAGTGACTGCCGATATGCAAAACAACCAGGATCGGTGCGGGGAAATTTACCGGCAGTCTACCCAGCAGCCGGCGCAATGCATCCAGCCCGCCTGCCGAGGCGCCGATTACTACAATTCTGGAATGAGCTGCCATTGATATGGTTTCCTTGATTGAACCAGCAATGGCAAACAGGCAAAACGCCAGGCAGCCATGCCTGAACAATTTCGACCCGGATTACACGAATTAATTGCATTTTTTTACAGATACGCTCTCACGCTCTCACTCTACAAGGAGTGTTCATCAAAACGATGTCGGCAAGACGTCGATGCGGCGACGAGAGCAGATTGCGGCAGGCAACCAAGAGCGGACGTACCGGCACGTGACCGGTAGCCGGAGATTCTTATCAGGATTGCGGCGTGCTCTTGTTATCGGAATCCAGTAATCCCGCCATGGTCTTGTGCAATGTATCCAGTGATACCGGCTTGATCAGATGGGCGGAATAGCCCGACTCCAGCGCGCGCTCGGCATCCTGTACACGACCTAGGCCGCTCACCGCGATCGCTACTGTCGTTTTGTGCGCCGGATATTTGCGCACCTCTTCAATGAATGCAAAGCCATCCATGACCGGCATCGCCAGATCGGAAATGATCAGATCGACGGTATTGTCTGCAAGGAACGCCAGTGCGTCAGCGGCATTGTAGGCAGCATTAACGGTTGCGCCATCGTATTCCAGCAAATATTTAAAGCTCTCTACCGCTTCCATATTGTCGTCGAGCAGTAGAATGCGCGCATTCTGAAAATGCTCTGCAACTTGCTCATCGGCTTCATCGCCTGTCGCCGTCGTGGCGTCACGCAAAGGAAGAAATACCCGGAAGCAGGTTCCCTTGCCTATGCCTTCCGATTCCGCCTCCATTCGTCCGCCATGCAACTCAACAATCTGACGCGCCAGCGCAAGACCTATCCCCAAGCCGTTGTTGCCGCGACTGGTGCCGGGGTTCGCCTGCTTGAACATCTCGAATATATGGGGTAAAAATTCGGGATCGATGCCCTTGCCGTCATCCTGCACTTCCAGCAGCACTTCCCTGTCCAGTCGCTTCAGGCACACGTCGATGCGGCCATTCGGCGCGGTAAATTTGACCGCGTTGCCAACGATATTGAGCACCACCTGTTCGAGCCGCACACGATCGGCCTGCACTTCCAGCGGTGCGCCTTTTTCGCTGATGACGATGTGGCGCGCCAGCACACCAGGATCTTGCTTGCATACCGCAATGATGTCTCCCACCAGAGAACCGAAATCGACACGGGAAAGTGACAGTGCCAACTTGCCGGTCTGGACGCGTGAAAGGTCGAGCAGGTCTTCAATCACCTTGGATTGGTTGACGACCGCTGCACGAATACCGCTGACTGCCTTTACACCAAGCTGAGATTCCTGGACTTCCTGCAGCCGTGACAGCAACTCCACATTCATGTGAATCAGATTCAGGGGATTGCGCAACTCATGCGACATGATGGCAAGGAATTCATCCTTCAGCGCATTGGCCATTTCGGCAGTGGAGCGCCCGGCCTGTTCATTGGAAAGCTGGGTTTCGCGGCTGTTTTCCATCCTGATGCGTTCTGTCTGATCGCGTACGATCTTCGCGTAGCCGTCGCGGCTTCCTTCATTCAGGGGCGCCATCACGCCGCTGGCAAAGAACCTGCTTCCGTTCTTGCGCACATTCCAGCGTTCGTTCTCTACGCGGCCTTCTTCCCTGGCCTTGCGCATTTCAAGCTCGGGCACGCCGGCCGCGCAATCTTCTGGCAGAAACACCATATCGCCGGAACGCCCTATCGCTTCCATTTCGGAAAAGCCGTAAATGCCCTCGGCACCCTTGCTCCAGCTCGTGATCAGGCCTTCCCTATCGAGTGTGATGATGGCATAGTCGGTCATACACTCGGCGACCAGACGCATGCGCTCTTCGCCGGCACGCAATCGCAGTTCCACATCGCGCCTGCTGGTAATGTCGAAAAATGTCATCACCGCGCCTTCGATGCGATCTTCGGTAGTGCGATAAGGCAGATGGCGCACGATATAGTAGCGGCCGTCCGTACTGCGCACTTCGCGCTCGACGGCGTGCAAGGTGTCGAAGGTGACCATCACATCTCCGGTCAATGCCGGATAGTCGAGCCGATGCGTGATATCCAGCAAGGGGCGCCCGATATCCGATGGAATCAGATTGAAGATATCCGACGCGCGCGGGGTGTAGCGCTTGATGCGCATGCCGCGGTCCATGAAGATGGTGGCGATGTCGGCGGATGCAATCAGATTGTTCAGATCGTCGTTGATCTTGCTGGTTTCCTCGACCTTGGACTTCAATTCGTAGTTGACCGTACTCAGTTCTTCGTTGACCGACTGCAGCTCTTCCTTGCTGGTTTCCAATTCCTCAGTCGCCGAGCGCAGCTCTTCGTTGATCGCCTGCAATTCCTCATTGGAAGCACGCAATTCTTCATTGGAAACTTCGGAATGTTCTATGGTTTCCTGCAACTGCTCTTTCGTTCGTTGCAGTTCTTCCTCAAGTCGAGCCAGCACGGTATCGCGCTTCTCGCCGGCCGTTTCTGACTCGTCGCTCATGGTCTGTTCTACTTCGTCGAACAGCACCAGAACAAAATCCGCCGCGGCATCATCGTCATGGAAGGGACGGACGGTCATCTTGACGAAATAGGTACGGTCATTCCGGTTCAGCCTGACGCGGCGCGCTTCCACGCTCATTTCACTGCGTATGGCCTGAAACAAAGCGGTACGCAACTCGACTCTTAACTCCGGATGCACCAGCGACACGAGATTGCGCGAAGGCTCGCCTCCGATATGCCGGAGAAAACGGCCAGCGTGTTCGGACATGTAAACAATATCCGAGTCGTGATTCACGATGACGCTGGGTTGTGCATACTGGGCAAGCACGCGTTGATGAACTTCGGCAAATGAAAATTGCCGTTTGCCTACCGGTGGCGGCGCACCAATGTGTTGCTGCCGCATCGAAGTGTAACTGGTCAGCGTTGGCGGATACCGCCCGCGCGACAAGGCCCGGACCTGGTAGATGCGGTGCTTTTTATCAACCGCCGTAAAAAGATTGGATGCCAGGTCGGCCGACTCTGAACTGCCAAGAAACAGGAAGCCGCCGGGATTGAGCGAGAAATGGAACATCTCGAGGACGTGCGCCTGCATTTCCCGGTTCAGGTAGATCAGCAGATTGCGGCAGGAGATCAGGTCGAGTTTGGAAAACGGCGGATCGCGTAAGATATTGTGCGGGGCAAACAATACCCGGTCACGTATGGTTTTGCGGATGCGATAGCGCTCCTCTTCCTTGGTGAAATATTGCTGCAGCCGTTCCGGCGGCACATCCGCCATGATCGAGCCAGGATAAAGCGCAGCACGCGCGGTGCCTATCGCGCGTTCATCGATATCCGATGCAAACACATGGATTTGCGATGGCTTGTTCAATTGCGCAACCTGATCCGAAATCAGCATCGCGATCGAATACGCTTCCTCGCCCGAGGAACAGGCAGGCACCCAGGCGCGGATCTGCTCGTTGGACTGCTTGCCTGCGAGGATATCCGGCAGTACCTTGGTTTCGAGCGCGTCGAAGGCGTCCTTGTCGCGGAAGAAATTTGTCACCCCGATCAGCATGTCGCGCAACAATGCGCCATGTTCGTTGGGGTCAGCTTCCAGCAATTTTCCATATTCCGCCAGCGTGGCAGCGCCGCGAACTTGCAATCGGCGCTCGATACGGCGCAGGATGGTAGGACGCTTGTAATGCCGGAAGTCATGCCCGGTATGCACAAGCAGCAATTTGATGATGTGTTGAAGCGCTTCTTCCGATTCGTTGCTTGACCGATCTTCCAGCAGTGAGTCGTTTTCTTTGCCCTCAAATGAGGGCAACTCGATTGCGCGCGCGTTCTTGCACAATTCAACCAGCTTCGCGGGTATCTCGCGGACCGGCAGAATGAAATCCGCGGTGCCCCCGGCGATTGCTGCGAGCGGCATGCCGTCATGCTGCGCCTCGTTCGGATGTTGCACCAAAATGATGCCGCCTTGTTCCTTGATACGCGTGATTCCGACCGCGCCATCAGATCCGCTACCTGACAGCACGATGGCAAATGCCTGCTCCCGATGCGCCTCGGCCAAGGTACGGAAGAACACATCGATGACGACCCGGGGCCCGGGCGAGGACGTAAACTCCGTCACCGTCAGGTAACCATCCTTCATCGACAGATTGTGGTTTGGGGAAATCACATAGACATGATTGCGCTGGATCAGCGTAGTTTTCGTGACCTGGATCACCGGCATGGCGGTCACACGCTGCAGCACTTCCGACGACGCACTTTCATGCATGGGAGACAGATGAAGGACGACGACGAACGCCATCCCGCTGTCCGCCGGCATTCCTTCAAAAAATCGAATCGACGCTTCCAGGCCTCCTGCAGACGCCCCTATTCCCACGACCGGAAAGTCGAGGTTGCCGCGAACACTGGTTTTTTCGCTGGGTACGGCAGGAGAAAGCGGCTTGTTCATTTGTGGACAGGTTTTTGCGGGTTGCCTAAATTTTAGACTATCTATGGCCCACCGGAACAAAAATACAAGCTGGCGTATGTCCGGCTTAAGCTTATGTTCGAATTATTTTGTGAATGCGATGCGACGGCATAGGCATTCCCGCTACAGTTTCGCAACGACAAGGTAAGCCGGTTAGGGCGCGGAAAGACGACCGTGATCCGCGGTGCCACTTCGCCGATTGCGCATGACGCAGGATTCATTCCATGAGCGTCCTTCTGTGGCCGATGACGCTTCGATCCTCCAGCGCAAGACCAGTTTATCAGCACCATACGTCTTCAATATGGTCTCAGCCGGTTAGGGTGAAAAGGCTCTACGCGCGCGTGCCTTGCCATATCAACTGCAGTCCGGTCAACAGCAAGCCGGCCTGCGCGATACGAAAGAACCACACCTCGTTGACCATGCGCTGCAGCCGGAAACCCAGAAAGACACCCAAGGGCACCAGCGGCGTCAGCACCAGGCTCGATGAAAGATTCGACGCCGACAACTGCCCGAGCAGCGCGTACGGAACCAGCTTGACCAGATTCGTGATAAAGAAAAACATATTGTTCGTTGCGATATAAGTGACTTTCTCTAAACGCAACGGCAATAGATACATCATGACTGGCGGCGCTCCTGCATGTGCGACAAAACTGGTAAAGCCCGCCAGGCCGGACAGACAGGTTCCGCGCAAGAATGACAGCGATGTCGTTGCGCGCGTCAGCGCTGGCAGCACCAGGCGGCTGACGACAAACAGCACCGAGATCACACCGATCAGCAAACGGATCGCATCCTCGCTGAAGGTACCGAAGCTCAGGGCTCCGATCAGGATGCCCAGCAGCGAACCGGGAATCAGCGTTCGCAGGATTGCGCGGTCCCAGCGTCCATAGTAGGCGCGCAGGCCGACGATATCCGTGAGAACCAATATCGGCAGCATGATCCCTGCTGCCTGGCGCGGTGCGATCGCGAGCGACATCAACGGCACGGCGATGCCGCCGAGTGCGCTGAATCCGCTCTTGGAGACGCCGGTTAGCAGAATGGCAGGGATTGCTAGGGCGTAGAAGATCAGGTCGGTTGACATGGCAGGTAACGATCTTGTTGGCTAATGTCGAGTTTGTCTACGCGATTAAGAGATCGTGCAGACAAGACGCGCCTTGATTAAGGCTGCACGAATGGAAGCCTCTATGATACGCGGTCGCCGAGGGTGACGCGCCGAGGCAAGGTTTCGCCATGGATGATAGGGATGCTTTGGTCGACTTTTCGAATTCGAAAGCATCTCTGATGTGCCCTCCAGTAAAGAGTGCCAGTCAGGGTCTAGTTTCCAAGAGTTGCCAAAAACTGGCTTTATCTTGGGTTCGTCAGTCGTTTGTCAGGTTCGGCGCGCAGCCTCAGAGCACACAACAACCATTCGGAGACAAGTATGACAATTGCACAACCCTTGACCATGCCTATCAAAACGTGGGCGACTATGAATAATGGCTCAAGAGCTATCTTCCTTGGCAAGCTCGCTATCATGCTATGCAGCTTCGGTTTTATCTTTGGCGACGTCCTGGTCGAGGGTATGGTCTATGACAAACTGCCCGATGCCGGCAGATGACCCATTTTATCGATAGCTTTCTAGAGATCCAATACCAGTTCAGCTGTCTTGGCACGTGAACAGCAGGGCGTAAACTGGTCATTTTTATCACGCTCCTCATCGGTGAAATACATGTCCCGATGATCCGGCGTCCCGCATAGGACCCGTGTAATGCAGGTGCCACACACACCTTGCTCACATGAGACCGGAATGTCGATTCCGTTTTCCTCTAAGACCTGCACTACGGTGCGGCTTGGGGGAACCGTGTAGTAATCGCCAGTACTTGCGACCTGAATACGGAATGCCTGATCACCTAAGGTATCTACCGGCGCTGCGCCGAAACACTCCAAATGCACGTTCTCTTCAGCCCAGTGCATCGCTTTTGCCGTACCGACTACATATTCAATAAATCCCCCGGGGCCACAGACATAGATATGTGTATCTGGCTCTGGCGTCCGAAGCAACGCCTGCAATTGGAGTTTCTGAGTGTCGTCGCCCGTATCAAAATGAAAATGTACCCTGTCTGAAAAGGAAGATGACTTAATTCGTTTTAAGAATGCAGTCCGTTCAATAGAACGGGTGCAATAATGCATCTCAAAGTCTGCGCTTATTAGCGCTAAGCGCTCTGCCATGCAAAGAATGGGGGTGACTCCAATGCCGCCCGCAAAGAGAAGTGTCTTTCTGGCCGTAACCAGTGGGAAGTGGTTCTTGGGCTCGCTGATCTTAAGCGTGTCACCTTCGGCCACCTTGTCATGCAATGCACTCGATCCTCCGCGAGAACCAGGGTCTCGAAGCACGCCGATCAGATAATGGTGCGTCAAGCTGGCATCATTGCAAAGGGAATATTGTCTTGTGACTGAGTCATTTACGTGTACGTCAATATGCGCTCCCGCACTGAAGGGTGGAAGTGACTTGCCGTCTGTGCTGGCGAGCTCGAAACAGAAGATATCTTCTGCCTCCCTGATTTTTTGTACTACCTTCACTTCAATGCTGCTCATAATTTGAGTGCCTCTTCCATGCAGGATCTACGGTTTACCCGCAAAGCCACATTTCCTTACTAATCTGCCAAATGGGCGCAATTCGATCATGCAGCCTGATTAAGCTGCCCTTCTTCTTTCAATAGCCGGTCCACCGTTCGGCGCATATGTACCCGTGTACGATCAGAAATAGTGTCCACCAACATGGACTCGCCCAGCTCGGTCATCCGCTGCTGCTGCGCTTCCACTATTTCTTTATCTTCCATGAATGCCTTGCCAATTTCCTGGTAAAGAAGTTCAGTGGCTTCCGGCTCATCCTGGCGGTAGCCGTTTGCGGTCGACCAGAAATAGAGCGTAGTAGTCTCCGTTTCCGGTGTCAGTCCATGGTAAAGGCGTAGCGAAAATCCTGGCTGGTCGCGGTTTTCCCGGGCGCCCTTACCAGCATCAATTGCCCCACTCCACTGGATAATCGATGTTGGCGCGATATATTCGAACTCCTGCCAGCGATCGACATTCCCTTTAAATGGAACAGCTTTGGCGTAGGTTGGCGGAGGCACGGAATTTGGCATCCAGCGGGTGAACTTGAGCCCGGTATCTGTCGGGATCGTTTCCATCTCGGCTTTCACATGCGTCATAGGGCTACCGCCGATGGTTTTTCCGTGGATATAGCCAATGTGCGTCAAGTCCATGAGGTTATCAACCAGCAGCATGTAATTGCACTTGACGTGATAAAGCCCGTGTTTATGAGGCCACTTCTTGTAATCATTATGGTATGGATAATCAATGATCTTCGATGTGTCGGCTTTTTCCGCTTCTCCCATCCATATCCACAAAAACTCATCTTTCTCGACTAAGAGATAGTTGCGTACCCGCGCCTTCTGTGGAATCTTATCCTGGCCAGGAACAGACACGCATTGCCCTGAGCAGTCAAAGGTCAGTCCATGGTAACCGCACTGCAGACCCTCTTCTGTGACCTGGCCTAATGACAATGGGACTGCACGATGGCAGCAACGGTCGACAAGCGCCGCTGCCTTACCCGTCTTGTCGCGAAACAGTACTATGGGTTCATTGAGAATACGCCGTGCAAGTGGTTTCCCGGTGACTTCATTTGCCCAGGCGGCGATATACCATGCGTTACGAATAAACATGATGTCTCCCCTACTTTCTTAAAGGGAGCTCGTTGCTGACGAGTTCAGCAGGAAGCTCCTAACTGCGTTTCCCAGCCGTGTCGGCTGCTCGACATTCGACAAATGTCCACCAGGCAGCTCCGTGTAAATTGCTCGAGGAATTGCGTTGGCGATGTAACGCGCGTCGGCAGGCGGTGTTGCAGCATCGGCTGTCCCAGCCACAACTATCGTAGGGGCAGTAATCGATTTAATGGACTCTCGCTGATCCATGTCACGAATGGCGGCGCAGGAACCGATGTAACCATTCACCGGCGAACTATGGGCCATATTGAGCACCCGCTCCGTTCCTTCCTTGTTTTGAGCGACAAACTCTGGAGATAACCAGCGCTCGAGCACGGCAGTGCGAATAGCCGACATCCCTTTTCCGCGCACGGCTTCCGCACGAGCGTCCCAAGACTCTGGTGGCCCGATCTGCGCTGCGGTATTGCACAGCACGAGCTTGTCAATACGTTCAGGATGTTTGGTGGCTAGACGCATACCCACCATCGCCCCAAGGGAAAGGCCGCACAAATGGACCCGGCGCAAACTTAAGCTGTCGAGTAGACTTAACAAGTCATTTCCCAGCATGTCGATTGAATAAGGTCCATCAGTCACTGTTGATTTGCCTTGCCCGCGAGCGTCGTAGCGCAGGACACCAAAGGAGTTCTGCAAGGCAGGCACCACGGCGTCCCAGACCGTGAGATCGGTGGCAATCGAATTAATAAAGACCAGTACAGGCGCTGCCTGGGGACCATCCAGTCGATAATGGAGGTCAATATCATTGACGCGGATCGTTGGCACAGAGGTACTCCTAGATAATGACGTTGCGAGACTGGGGCGGCACGTCAAACTTATTGCCGGACGCACCGCTCTTCCCGCAATTTGGAAGGTGATATTTGGTTCTTACTTGGCCGCTTCTTTGCCGGGATCTTTTGCATTCTTGTAGCCGTCGAATTCGACATTGGCCATCTTGCCGTTTAATTTGTCGACTTTGCGAACATAAACGGTTTGCACCGGGTCGCGCGTCTCGGCATCGATGGTCAACGGACCACGCGGGCTGTCGATCTGAAGGCCCTTCAGTACTGCCATAGCCCGGTCGCCATCGATCATCCCGCTCAACTTGCTAGCGACGGCATAGATTGCCGCCATGCCGTCATAAGCCGACACCGCCATGAAGTCGGGCACCATGCCTGACTTATCAATATCGAGGTAAGTCGACACAAATTCTTTGTTCTTCGCGCTATCGTGCGTCATGGAATAAAAGCCGGTGGTGACCGCACTCATGGCCGATTCCCCAATCAGAGACAGTTCCCGATCGTCGGCCCAACCTTCGGTTGAGAGGACCCGGATTCCGCTTTGCTTCAAGCCTCGCTCACCATAGGCCTTCATGAACGAAATCATTGGCTCTCCCGCAGCAAGGAATACGAACACCGCGTCGGGTTTAGCATCCTTTACTTTTTGCAGATAAGGCGAAAAGTCACGGGCAGACAACGGGACACGTATGACACCGCTCACCTTTCCCCCCGCCGTCTCAAAACCTTTCTTGAAATATGTCTCCGCGTCGATGCCGGGACCATATTCCGAAACCACGGTGACGACATTCTTTATTGCATTTTTTGCTGCCCAGTCGCCCATTGGCATCGATACCTGCGGCGTCGTGAACGAGACGCGTGCAATATATGGCGAGCGCGTACTGATGGTGGAGGCCGCCGCGTTCATAACGATCATCGGTGTTTTGGAAGCGGTAGCGACCGGTGCAGCTGCAAGAGCATTTGGTGTAAATCCAAAGCCCGCGAGAAAATGAACCTTGTGGTTAGTTACAAGCTCTTGCGCAAGCCGCTTGGCTACTTCCGGAACTGGGCCGGTACTATCACGAATAATGAGTTCAACCTTCTTACCCGCCACCTTGTCACCGTTGATTTTCATAAACGACTGGATGCCGTTTTCCATCTGCTTGCCATAGCTTGCGAATGGCCCAGATTTTTCAAGGATAAGTCCCACGCGTATGGTGTCCTCTTGTGCGATCACTTGGGGCGAAAAAAGAAATGTCATGCCGGCCGAAGCCAATAGCAGAGCAAATCGACGGCGGGTTTTCATGTTGTCTCCTGTAAATCAAGCTTGATGGAAGCTAGTACATTTAATTTTTTCGGCAGCAAATAGTCGTTTGCTGTTGAACAGATTCTGCGATTGGCAGTATTATCTGTCAATCAAATGCACAAATAACGCTAATCCATACCATGGATATTGAAAAGATTGACTTGAACCTGTTGCGCATCTTTGATGCGTTAATGCGGACCAGAAATGTGACGCTTGCTGGTGAGATTGTTGGACTTAGCCAGCCTGCGGTTAGCTTTGCATTGAACAAGCTCCGCGTCCTCACTGACGATCTTCTGTTCGTTCGGACATCCAAGGGGATGGAGCCAACGCCCAGAGCTTTGAGAATGGCTGATCCTATTCAGCACGTTCTGGAGGTTGTTCAGCGTGATGTGTTTTTAAAGGATAATTTCGACCCACTGACGAGTACCCGGGTCTTTACCTTGAGTCTGTCGGACGTGGGTGAGATGGTTTTCCTGCCGAAACTGCTCAAGAAGCTACGCATGTCAGGGCCCGGTATTACATTCAAATCCGTGTCCATGACTCCTGCACGTCTAGAAGAAGCCATGACCGCAGGAGAGGTCGACTTGGCCGTCGGCTATTTTCCAGACATCACCAAGGCCAATTTCTACCAACAGCATCTTTTTACGCATACCTTTGCGTGTCTGGTCCGTCGCGACCACCCCACCATCAAAAGACAGCTCTCAATGAAGCAATTCCTGGACGCGTCACATGTCGTGGTTAGGGCCGAAGGACGGAGTCAGGAAATAATGGAGCGATATCTGGAAGGGCAAAATATCGCGCGCAAAGTAGGGCTCAGCATCCCGCATTTCATGAGCATCCCTCATTTATTGCCGGAGTCTGACATGATCGTCACGGTGCCCTATTCGTGCGCAGAAGCCTTTGCCAAATTTGGTACATTGAAGATGCTTGACCTGCCGATGAAAGCACCGGCGTTCGATTTAAAACAGCACTGGCATGCACGATATCACCGAGATGCAGGCAACCAATGGTTGCGCGGGATTATCTATGAATGCTTTTCAAAAGGAATTTAGCGAGATAGCGCCTGTACGTAGTTCCGTTTCTGGGCTAGGTATCGACCAGTTAAGTGGATGGAATAATGAACATGACGGATTCCACTTCCTGCCCTACTCAGTGCGACTACCTCTCTATTTAAGTATCTGCACCGACTTCTCGAGAAGAAGCAGACTCATCTTCTCGTTTTACCGAGCAGAAGTAATCTTACCCCCTACACGCTACTCGATGACCAAAAACAACAAAGCCCAACCTTTTGGGCTGGGCTACGTGCTTAAGTCTTTTGGTGCTGATGAGAGGAGTCGAACCTCCGACCTACTGATTACGAATTTACAACATTTTCGTTAATTTTTTATTAATCAGTCACTTGCAATTCTTGCCGCGTTTCATCCTCAGGCTCATCCAAGAGTATCAAACCGTATTCAGATGCTCGTGTGCCACAGGTCTGACACAGCATACTTGTGCTTCGACGCATGCCTCGTATCGTAACAGCCATATTGCTGTACTCTATGAGACAGCCAAATTCAACGGTAGTGGCTGACTATTTCAGTCGGCAGTTATGCTATCGCAGCTATATGCGCCATACTTTTGGCGGACTACGAAGTTCACGGACAGTAAACCGGCGGGCTAAGCCCACTGCCCCGACTTCCACCGTTGAACGTTGCCGGCATGTTAGCGAAAACCGCTTCATGGCGCTTTACCAGGACAGATACCTAGACTTCACGAAGCATTTTCTTCATCCTCAGCCAGCAATAGGTCGATTTGGGCCTTTAATCGAGACTTGTCTGCCGCAAAAAAGGGGGTTGGTATCAAAAGCCACGCTCGTCGACCGCCGGATAAACGGACAGGTATCCGGTCAAAATCATCTTGCTCGATACTGTGCATAACGCTGACTGGCGCCAATCGTGCTGAGGGCACAACCACAGAGGTTGATAATACCTCCTCTGGCTTTGAGACTGATGAAGACGGAATCTCCTCAATAGATTCGACGTCTCCGACATTTGCTGGAGAATCGTAGTAGCCAGAAAAGTCTACAGATTGTTTAAACGAGGCAAGTGTAGATTCAGCGGCAGACGGAATAAAACCTCGTTGAATGAGTTCGTATTTCAAATTGGCATCGGAAGGAAGGCCAGATGCGTACTTCTCAAGGAGTTCAGCATAAAGCGGGGGCTGCTTAAGAAATTTTATCAACAAGGCTCGTCGTTGCTCCTCTTCTGGAGCATAGCGAAAGGACTCGACGTCCTTTGAAACTGCCAAGAATCCTTCTTTAGGACGATCCAAGAGGCCGTAATAGCGCATCGATGCTATTGCTGAAAGTGCCGATCCATTGTTGGCACTTTTGTAGCCTATGTGGTTTGCGATTATGTCGACTGCAGCGGGATGTAGTCGCTCTTTGTCGTAGACCTTAATCGCCCGGTCCAAAGCCTCATTTAATGACATGGAAGGTGCACGCGGACTTTTTTTACGTATGACTTCAGCCATTACTGACCTCACTTAGATTTTCACCAACTCGATTTCGGTATAACTGGGACCGAAAGCCCGTATAACAAGGAGTATACGGGATTCACAAAGAAATTATGCTCACATTATTTCAAATCAGATACTTTTTTCGCATTTATACCTAAAATTTGTTCATTCGCTATTCGCGAATAACGAATACGCTATTTATACGTTATTCCGCTTAAATATGAGTCTAATCAGAATCATAGAAAGGAACAAATTGCATAAAAGATAATATAATTGGGCTTGATGGCTAATTTTCGGCTTGTTCGCCATTCGCGAAAAGCGAATACTTGCTCTTATGCGGACGCAGTCGTAGTATGTAAAAATGTCATGAAGGCTTAGAAAGATCCAATGAATTTGCCTAAAAGCAAGCAACCCACACTAAAACCGCAAGACTTATTTGTGTCGTTAAAAATAGCGGTACGGCCAGATCGCCAATACACCTTCTCCGACCTTGCCGCGGAATTGTTTATGTCAGTGTCAGAAGTACACGCGGCAGTAAAGCGCGCCGAAGCATCTCGATTTCTAAGTCGTTCGGGCACAGAATTGAGAGCCATCCGCTCAACGTTGCAAGAATTTTTAGTTCACGGAGTTCAGTACTCATTTCCCCCTTTAATCGGCTCACTTGCACGGGGAATGCCAACCAGGTTCGCCGGTCCCGTACTAAAAGAGCACTTTATGACAGGGGATGGCCTACCTCCTGTCTGGCCTGACCCAGAAGGCGAAGCAAGAGGAACTTCGCTCCAACCGCTCTATCACTCTGTTCCAGCAGCCTGTCGCGCAGATCAAAAGCTTTACGGCGTACTTACGTTGGTTGATGCACTTCGTGCTGGATCCGCTAGGGAAAAGGAACTTGCCTCACAACTACTAATGGAGCACTTAAAATGAACGCACAGGATCCGAACGTCGCTTCCGTAGAACTTGTAGCGCACGCACTTGGAGAACTCTGCGAAGAACTCGTGCTTGTTGGAGGTTGTGCGGTTGGATTGCTCATTACTGACCCGGCGCGACCGTCTGTACGAGCAACACAGGATGTCGACCTAATTGCAGAAGTAACATCGCTTGGAAACTATTACGATCTTCAGCAAAAGCTGAAAGACCGCGGCTTCCAGGAGCAAGGAGATGTTATCTGTCGCTGGCGCAAAGGCGCGCTCATTGTTGATGTAATGCCTGCCGAAGAGATCGGTCTGGGATTTTCAAACCGCTGGTATCCACTTGCTGTTCAGCACGCTCAACATCTTACGTTACCAAGTGGGACGGTAATAAGGATAGTGAATGCTCCACTGTTTATCGCAACTAAACTGGAATCCTTTCAAGGCCGAGGGGAGGGAGACTATGGACATCACGACATTGAAGACATTGTGAATTTGATTGACGGCCGGAAAGAACTTATCGATGAAGTAGCATCGTCGGATCGAGCTGTTCGCGAATACATTCAACAAGAATTTGAAGATCTTTTAGCCGATGAATTATTCACCGAGCAGCTACCTTGGCATCTCCATCCAGATCCTTCAAATCAAGCTCGCGTCTCGCTCTTGATTGAAAGGCTACGAAAGCTTGCAGGGCTATAGTCGGCTTTTTTGCTGTTCATCGTTGGTTGGACAGCGAAACATATGCAGACACGAATTATTCAGAGGTAGAAACGAATAGCTAGGCGTTGGGATGCATCAATATGCTAAACGAATTGCCGAGAGCTTTTTCTCCCTTAAACGGCCTGTTTTACGCGCCCTTGCCGCTTGATTGCCGCCGCATCCCAGGCAGCGGCAGGACCGCTGTCCAATCCTTCCTGGATGTCCTGGCGCAACTGCTCAAGCTTGGCGGCCCGCAGCCGGTCCGTTTCCTCCATCAACCAGAGTGCTTCGCACACCATTTCGCTGGCTGACGTGTAAAGGCGGGAATTCACTTTTTGCCCCACCATTCCTTCGAGTTGCGGCGTGAGATTGATGTTCATATTCATTGGAAAACCTCTTGATTTCATCATTAACCCATCACATGAAAGATATCAAAGATTGACATTTCTTGTGCTTCACTCGCCAAGAAGGAGTTTGCCGCGAATCGTGTACGTGACAAAGTCCGCGTCAAGCCGCTCCGATATTGGATCGCCTCTCCCTGCGTTGCATTTATTGCAAGTTGCAACAGTTTCACCTACTCTGTAATGGCAAGCAGGACATCCCATCGCGGGATTCCAAGGATCATGCCCTTGGCGGTGCGCCCGTTACGCGCCTTTGGAGCCAGCGGCAATGCGCCGCTGAATATGTTGGACCGAACGTGCGTCCGTCCCCTTGAAGGCGGCCAGGTTCACGGAGAAGCATCGTCCCCTTGGGGACGTGCTGATGATGCGGTTGGCAACAACCGCATAGAGAGACGGCATGGAATCACCGGGAGGCGATTCCGGTTTTCTTGCAGGACCATGCCGTCGTTTTCACTGCAGAGTGGCCGGTGCCATACCGGCCATATTCGTCAGCGCGTGCCCACCCATTGTGATGCCGGCACGCTGGAACGCGCCAGCGTTCCAGATCCCGTTCGTCCCCGGCCTGGTGCCGGGGCGAATACGCAGCAAACCATCGATGTCCGATGGACGCGGCATGACTACGTCCACGCGCATCGATGCGTTTCAATCCGTGCGGCTCGTGCCCCCGAGCATGGACTGCACGCCTTCGATATCCCTACCGTCGCCAGCAGCACAACATCTGCATGCGCTGGCGCTTGCCAAGACCTGCGCCATGCACATGTCGATGACAGAGTGGCGTATGCCTGCTGCGGCAGGTGCGGCGACCGTCACTGCACAGTGACGGTCGCTTCTACCACCGCTGGCGGCCTTTGCAACCCTCGTCTGACGCGGGGTGCGCCGCCCCATCTGCAACGGATGGTCGCGGGACAGGGATCCGTGATGGCGGCCAGACCGCTTTTCACCGAGTACGGCAAGCGCCAGACGCTTGCCGCCGTTTGTCCACGACACGGACGTCCAGAACGTGCGCGCAGCGCACTCCTTGGGACCCTGGGTCAATGGTCCTTCACGTCTTGCAGTTCCAACAGGAACGGAGCGTGACGCTGATGGCGCGTGCAGCGCCGGCGGGCAGTTCCCTCTCTGCACAAACAGCCCTGGTGTGTCCTGCGCTCCCTTCGATTCCCACGTCGCTACGGCTCGTGGAAGGAGCAGAAACACTTAGCCAACGCAATCACGCCACCGTATCACCGCCGTATCCGAATTTGCCGTGCATTGATTGTTTTCTCTCTTTTGAATGGAGTAAATGATAAATGACCAACCTCCGAATGGACCTGTCTGGGCCGCTGTGCTCAATGGGCTAGCTGCTTCTTCGCATTCCGCCGTGATGCGTCCTGCGCAGAAAAAGTGCAAGTGCCCGCGCCTGCATCAGTTGGAACATGACATCCGCGAGATTTGCCGGCGCAATCCGCAAGGGCCGCAGGCAACGCAAGCGGACCGCCAGCGCACCCTGCTGATGTGCGCACGGCAGTGGTTCCGTCTCGGCGTGCACCGCAAGCGTGCCGTCAATCTCAACACTGACAACATACGCATGCTGGTGGATGCCTGGCATGCGGAACAGCTCTCCGCAGCGACCATGCGCAACCGGCTACTCTACCTGCGCTGGCTAGCACGCAAGATCGGCAAGCCGCACATCGTCGCACCATCGAATCGTGCGTATGGCGCAGGCAGGGGCGAAAAATGAGGCAGCTCAATTGGGAACTGAAGCAGCTGTGCCTGCACCATCCGGATGGGTCGTTCGCAACCCAACAGGATCGGGGGTGGACGTTCTCGATGGCAGCCGACGATCTCGACGAGATGGGCTATCAGCATCTGACATTGGGAGGCCTCAAGCCCGAGGCGCTGGCGGCGCACTGGCAAAGCGAGGGCCTGTCGACCGGCACGCTGAAAAACCGGATGGCGCATTTGCGCTGGCTGGCGGAAAAGATCGGCAAGCAAAACATCGTTGCCCGCAGCAATGAGGCGTACGGCATCGCGGACCGCGTGTATGTGACGAATGTTTCCAAGGCACGCGAGCTGACGAACGACCAGCTGAGCCGGGTCGCCGATTCCCATTGTGCGATGTCGCTGCAGCTGCAGGCGGCGTTCGGCCTGCGGCGCGAGGAAAGCCTCAAGATTCAACCAGGTTATGCGGACCAGGGCGATGTGCTGTTGCTGAAGGCGAGCTGGTGCAAGGGTGGCCGGCCGCGCGAGATTCCGATTCGCACTGAAGAACAACGACAGCTCCTGGACGCGGCCAAAGCACTGGCCGACGGCGGCAGCCTGATTCCGCCGGATCAGTCGTACAAGGCGCATTTGCGCCAGTTCCGCGCGCAATGCGAGCAAGCCGGCATCCACAAGGTGCATGGACACCGGCACCACTTTGCGTAGCAGCGCTACCGGGAATTGACCGGCTGGGAATTCCCGGCCCGTGGCTGTCCGACCGCCAGGCAATTGAGCGCCGAACAGAAACGGATCGATAAGGAAGCCCGTTTGACGATCTCCGCTGAACTGGGTCACGGGCGCGCCCAGATAGATTACCTCTATCTATCTGGGGCGATGATGCAGACCTTCGACCTGGAACAAGCCGCCGCCTTCCTCAGGATGCATCCGGAGGAAGTGCGCCGCCGCGCCAAGCTGGGGCTTTGCCCGGCGCGAAGCCGGGCAAAGCCTGGTTGTTTATTGAGGATGATCTTGTTGCCTATGTGCGTGCGCGCTATGCTGGTTCTTGGCAAGCGTTGCAGGTGACACCGAGAAAGGAGCTGGAACCATGTCACTCTACAAACGCGGAAGTATGTGGTGGATCGATTTCACCACGCCAAAAGGAGAGCGCGTTAGATGCTCTGCTGAAACCGAAGACAAGAAGCAACCGCAAGAGCTCCATGACAAGCTGAAAGCGGAATCATGGCGTGTCGCGAAGCTGGGTGAAATGCCCCGGCGCACGTGGGACGAAACCGCCTATGAATGGCTGATGGAAACCCAGCACAAGAAGACCCACAAGCAGGATGTGGCGACCCTGCGCTGGATCCAGCCGCATTTCAGGGGCAAGTATCTCGACGAGCTGACACGCGATGTGATCGCCAAGGTCGGTGCCCTGAAACGGCAGACGCGCACTGCGGCCACCGCAAACCGTGTGCTTGCGCTGATCCGTTCCATCCTGCGCAAGGCGACGCTGGATTGGGAATGGATCGACAGACCGCCGGTCGTCAAGCTGTATCGCGAACCGAAGCGGCGTGTGCGCTACCTGACACCGGAGCAGGCGAACATCCTGCTCCAGGAACTGCCGGAACACCTGGCAGACATGGTGCGGTTTTCATTGGCAACAGGGTTACGACGCGCGAATGTCACGAAACTGGAATGGTCGCAAGTGGATCTGACGCGGCGCGTCGCCTGGATCCACGCCGACCAGGCCAAGGCGGGACGATCGATTCACGTCACGCTCAACGCCACGGCGATGGAAGTGCTGACCAAGCAGATCGGCAAGCACCGCAAAGCGGCGTTCACCTACAAGGAAAAGCCGGTCACACAGGTCAATACGAAGGCGTGGTACAAGGCGTTGCAGCGTGCCGGGATCGAGGATTTCCGCTGGTACGATTTGCGGCATACCTGGGCGAGCTGGCTGACGCAACAGGGCGTGCCGCTGAACGCGATTCAGGAAATGGGCGCGTGGGAATCGTCGGAGATGGTGAAGCGCTATGCGCACCTGGCGCCGGAACAGTTTGCGCAACATGCCCGGGTCGTGGACGTACTGCTCAATGGCGCAACGGCGGCACAAAAACAAAATGCGGATTAGCAGCTTGTGACCGCTAACCCGCATGGATATTGGTGCTGATGAGAGGAGTCGAACCTCCGACCTACTGATTACGAATCAGTTGCTCTACCAACTGAGCTACATCAGCGATGACGCGTATTCTAGCAAAAGAATTTCATGTCCCGCTAGGCGCCTAAGTCACCGGCTATGAGCCTAAATCGATTCACTAAGTCCGTAGCCGATAACAACCATCGGCTGCTTACTCCGCGTGATACCCCGTCACCCTTTCCACTTCACTCTTCGACCCCAAAAACACCGCCACCCGCTCATGCAGTTTAGTCGGCTGAATATCCATGATCCGCTGCTTGCCATTAGTCGCCGCACCGCCTGCCTGTTCAACGAGAAATGCCATCGGATTCGCTTCATACATCAGGCGCAGCTTACCTGGCTTGTCCGGTTCACGCGCATCGGCGGGATACATGAAGACGCCGCCGCGATTGAGGATGCGATGCACGTCGGCGACCATTGAAGCGATCCAGCGCATGTTGAAGTTTTTGCCGCGCGGACCGGTGTCGCCGGCTTGCAGTTCGTCGATGTAGCGCTTGACCGGCGGATACCAGTGCCGGGCGTTGGACGCGTTGATTGCGTATTCCTTGGTTTCGACTGGGATTTGCATGTCGCGCTGGGTGAGGACCCAGGAGCCCATTTCGCGGTCAAGCGTGAAGCAGTTGACGCCGTCGCCGGTGGTGAGTACGAGGACGGTTTGTGGGCCGTAGACCGCATAGCCGGCGGCGACCTGCTTGCTGCCCGGTTGCAGGAAGTCTTGTTCGGTCGGGTCTTTCATGCCTTCCGGTGCCTTCAGTACCGAGAAGATGGTGCCGATCGAGACGTTGACGTCGATGTTGCTGGAGCCGTCGAGCGGATCGAACAGCAGCATGTATTCGCCCTTGGGATAGCGGTTGGGGATCGGGTGGATGGTCTCCATTTCTTCCGATGCCATGGCCGCGAGGTGGCCGCCCCATTCGTTGGCTTCGAGCAGGATTTCATTGGACAGCACGTCGAGCTTCTTTTGCACTTCGCCCTGGATGTTTTCGCTGCCGGCGCTGCCGAGGACTTCGCCCAGTGCGCCCTTGCTCACCGCATGGCTGATCGTTTTACAGGCGCGTGCGACGACTTCGATCAGTAGCCGCAATTCGGCGGGGATGCTGTTGTGCAGGCGCTGTTCTTCGACCAGGTATTGCGTAAGGCTTACTCGTTTCATTGGCGTTCCATTAGTAATGATTATGGGAAGGTGCGATGTATGTTTGCGCCGTCTGCGGCGACGACGCCTTGATATGGTTGTTTAGCGGTCCTGTGTGTCCCGGCTTATTCGGCCAGCGACTTGGTAACGACCTCCAGCACGTCCTTGGAAAGCGCACCCGCCGATGCCACGCGTAGCAGCGCGGCGCGCATTTTTTCCTGTAGCGCCGGTGCGTACTTGCGCCAGCGATCCATGGTGCGCGCCAACCGCGCGGCCACTTGAGGGTTGATGGCATTGAGTGCGATCACCTGGTCGGCCCAGAATTCGTAGCCACTGCCGTCCACCGCATGGAATTGCGCAGGATTGCCGTTGCAGAAACTGAAGATCAGGCTGCGTGCGCGATTCGGGTTCTTGAGCGTGAAGGCGGGATGCTTCATCAGTTCGCGCACGGTTGCGACATCGGTGTTGCGCGCCATGGCCTGCAATGAAAACCACTTGTCGATCACCAGTGCTTCGTGCTCGAACTCTTCAAAGAAGTGTGCGAGTGCGGCATCCCTGCCGGGCGCCGTGCTGTTGACCAGGACCGACAGCGCAGCGATGCGGTCGGTCATGTTGTTGGCGTTGTCGTACTGGTTTTGTGCGAGACGGTGCGCGTCGGCATCGTCGATCTCCAGCACGTAGGACAGGGCGAGGTTTTTCAGGCCGCGCTTGCCGGTCGACACTGGATCGGGACTATAGGTGCCGGGCGTGCGGTTGGACTGGTATGCCACCAGCCAATCGACCTTCAAAGTGGATGCGAGGGCGCGGCGCAGGAATACGCGGACCGCGTGGATTGCATGCGGATCGATGACGTCCATCTGTTCGGCCACCACAGTCTCAGAGGGCAGCGTCAGCGCGAGTTCGCAGAATGCCGGATCGAGCGTGGTGTCTCTTAGCGTGGCACGGAAAGCATTGCCGAGCGCGCCTTCATCGAGCTGCGCATTGCTTAACGCGTGGTCGCCCTGCACCGCCGCCGACAACGCGAGCATGCGACGCATCGCAAGCCGCTGGCCTGCTTCCCAGCGATTGAAGGCATCGCTATCGTTCGCCATCAGGAATGCGAGTTCGGCATCCGCATACTCCACGTCCAGCACCACCGGTGCGGAGAAATTGCGCAGGATGGAGGGCACCGGCGGTTCCGCCACACTCGTGAACACGAAGGTCTGGCTTTGTTCTTTCAGTTCAAGCACCAAGGTCGTCTGTGCAGAACCGTTATCGGCATTGTCCTGGCCTTCCAGCGTCAAAGGCATGTCACGGCCGTTTCTATCGAGCAGACCAACCGCTACCGGAATGTGGAATGACTGTTTCTTCGCATGTTCTGGTGTGGGCGGACAGGATTGCGTCAATGTGATCGAATAGGTCCTGATACCGGCGTCGTACTGCATGTCGGCCTTGATGTGCGGTGTGCCGGCCTGGCTGTACCAGAGTTCGAACTGGCTCAGGTCGCGATCGTTGGCATCGGCCATCGCTGCGCGGAAATCGTCGCAGGTCACCGCCTGTCCGTCATGGCGCTGGAAGTACAGGTCCATACCCTTGCGGAAGCCGTCGCGGCCGAGCAGGGTCTGGTACATGCGGACGACTTCGGATCCTTTTTCGTAGATCGTGACTGTGTAGAAATTATTGATCTCGACGTAGGAATCGGGACGCACCGGGTGCGCCATCGGGCCGGCATCTTCCGGAAACTGAGCCTGGCGCAGGACGCGCACATCCTCGATGCGCTTGACCGCGCGGCCGCTCTCGGTCCCAATCAGGTCGGCGGAAAATTCCTGGTCGCGGAATACCGTCAGGCCTTCCTTGAGCGACAGCTGAAACCAGTCGCGGCAGGTGACGCGGTTGCCGGTCCAGTTGTGGAAATATTCATGGCCAACGACGGATTCGATGCCGGCATAGTCGGTGTCGGTCGCGATGCGCGGATTGGCCAGCACATACTTGGTGTTGAAGATGTTGAGGCCCTTGTTTTCCATCGCGCCCATGTTGAAGTCGCCGACGGCGACGATCATGAAGCGGTCAAGGTCAAGCTCCAGGCCGAAACGTTCCACATCCCAGCGTATGCTGTTCTCCAGCGAATCCATCGCATGCTGGGTCTTGTCGAGATTACCTTCTTCGACCCATACCTGCAGCAGCACTTCACGGCCCGACTGCAGTTTGTATTTTTCTTCCTGGCAGACAAGCTGGCCGGCGACCAGCGCAAACAAATAGGATGGCTTCTTGAATGGATCTTCCCATACTGCATAGTGGCGGCCGTCGCCGAGATCGCCTTCCTCGACCAGGTTGCCGTTGGACAGCAGCACCGGATAGCGTGACTTGTCGGCTCGCAACATGACGGTGTACTTCGCCATCACGTCGGGCCGGTCAGGGAAGAAGGTGATCTTGCGGAAACCCTCTGCCTCGCACTGAGTAAAGAAATTACCGTTGGACGTGTACAAGCCCATCAGCGAAGTGTTCTGATTGGGATGCGTCGCAGTTTCGATCTCCAGCGTGACCTGCTCCGGCGCGTTGTGGATTTCGAGCACACCATTGGTAAGCGTATAGCCACGCTTGCCGACTTCCTTGCCGTTCATGCGCAGTTGAACCAGTTCGAGGCTGTCGCCGAACAGCACCAGGCTCTTGTTGCGGCTGTCGGGATTGCGCCGCATCGTGAGACGGGTCGCGACGCGGGTCAGATCGGGATCGAGATCGAAGCCCATTTCGACGGTATCGACCCGGTAGGTCGGCGGCGTGTAATCCTTGCGATAAATCGTAAGAGGAGTGTCGGTACGCATAAGTAGGAAGTAGGTCTGTTTCGCGAGATAATGGTGCAATGTGCCATTTTACCAACCAACAGGTCTGGAGCCTATCCTGATGAAATCATCCTTTGCGCTTTTCGTAGTTGCCATTTCTGCATTATTGACCGGCTGCACGCAGGAACAGCAGAACCAGATCAGCCGATCGGTGCAGAACTGGACAGGCACCAACGGCGTGCTGGAGTTCTATGCGGGCGATAAACTAATGCGCCGTTTCATCCGCATCGACAAGATGACGACCGCCTCCGGCACCGACGACGGCCGCGCTCGTTCCTACCGCTTCGGTTATGGCGTGCTCGATGAAAACCTCAACATGATCGCCGACCCGGGCGAGAAAAAAGTGTATTTCGAGGTCAGCGACTTTGGCTCGAACTATATCTTTTTCGAAAATCCGCGCTAGCAGACAATTGAAAAACCCGGCAGGCGGCTTACAAAAAATTACGGAATTTTTACCCACCTTGCCTAATCTGAATTTCTATAGAGAGACATTGCCATACCGGAGAAAGTCATGAAGCGATGGCTAATAACCTACCTGCTGGCATTATCGACGCTGCTGCTGGGCGGTTGCGCCAGCAGTACCATTAAAAGCAACGTCACGGCTTTTCATGAATGGCCTGAAACGTTGCCGAGCAAGGCGTATGTGTTTGAACGGACCAAGGAACAGAATGACAGCCTGGAATACCGTAACTATGAAAACCTGGTCCGTACCGAACTAGGCCGCCTGGGCTTCATGGAAGCCCCTGCAGCGACCAAGCCGACACTAAAGGCATCGCTGAATTACAGCATCTCCGGGCGCGATGTGCGCGAAGTCTATCCGGTAATCCTCAATCCCCATTGGTACGGTCCGCCATGGCGTGGCTATTACAGCCCATTCCACGGGCCGTTCTACGACCCATTCTGGTTCTCGCCGCCAATTGTCGAGCATCGTGTATCGCAATATCAACTCTTTACGCGCCAATTGCGCATTGCCCTGTCGCAGATGGCCGACGGCAAGAAACTGTATGAAACGACCGTCATGAGCGAAGGTACGAACCCTTCCCTGGCCGCGATCATGCCCTACATGGTGCGCAGCGCCTTTGCGGATTTTCCCGGCAAGAACGGCGTCCCGCATCTGGTGGAACTCAAAGTGGAGAAGTAAGCGCTATAAATCCGCGCAAGTTGTCGCTTGCGCCGGGCATTACTTGATCCCCAGATCTTGCAGCGCGTCGTCGAACGCGCGACCGATCAAGGTATTGCTTGCAATGGCATTGGCGCGGTTGGCATGCAGCGCCTGAGCCAGCGCTTCATCGCTGAGCGTAAACAAGACTTCAGTGGCCGGTACGACAAAGATGAATCGGCCGCGTTGCGGGCTTATCCATAACAGCCGGCAATTGACCCGTGTGCCGTTGTTGCGCACGAATTCCATCCAGCTTTTGGGACCGAGCCGATCCAGCAGCGGCGTAAAGCCGACCAGTGCTGCCTGCTGCTGTTCGCGTGCCCGACGCGTAAGCTGATGCTCGCTTGCCTTTTGCACCGTATTCATACGCAGTTCCAGCTTCTGGCGCGGCGACGAGGCGATCGGCGCGCGCATGGTGCCGGCATGCCGCTCGGCCAGATCTGTGAAAAATGCATCGCGCTCCGGACCGTTCCACTTGATCACATTGAGCCAGGCATTGAGCATCGCCAGCATATTCGGCAAGCGACTGACCAGATCCTTGCGCGCGTCGAGCTCGCTTTTCGGCTGCACGCTCCAGACCAGTTCGTCCATGACGTTCAGAACCATGGGCAGCACATCCGGCTTGGTGTTTCGCGCCCCATGTCCGAATGCGAGCACGCGCGTCCATTGCCCAAGCAGAAAGTCCTCCAGAAATGCTGGAACTTCGCCGTTTTCTATTCTTTCAAACACATCGGCCCGCGCCAACGCATGTGCATGGGATTGCTCTTCTTCGCGCACCGCCTGCTCGCATTGCGCAGCAAGCTTGGGCTGCACGCGTCGGTGGAACTGTTCCACCGTTGCCTTGAGCTCCTTGCCCAATGCCTCGAATGTCGATTGTTCTGGAATGGCTGTGCCAGCAAGCGCGGCAACCGCTGTTTCTGTGCGCGTAACGATACTTTCCAGCATGCGATACAGCAGGTGGCCGGGCGCGGCTGTCGCGTCATCGCCCAGGCCGGCATCCATGATTTCCTGCAATAGCCGTCTGACCGCATGGTTCTCATTTAAAATGAAGGCGGTATCGACAAGCGCGAGTCGGGTCAAGGGGTCGCGCATGCGGAAGAGCAGCTTACGCACACGCTCCGGAATGGCTTCGTTGCGCAAGAGATGCACGCACATACGCTCCATCAAAGCCGTCACGCGCGCATCAATGATGTTGAGTACGCCTTCCGGGGCAAGCCAGGCACGCAGCCGGACATCGATGGACGGGGTCGCCATATCAATGTCGACGATACGTTTGCGATAAGTGGTTTCAAGGTCCGGCAACACGCCCCTGGACACCAATTCATCGTTCAGTTCCTGCCAGATAGTGTCGAGCGAAAGAAAAACTTCCGGACGCATTTGCTGCATGACGATACGATGGGCCTCGCCGCCATGGTCGAACTTAAGCCAGGCGGCAGAGACACCGCATAAAAAAATTTCCGAACGAAACGGATTTTGCGCAATGCCGATGGCATCCGAATCCAGCCAGCTGGCAATACGCAGGCTGAGCGCCGTCAGGCTATCGCGATGGAATGCATCCAGTGCCTGACTCAGGTTGTCGAGCAAGACCCGCGATTCCATTGCTTCAAAATTCAGCAGGGATAAATCCATCGCACCGCTCGCAACAGGCGCCATGCCGTGGTCGGCGGTCGATTGCGCAGCCTGCAGGAGCGACTCTTGCAGGCATTCGGCAACAAACTTGTGAAAGGTGGCGCGATGAGCATCCAGATTGACTGCCGCATGCCTGCAGGCGATGGCTGCATTGCCTTCGAGTACGGATGTGTGTGCGGCAAGCGCATTGCTTAACCGCACGGAAAATTCATCCAGTTGTGCCACGCTTAGTCGCAAAGCGGCAAACGCCAGCGCATGCAGCAGCGCGACACGGTTGGCTGGGACCGCGTGCATCGGATTCGCGCGGCTGGAAGTTGGATCATTCATGGCGTGCGCGATCAACCGGCGTAATGCGGGCTCAGGAATACATCGCTTCCGAGGCCAGCGTGATCGCCACCACCAGCAGCACCGCGCCGATCAGAACCAGCAGCAGGCGGCCGAATTTCGGCGTGCCTTCAGCGCCCGTCGGCTGTTCGTCGGGATGGTTCATCGGATTGTCATGCGGATCATTCGGTTTCATGGCACGAGGATGGTGGAACCGGTGGTCTTGCGCGCTTCCAGATCGCGGTGCGCCTGCGCTACATCCTTGAGTGCATAGCGCTGATTGATGTCGATCTTGATCTTGCGGCTTTCCAGCATCCTGAACAGATCGGCTGCCATATCTTCGAGGTCGTTGCGCTTGGCCGTGTGCGTAAACAGGGTAGGCCGTGTGACGAACAGCGAGCCGCGCGATGCCAGTTCATTCAGGCCGAACGGCGGAACGGGACCCGACGCACTGCCGAAGCTCACCAGCATGCCCAACGGCGACAGGCAATCGAGCGAACCGATGAAGGTGTCATTGCCGATCGAGTCATACACCACCGGCACGCCCTTGCCACCCGTAATCTCCTTGACCCGTTCGACGAAATTTTCGGTGTTGTAGTTGATCGTATGCGTGCAGCCGTGCGCCTTCGCCAGCGCCGCCTTTTCATCGGAACCGACGGTACCGATCATGGTGACGCCGATCGCGCGCGCCCATTGGCAGGCGATCAGGCCGACGCCGCCGGCGGCCGCATGGAACAGGATGGTTTCGCCGCCGCGCAATGGGAACGTCCGGCGGAACAGGTATTGCACGGTGAGTCCCTGCAGCATCATCGCGGCGCCAGTCTCGAAATCGATGGACTCGGGCAGTTTCACCAGTATCGACGCCGGCATCACGCGCGCTTCCGCATACGCGCCGGTGGGTCGTCCCGCATAGGCGACGCGATCGCCCGGTTTGAGGTGCTTGACGCCTTCGCCCACGGCTTCGACCACGCCCGCGCCTTCCATGCCGAGGCCGGCCGGCAGCGGCTGGGGATAGGCGCCGGTACGGAAATACACGTCGATATAATTCAGGCCGCACGCCGCCTGGCGCACGCGCGCTTCGCCGGGACCGGGATCGCCTACCTCGACGTCGACATATTCCATGACTTCCGGACCCCCGACGGAATTGATACGAATCGCCTTGACCATGTTTGCTCCAGTTATCGAGTTAGTTGTGATGATGATGATGCGGAACGATCTGCGACAGCAGCATCCTGGCAGAAGTGACGTTGGTTGCGCACGGGATGTTATGCACGTCGCAGGCGCGCACCAGCGCATTGATATCAGGCTCGTGCGGCTGCGGCGTCATCGGATCGCGCAGAAAGATCACGCAATCGATTTTGCCCTCGACCAGTTCGGCGCCGATCTGCAAATCGCCGCCGACGGGCCCGGAATGCTTGCGCTCAACGGTCAGACCGACTTCGTCATGCAAACGCTTGCCTGTGGTGCCGGTGGCGACCAGGATGCACTGCCTGAGCAGATCGGCATACTCGGACGCCAGTTGGACCATGTCGTCTTTCTTCTTGTCATGTGCAATCAGTGCGATACGTTTTTTCACTGCTTCCTCTATCTATGGAAAACTCGTTGTCGAAAGTGGCCAAGCTTCGATGGTACACATCGGATGCGAGCATTAACACTAAAACGTACCTGGATAGTTTCCGCCATCCAGCAACACATTCTGTCCGGTCATGTATCCGGCATGCACACTGCACAGGAATGCACAAACCGCGCCAAATTCTGCCGGATTGCCGAAGCGTTGCGCCGGTATCTGCTGGCTGCGGGCTGCCATCACCTCGTCCATGCCCTTGCCCGATGCGGCGGCAGCCGCGCCCAGCGTCTTTTTCAGGCGGTCGGTGTCGAACTGGCCCGGAAGCAAATTGTTGATGGTCACATTATGACTGACGGTCTTGCGCGCAATGCCGGCGACAAAGCCGGTCAGGCCGGAACGCGCGCCATTGGACAGTCCAAGGACGTCGATCGGCGCCTTGACCGCGCTGGACGTGATATTGACGATACGCCCAAAGCGGCGCGCTATCATGCCGTCGACCGTCGCCTTGATCAATTCGATCGGCGTCAGCATGTTGGCGTCCAGCGCGGCGATCCAGTCGTCGCGCTCCCATTTGCGAAAATCGCCGGGCGGCGGCCCGCCGGCATTGTTGATCAGGATATCCGGCTGCGGGCAGGCGGCCAGTGCTCTTGCCCTGCCTTCCGGCGTCGTGATATCGCACGCGACCGCATTCACGGTCACCCCGGTCTTTTGCCGGATTTCCGCCGCGGTGGCTTCCAGGGTTTCCACGGTGCGCGCCACCAGTGTGACATGCACGCCCTCGCCCGCAAGCGCTTCCGCGCAACCGCGTCCCAGTCCCTTGCTGGCGCCGCATACCAGCGCATGTTTGCCTGCAATACCAAAGTCCATGATTTCTCCTATGCGCGTTTTTTCGATAATAAATAAATTCCGGTCAGCACCAGTGCCGTGCCCGCAAGCTGTATGCCCGTTATTGGTTCGCCAAGGATCAGCGCACCCAGGAAGAGCGTTGAAACCGGTCCTATCATTCCGGCTTGCGAAGTCGTCGGCGCGCCGATACGCGACACTGCCACCATGGTCATGAATACGGGAAATACGGTACAGAATACAGCGTTGAACAAAGACAAGCCGTAGACCTCCATCGGTTGCACCAGCATCGAAGCCGGCCGCAGCAGAAAGAACTGCGCGATGCAGGCCACGCTTGAGACGCACATGGCGTATGCAACCAGTCGGATCGAACCGACGCGCCGCACCATTTCGCCGGACATCAGCAGGTATACCGCATAAGTGAAGGCGCTGCCGAGTACGAAAACGCTGCCCAGCACAACATTCGATCCGCCCAGCCGCACATCGTGCAAGAACACCAGCACCGTGCCCAGGTACGCGGTGCCAAGCGCCAGCCATTCGAGGCCGGTAATGCGCTTCTTGAGAAAGGCTACTGACAGCAATAGTACAAAGGATGGCGTCAGAAACAGGATCAGGCGCTCAAGGCCGGCGGAGATATGTTCGAGGCCGAGGAAATCCAGAAAGCTCGACAGGTAATAACCGAGCAAGCCCATCAGCACGATGCGGACCCACTCGCCGTTCGTAAGAGACGGCTCGGTACGGGATTTCCAGATCGCGACCGCGACGAAAAATGGCATCGAAAACATCATGCGAAACGCTAACAGCGTGACTGCATCGATGTTGTGACGATAGAGCAGCTTGGCAACGATCGCCTTGGCCGAGAACAGAACCGCTCCCGCGATGGCGATCGCCAGGCCGATCAAGAAAGCGCGACGATCCGGTGCGGAAAAGGAAGTGGAAGGCATTCCGCAATTTTACGCCGTGCGGAATTTTCTTACCTGCAGCGAAAAAGACCTTCGCCGGTTTTATGAAAAAACTCCGGATGGCAGCGCCGCATTCGACGCAGGCAAAGATATGCAATCCGAAGGTGAAGCGTTTCGCACTATCGCTTCATGATGGAACCGAGCACGCCGCGAATGATTTCGCGACCGACCTGCGATCCAATGCTGCGCGCGGCCGATTTCGCCATTGCTTCGACCATCGTATCCTTGCGTCGGCCAACGCCACCGCTGCCGAACAGGCCGCCCATGGCATCGCGCACCGAATCACCGAACGATGAGCCGCCTTCCTGCGGAGCAGGTTCCGCATCTTGCCGTGATGCAGCTGTGGCGGACGAGGATGCACGCCCACGTTTGGCGGGCTGTACTTCTTCCTTGTCCCGCATCTGCGTGGCGACGCGACCTTTCAGTTTTTCATAGGCCGATTTGCGGTCTACCGATTTTTCATAGACGCCGGCAATGATGGAGCTGGCGATGAACTCATCGCGTTCAACATCGGTAATCGGCCCGATCTGCGATGCCGGCGGTATGATGAATGCACGTTCGACGATGTTAGGACGGCCTTTTTCGTCGAGGAAAGAAACCAGCGCTTCACCAACCCCCAGTTCGGTAATGACTTGCGCGGTATCCAGTTTGGGATTCGGGCGGAAGGTTTCAGCCGCGGTCTGCACCGCTTTCTGATCACGCGGCGTATAGGCGCGCAAAGCATGCTGGACGCGATTGCCGAGCTGGCCGAGCACCGTGTCCGGGATATCCAGCGGGTTCTGGGTGACGAAATACACGCCGACGCCCTTGGAGCGGATCAGGCGGACCACCTGCTCGATCTTTTGCAGTAGCGGCTTGGGCGCTTCATCGAACAGCAGATGGGCTTCGTCAAAGAAAAACACCAGTTTCGGCTTTTCCAGATCGCCCACTTCCGGCAGGTGCTCAAACAGTTCGGCCAGCATCCATAGCAGGAAAATCGCGTACAGACGCGGTGAATGCAGCAACTTGTCCGCCGCCAGGATGTTGACGACGCCCTTGCCACGCGCATCGGTCTGCATGAAATCGTCGATGTTGAGCATGGGTTCGCCGAAGAAGCGGTCGCCGCCCTGTTCATCGATGGCGATCAGGCCGCGCTGGATTGCGCCGATGCTGGCCGCCGAGATATTGCCGTATTCGGTCTGGATTTCGGCGGCGTTTTCGCCGACATGCTGGAGCATGGCTCGCAAATCTTTCAAATCGAGCAACAGCAATCCATGGTCGTCGGCGACCTTGAATACCAGTTGCAGGACGCCTTGCTGTACCTCGTTCAGGTTCAACATGCGCGACAGCAGCAGCGGTCCCAGGTCGGATACGGTGGCGCGCACCGGATGGCCTTTTTCGCCAAACACGTCCCAGAACGTGACCGGGCAGGCGGCCCAGGCGTGTTCTTCCAGCGTCAGCAGGTCCAGCCTTTCCTTGATCCGTGGCGTTGCCGAACCCGGCTTGGCCAGGCCCGACAGATCGCCCTTGACATCGGCCATGAAGACCGGCACCCCGATGTCCGACAGCGCCTGCGCCAAGGCCTGCAGCGTTACTGTCTTGCCGGTTCCGGTCGCACCGGTGATACACCCGTGGCGGTTGGCCAGACTGGGCAACAAGGCAAGGTCGATATCCTGGTGTTTGGCGATCAGCAAGGGTTTGATGGGCATGTGGGACTGTCCTTCAGGGAAATTTCACCGGGGGTGGTATGGTAAAATTGTAGATTGGTTTTCGGCTTGGCACTTGATTATTTTGGCGACGGATGCGCGCCGATGCATTGCGCCCTGCCCTCCCTCGTTCACTTCCAAGAAAGATTTGCCATGGCTGGACACAGTAAATGGGCCAATATCAAACATAAAAAAGCCGCGACCGATGCGAAGCGCGGCAAGATCTGGACACGCCTGATCAAGGAAATCACGGTCGCGGCCCGCCTGGGCGGCGGCGATATCGCCGCCAATCCCCGCCTGCGCCTGGCTGTCGACAAGGCGGCTGACGCCAACATGCCAAAAGATAACGTCAATCGCGCAATCCAGCGCGGTACCGGCGGTCTGGATGGCGCCAACTATGAAGAAATCCGCTACGAAGGCTATGGCATCAACGGTGCAGCCATCATCGTCGATTGCATGACTGACAACCGGGTGCGCACCGTGGCCGAGGTACGCCATGCATTTTCCAAGTTCGGCGGCAACATGGGGACCGAAGGTTCGGTCGCCTTCATGTTCAAGCATTGCG
The DNA here is from genome assembly GCF_003591035.1 of Noviherbaspirillum saxi. Classification (NCBI taxonomy): domain Bacteria; kingdom Pseudomonadati; phylum Pseudomonadota; class Betaproteobacteria; order Burkholderiales; family Oxalobacteraceae; genus Noviherbaspirillum; species Noviherbaspirillum saxi. Next base: position 224,912 of record NZ_QYUO01000002.1, read on the forward strand.
GCCAGCTGTTTTTCGCGCCGGGCACCAATGAAGACGCCTTGATGGAAGCCGCGCTGGAAGCCGGCGCCGAAGATGTACTGACCGACGACGAAGGCGGTATCGAAGTGATCACGCCGCCGCACGATTTCTCCGCAGTCAAGGATGCGCTGGAAAAAGCGGGTTTCAAAGCCGAAATGGCCGAAATCCTCATGAAGCCGGCAACCGAAACCGTCTTTGCCGGCGACGACGCGGTAAAAATGCAGAAATTGCTGGACGCGCTGGAAAACCTCGACGATGTGCAAGAGGTCTATACCAACGCCATTATCGAAGAGTGACGCGAAAAGTAACGCGAATGGTAACGATATCCGGCTTTATCTGCCATGGCGGCGACGCATGACCTGCACGCCGCCCTGCAGGCAATATTCAATAACGCAATAAGATTCTCATGAAAATTCTGGTAGTCGGTTCAGGCGGCCGCGAACATGCCCTGGCTTGGAAGCTTGCACAATCCGAGAGGATACAAATGGTTTATGTGGCGCCGGGCAACGGCGGCACTTCCCTCGATCCACGCCTGCAAAATGTCGACATCTCGGACCCGGTATGGCTTGCGCAGTTTGCGATCAAGGAACATATCGCGCTGACAGTCGTGGGTCCGGAGGTTCCGCTCGCGGCGGGCATCGTCAATATTTTCCGCGAACAGGGCCTGAAGATTTTCGGGCCGACGAAGGAAGCCGCCCAACTCGAAAGCTCGAAGGATTTCGCCAAGTCCTTCATGAAACGGCATCGCATTCCGACCGCCGATTACCAGACGTTTTCGGATCCGCAGGCGGCACGCAAGTACATCAACCAGAAAGGCGCTCCCATCGTCATCAAGGCTGACGGCCTGGCTGCCGGCAAGGGCGTGGTTGTCGCGATGACCGTCGATGAAGCGCATGCCGCAGTCGACATGATGCTGTCCGATAACAAACTGGGCGATGCCGGCGCACGCGTGGTGATTGAAGAGTTTCTCGACGGCGAGGAAGCCAGCTTTATCGTCATGGTCGATGGCAAGCATGTGCTGCCGCTGGCGACTAGCCAGGATCACAAGCGCCTGAAAGACAATGATGAAGGTCCGAATACCGGCGGCATGGGTGCGTATTCCCCGGCGCCGATCGTGACGCCGTCGCTGCACGCGCGCATCATGCGCGAAATCATCAACCCGACGGTACTGGGCATGAGCAAGGATGGCATTCCCTTCACCGGCTTCTTGTATGCCGGCCTGATGATCGATGACAAGGGCAATCCGAAAACGCTGGAATTCAATTGCCGCATGGGCGATCCGGAAACCCAGCCCATCATGGCGCGCCTGAAGACCGACCTGGTGACCGTGATGGAACATGCGGTCAACGGCACGCTCGACGAAGTCGAACTGGAATGGGACCGCCGCACCGCATTGGGTGTCGTGATGGCCGCCGCCGGCTATCCCGATGCGCCGCGCAAGGGCGATGCAATTACCGGCATCCCGGCCGAAAACCCGGAATGCGTGACTTTCCATGCGGGCACGACGATGGCCGACGGCAAGCTGATCACTTCGGGCGGACGCGTGCTATGCGTCGTCGGTCTTGGCGACAATGTCAAAATGGCACAGAAGCATGCCTATGACGCGGTGGAACAGATCCATTTTGACGGCGCTCAACTCCGTCGCGATATCGGCTGGCGCGCATTGAAGCGCCACGGATAAGTCTGCATCAACACGGGTCTGACGATACGGCACGGCCATCCCGAGGATGACCGTGCCGCTGTTTTCTTTCAGCGTCGCGTTTCGCCGCTGCATATGTCCGGGCATGAGGCTGGGTAGTTGCTAACGCGCCCGACCGGATTGTCAAAGCGACCCGTACAGCCGCTTTCATGCGCGCTTATCCGCCATAAGTGTTAAAACAAGACTGCGCCCAGCGCGAGCACATAACGAACAAACACAAGATCGTGACAACATCCCTTACTTCGGCCGACGTCAAAACCTACCTGCTCGACCTGCAGGCGCGCATCGTCGCCGCCATCGAGCAAGTCGACGGAAAGTCCTTTCTCATGGACCAGTGGCAACGTCCGCATGGCGAAGGGCCGATCGCCGGCGGCGGCATTTCCCGCATTCTCGAAGAAGGCAATGTGATCGAACGCGGCGGTGTCGGTTTTTCGCATGTGAGCGGCACCGCCTTGCCGCCGAGCGCCGCCGCGAACCGGCCGGAGCTGGCCGGGCGCGCGTGGGAAGCGATGGGCGTGTCGCTCGTGCTGCATCCACGCAATCCCTATGCGCCGACCGTGCATATGAATGTCCGGTTTTTCATCGCCAGCGCCGAAGGCAAGGAGCCGGTATGGTGGTTCGGCGGCGGCATGGATCTGACCCCCTATTACGGCGATGAAAGCGATGTCCGTCACTTCCATCAAAGCTGCCGCGACGCGCTGGCCCCCTTCGGAGACGATTTGCATCCGCGCTTCAAGAAATGGTGCGACGATTACTTTTATCTCAAGCATCGCAAGGAGCCGCGCGGCGTGGGCGGGATTTTCTTCGATGACTTCCATGAACTCGGTCTCGAACAGAGTTTTGCCATGATGAAAAACGTCGGCGACCGCTTCATCGATGCCTATATTCCCATCCTGGCCAAACACAAGGACACGCCCTATGGCGAACGCGAGCGCGACTTCCAGGCATACCGTCGCGGACGGTATGTGGAATTCAATCTGGTTTTCGATCGCGGCACTCTGTTCGGCCTGCAGTCTGGAGGACGGACCGAGTCCATCCTGATGTCGATGCCGCCCATCGTGAAATGGCGCTATGACTGGACACCGGAAACAGGTACGCCGGAAGCGGCGCTGTACTCCGATTTTCTGGTGCCGCGCGAATGGGTATAAACCGCTGCATCGCATTGCTGGGAGGCAGCTTCGACCCGGTACATAACGGCCATGTGGCGTTGGGAAACTTTTTCTCCACTCTGCTCGCTCCGGATGAGCTGCGCTTGCTGCCGGCGGGTAATCCATGGCAAAAATCGGCATTACGTGCAACGCCTGCACAGCGCATCGATATGCTGCGCATCGCCTTTGCACATCTTTCCGTTCCGCTGATCATCGACGAACAGGAAATCCGGCGCCAGACGCCGACCTATACGATAGACACGCTGCAGACATTGCGTGCAGAACTCGGTCCGGACGTGTCGATCGCCTTTCTGATCGGCGCTGACCAGTTGCAGCAGCTGCATACCTGGAAAGAATGGCAGTCGCTGTTCGACCATGCGCATATTTGCGCCGCCTCGCGTCCCGGCTTCGACATGGCGCAATTGGCGCCGGAAGTTGCGCGCGCCTTTTCACGCCGGCTTGCGAGCGCAGAACAGATTCGCACGACGCCGCATGGTTTAGCCTACTTGGCCTCCACGCTTGCATACGATATTTCAGCCACGCAAATTCGTTCAGCACTTCAACATGGCGAGCCCGTCCACGCGCTCGTTCCAGCCGGGGTGCTAGACTATCTCCAACAACATCATCTTTATACAAGCTAATGGACATCAAAAAACTGCAATCCACCGTAATCGACGCCCTTGAGGACGTCAAGGCCCAGGACATCCGGGTCTACGACACGATCCATCTGACGAGCATGTTCGACCGCCTCGCTATCGCCTCCGGCACCTCCAATCGACAAACCAAGGCCCTGGCCGCATCGGTACGCGACAAGGTCAAGGAAAAAGGCGGCCATATCGTCAGTATCGAAGGTGAAGACACCGGCGAATGGGTACTGGTCGACCTCGGCGACATGGTGGTACACATCATGCAGCCGGCCATCCGCGAGTATTACCGTCTTGAAGAAATCTGGGGCGACAAGGAAGTCAAGTTCGGCGCAGCCAAACGTATTTCCAAGCGTACTGCTTCCGAAGACATGGCAGAAGAAGCGCCGAAGAAGCGTTCGCGCCACCTGGTCGCAAGCCAGACGACGGTCGACGACGAACCCAAGAAACCGGCCCGCAAGACCGCCGTCAAGAAAACAGCCGCCAAAACCGCGTCCACCAGGACACCGAAGGCGCCTACCGGCAAGACTGTAAAAGTCGCCGCCACCAAGACTGCCGCACCGCGCAAAACGGCGGCCAAACGCAGTACCAAGAAAGCGGCAGAATAAGTCGTCATGCAGCTTGTCATAGCGGCGGTCGGGCACAAGATGCCGGGCTGGATCGAAGACGGCTTTGCCGAATACGCCAAGCGTATGCCGCCGGAATGCCGTATCCAGCTCAAGGAAATAAAGCCGGTCGAGCGCTCCGGCAGCAAGACTGCCGAAACCGTGATGGCGCTGGAACGCGCCAAGATCGAAGCGGCGATTCCAAAGGCATCGCGCATTGTCGCTCTGGACGAGCGCGGCAAGGACATTACGACGATGCAACTGTCGCGACTTCTAACGGAGTGGCAACAAGACGGCCGGGATGTTACATTCGTGATAGGCGGTGCCGACGGGCTCGATGCCGGCCTGAAGGCTTCGGCCGACATGCTGGTCAGGATATCGAGCCTGACCCTGCCGCACGGGATGGTGCGCGTGCTCCTCGCGGAGCAACTGTATCGCGCATGGTCCATCACCCAGAATCATCCGTATCACCGAGTATAAGAATACTGCGTCATGAAACCAGCAGACTACAAGATTTACCTCGCATCCAAGAGCCCGCGCCGTCGCGAGCTGCTGCGCCAGATCGGCGTCGAATTCGAATTGCTGCTTCTGCGCGACGCCGCGCCGCGCGGCCCGGAAGTCAACGAAGACGTGCATCCAGGTGAAAAGGCGGAAGACTATGTCGTGCGCGTCACGCGCGCAAAAGCGGAATTCGCCGCCAAGATGATGATGATGCGCCGGCTGCCGATTCGCCCGGTGATGGCGGCCGATACCACGGTGGTCATCGACGGCCGCATCCTCGGCAAACCCGCCGACCAGGCCGACGCGATGGACATGCTGCGTGCGCTCTCCGGCCGCACGCACCAGGTATTGACCAGCGTCGCCCTGCACCGTGACGAAGACAACTGGCAGACGCTGCAAACGTCCGAAGTGCGTTTTGCGCCGATATCGGAAGACATGATCCGCGCCTACTGCGCGACGTCTGAGCCTTATGACAAGGCCGGCGGCTACGGCATACAGGGGTTGGCTTCGGTATTCATCGCGCATATTGCGGGCAGCTATACAGGCATCATGGGCTTGCCGCTGCATGAAACGGCAAGCCTGCTGAATCAGGCAGGCATACCGGTACTGGGACCGGTCCGCTGAACGGATGTTTGATGCGTTCATTCCAAAACGCGTGGCGGTAGCCCCGTTGCGCAAGCAACAGACGACACTATTGCTACCTGGCGCCGCACGTTTTGGAATGCATTCATAACACGAACCATGTCGATCGCACGGCCATGGCTGCATGCCGGCCTATCGCTACGCGCTTGCCAGGTTCGCTTGTAACCTCTGAATATCGGCTGACAGGTCCATGAGCGAAGACATCCTCATCAATATCACTCCCCAGGAAACACGGGTCGCCCTGATTCTCCAGGGAGCGGTGCAGGAACTCCATATCGAGCGCACGCTGTCGCGCGGCATGGCGGGCAATATCTATCTCGGCAAGGTGGTTCGGGTGCTGCCCGGCATGCAGTCGGCGTTCATCGACATCGGGCTCGAACGCGCGGCCTTCCTGCATGTCGCCGATATCTGGGAAGCGCGGCCGCACGACAACTCGAATACGCCGGCCACCCCCATCGAAAAGCTTTTGTACGATGGCCAGGCGATCATGGTGCAGGTCATCAAAGATCCGATCGGCACCAAGGGTGCGCGCCTGTCGACGCAAATTTCTATCGCCGGTCGCATGCTGGTCTACCTGCCGCAGGATTCGCATATCGGCATTTCGCAGCGCATCGAAAAGGAAGCCGAGCGCGAGCAGCTGAAAAGCCGTGTGCAAAAACTGCTGCCGGCGGAAGAAAAAGGCGGTTTCATTATCCGCACCATGGCCGAGGAAGCATCGGAGTCCGACCTGCAGATGGACGTCGATTACCTGCGCAAGACCTGGGCCACGATTACGCAACAAGCGAAGACCCGGCCCGCGCCGAATCTGCTGTATCAGGATCTGAATCTGGCTCAGCGCGTGCTGCGCGATTTCGTCAATGACGAAACCGCGACGATACAGATCGACTCGCGCGAAAATTTCCAGATGCTGCAGCAATTCGGCAATACCTATACGCCGTCTGTGCTGTCCAAGCTCGTACACTACACCGGCGAACGGCCGCTCTTCGATTTGTACGGCGTGGAGGAAGAAATCCAGCGCGCGCTCGGACGGCGCGTCGACCTGAAATCAGGCGGCTACCTGATCGTCGATCAGACCGAGGCGATGACCACGATCGATGTCAATACCGGTAGCTACGTCAACGGCCGCAATTTCGATGACACGATCTTCAAGACCAACCTGGAAGCCGCGCATGCGATCGCGCGCCAGCTGCGTTTGCGCAATCTGGGCGGCATCATCATCCTCGACTTCATCGACATGGAGAATACCGAGCACCGCAGCGCGGTGCTGGCCGAATTGAACAAGGCGTTGTCGCGCGACCGCACCAAGGTATCGGTCTCGAATTTCTCTGCCCTCGGGCTGGTCGAAATGACGCGCAAGCGCACTCGCGAATCGCTGGCGCATATCCTGTGCGAAGTCTGCCCCGCCTGCTCCGGCAAGGGGCAGGTGAAGACTGCGCGCACCATATGCTACGAGATCCTGCGTGAACTGCTACGCGAAGCAAAGCAGTTCAACCCGCGTGAATTCCGCATCCTCGCATCCCAGGTCGTGGTCGACATGTTTCTGGAAGAAGAGTCACAGCATCTGGCAATGCTGGGCGATTTCATTGGCAAGCCGATTTCACTGCAAGTGGAGAACCTCTATCATCAGGAGCAGTACGACATCATTCTGATGTAGGAAATTACTCTTTATTTTTCAATGATTTACATTACGCCCGACCGCAATTTTTGGTGGCACCTACAAACCTAACTACACATTTTTGATGGGGCTGTCGTGAGACGGGGTAGGAAGCCATTGCCCCCGACTCGTTCAATTCCAGCTGCTGAGTATTCGCATCAACACTGGCGTGTCGATCCCACTCACCACCATTTACTGCGACTTTTACCGTCAGAAGATTAGTACCTTTTCGGAAGAAGAAAAGTTGCGCTTTTGGTAGTCATTGAGTCAGTATCACGAGTGGAGTAAGCAAGGCATCCGTATCCCGTAGGCCGTCAATCTGTCGGTACGCAATCTGAATGAACCGGACCTTTCTGAAAGTCTGATTTCTCTTCTCAAGACCTGGGACGCGGAATCGGACTGGCTAGGGATAGAGGTTACTGAAAGCAGCGTGATGCAAGACCCGGAGAAATCAATTTCCGAGCTTGATCTTCTGATGAACAGAGGATTTCGGTTTTTTATCGATGACTTCGGGGTGGGGTATTCCTCGCTAAGACACTTGATGCAATGGCCGGTTGACGTGATCAAGATCGACCACAGATTCACTAGTTCCTGCGGTTGGGAACGGGGGCCTGCTGGGGGCCGAATCACGGGTTCTCGAAGCGCCTCGTCTGCCGCCAATATTGGTATCACGCAGATCACAACCTCTACATCTTTGCCATCGAAAGCACGCGACGATCAATTCGTACTCACTAAGGCTTTGTCGGAAAAGTATGGATTGAAAATCAGACGGAGTGGATTGAGGATATGGCACACGACTATACGTTCTTGAGAAGGCAAGGTGCCCACGCGTGTGGACTTGAATGCGGCTATCCCCGCCCGTTTCATATGGTTCGGGCGATGTGGAGCAGCATGGACTTGGCGTAATCGAATTTTTATAGTGTCCAGAAACGCCAGCAGGATGCGCAACTGTGGAGGCTCGCGAATGCTGTAGGCATTCTGGTTGCCTTGCCGTTTCGACGCCTCGAACAGGAGGAGGCAATGCGTCGTATAGCGCAGCACGATGAGCTTACGGGACTGGCGAATCGAGTATATTTTCGGGAGATGGTGGAGAGCGCATGCAGAAAGACTGCCGAGGCGCATTGGACGAGCATTCCGCTACTGCGGCTGCGTTAACGTTGAAACCCGAAAAGACAAAAGGCGTTCCCCCATAAAACCGGGACTCCACCAAGAGATATGCGGATTTCAGTAAAGCCTTAGGATGAATTCTTATAAGACCACGTTAAAGGGCAAATATCTATTCGACCCAGAATACTGACTCTGGTGATAAGATTTCTGTAGAGCGACCAAGCTGATGTAGAATTTAACACTACCAAATCATCATTCTTTTGTACCAACAAAGGTTGTTCCGTACCTTCCCAATGCATATGGATGACCTTCCGGATAAAAATACATGTAAACACATCGTTCAGTTTTATGCGAATGAGGACCATCTTCTAGATTCCGTTTCCGCATTTATTGGCAGTGGTCTTTTGACCGGCGATCTCGCTATTCTTATTGCCACTGAGCCGCATCTTGCCGCTCTCCGCCAGCGCCTAAAAAAAGAAGTTGGCGAGTCTGCGGCCAGCATGCTTCACGACCAAAGGCACTGTCTTTTTCTTGATGCAGACAAGGTGCTGCCAAGCATACTGATTGATGGCTGGCCAGATCAGCAACGATTCAATGAAGTCATCGGCCATTTAATAAACTCCTTTAGCGCTGGCGCCGACAGGCACGTACGTGCGTTCGGTGAAATGGTGGCCTTGCTGTGCGAGCAAGGAAAACACGATGCGGCCATTCGTGTTGAAGAGTTATGGAACGGATTGGCCAAACATTATTCCTTTACACTGCTTTGTGGTTATCCCTTAAGCGTGTTTCCAGCTGACCAACATACCCGCGCCATCAATGACATTTGCCATTTGCACTCGCGTGTATGCCCAGCCGAAGCAGAGTACGGCGAATGCGTGACAGAGGAAGGCCACCTGACACTCGTCAGGTTACAGCATCAAACTTATGCGCTCAAGGCCGAGGCAGAACGGCGGAAAAGGGCTGAAGAAGCACTTCGCGATCATGAACGTCTACTGATCCAGCGAACGGACGCGCTGACGCAGGCAAATGTGCAGCTCAAGGATGAGGTGGAAAAGCGCAAGCGCAGCGAGAAAGAGCTGCTGCACACGCAGTACGTACTTACCCATGCCCAAAGCGTTGCGCATCTTGGAAGCTGGGAAATCGATGCTACTACCGCAGAGCTTACTTGCTCGGACGAGTTCTATCGGATATGTGGATTGGAACCGCAATCACGAAAGCTCGATCTGGAGTTCTCACTGAGTATCGTGCATCCTGATGACCAACAAGCAACACGAGCCGCCGTGGCAGCGACCAGGAAGCATGGACTACCGTATAACATCGAAAAAAGAATTATCCGGCCCGATGGCTCTGTGCGTTATGTGCTCAGCAAGGGCCATCCTGTCTACAATGAGAAACAAGAGCTCGTCACGATGATTGGCTCGTTTATGGACATTACTGAACGCAAGCTGGCTGAGCGGGCATTACAGCAATCACACGACGATTTGAGGCGTCTGACAGCACACCAGCAAAAACTCAAGGAAGAGGAGCGAAAACGCATTGCACGGGAAATTCATGACGAGTTGGGCGGCGTGCTTACCGGGCTGAAGGCCTACCTGACTGTCGCAATTCAGAACGCCGAAGACGCCGGCATGGCGCCTGACAAGCTTCTCATTGAGGCCTCCCATTTCATCGATGGCGCGGTTGAATCAGTCCGTCGGATTATTTCCGACTTGCGTCCTAGCGTACTTGATCAGCTCGGCGTCTGGGCAGCCATCGAGTGGTACGCGGACCGCATCGCTACACAAACCGGACTGTCATGCCAATGCATGATTACCAGAACGGCGGCTGACATCGAGCTTGATACAGAGCGAAGCACGATGCTGTTTCGCATCGTTCAGGAAGCGCTGACCAATGTCATTCGCCATGCAAACGCATCAGAAGTCAGAATTGGCGTCGGGTACCAGGACAATTGCATTATCATAGAAGTGGAAGACGACGGAAAAGGAATCGATACCGATAATTTTCCGCAAAGGGAATCATGGGGTATTCGCGGTATGTATGAACGGGTCAGGTACTTCGGTGGCGAATTCGTCATTACCGGAATGCCGGGACAGGGGACCATCCTGATGCTTAAGCTACCATTGCAAAGTCCCCATGTCTGTTAAGAAGATCCGAATCCTGCTGGTGGACGACCATACCGTTGCTCGCAGCGGCGTGCGCCTGATGCTCAACTCGGCACATGATATTGAAGTGGTTGCCGAAGCCGAGGATGCGCATACCGCATTGCGGATTGCGCAGACCAACGGCTTTGATGTCGCGCTGGTAGATATTGCGTTACCAGACAAGAATGGACTCGAACTACTCAGGCTGCTACGTGCCGAACATAAAAAGCTGGCCGTCTTGGTGTTGAGCATGTACTCGGAAGAGGTCTATGCACTGCGCGCGTTTAAACTCGGTGCCTCCGGTTATTTGTCGAAGACAAGCCCGGCGGCGGTCCTCGAAACAGCCATTCGTAAGGCTGCTGCGGGAAGCCGATATATCAGTCCTACCATTGCCGAAAAGTTTGTCAGCATGATCAGCGGCGAAGCTCTTACTTCCTTCGAAGCACTCTCTGATCGTGAACTAGAAGTATTGAAATTGATTGCGTCCGGCGAAAGCCTTGTCCGGATCGCCGACACGCTCCATCTCAGTGCAAGCACGGTCACTACTTACCGTCGACGAATCTTGGAAAAGATTGGACTAAGTACGAATTCAGAAATGGCGCAATACGCCCGTCAGAATGGCCTTCTGATGTGATCAGAGGCTTAGGGCCCGTCCAGGAATGAGGTGTGCATTTTGGTGGTCGTAGCGGGATGCGATGCAAGGCGCCCGACGCGCCGCAGTGCGAGCACTGCCAGCGGCGGGTAACGCCGCAGCGCGCCCGCTACGGCCACCACAAATGTGCAACTTATTCCTGGACGGGCCCTTAGTGTATCCAGACTGATTAAAGAGGCGCATTGTCGCAGCATCATTTTCAACGGTAATGCAGCTGCTTTGAGCGACGAATCCCGCGCCCTTATGCGGGATTTAGGCGGACCTATGCGGCCGTGAACCTTGTCTCCCTAAAAATGTGACCCATACGCTCCGGACTCGCACAATCGGTGTGTAACCTCATCACCTATCAAACACTCCAAAGTCCGTGGGTCGTCGGCGCGCATGCCAATTTTGCCCCGCATCTTTCAGTACGCAAGGACTCACGGCGGCGGCGCAGTTCGTTTGAAACCGGCCTCGTCTTTTGATTATTCTCAACACAAAGTTGCAAACTACCTTTTCCGTCACACGGTAAGCAAATTCCTACAGTCTGGGACCAACGTTTACATGACATCAAAATGCACATTCGCTGATAGATGAGCGAAGGAAAGGTCGCAATACTGATCTTTCAAAAAAACATATAAACAATGAGACATGCAGGAACTAGGCACTTCTATTCACAGCGCGCCCTGGTATTGCTTACCCGTCGAAAAACCTGAAACCCGCGGATCGGAAGATCACCATCTAAGTCAATGGCTTGTCGCGAGAGAGACCATGCTTCGCGTCATGGTGGTTGAGGATTCCGATGCCGTATGTGGGGTATGGCGCCATATGATCGACAAGATCGAGGGCTTGTTGTTATGCGGCGAGTATGGTCATGTGATGGCCGCTCTCGTAGGCATTGCGAAAAATCAACCAGACGTCGTTCTGCTTGACATTCAACTTCGCGGTGAATGCGGGGCTCCGGTTCTGCAGTTGGCGATGGAGCGCTATGCCCACACAAAGGTCATCGTGGTGTCTAACTATGCCGACGACATTTATCGACGGCATTACATCAATGCAGGCGCATATGCTTTTTTCGATAAGAGCTATGAATTGAAAGCGCTTCGCCGCACTCTCGAGCAGCTTGCGATGGCCCGGCTAAATCGAGGGGACAGCTATGCAGATTAATGGACACGATGGATCAATGTGTTCTGTGGCACCCATGGCGATCGATATAACGCAGCCGTTCACAATATTGCTTGACCGTGCCAACCATATTGCATTTGCCAGTTCTACTGTCGAAATCTGGCTTGGCCATGATTATGAAGTCCTTCCTGGTTTACCTATCACTCTACTGTTACCTGAATCACGAACACACCATGAGTGGGGTCAATTGTGCAGCGATCCAAAATTTGGCCTGCACGAGCCATGGACATTTTCTACATGCGCGTTCCCATCCCAGTGCTGTTTCTATGCCCCCGAAGGATCGAGGCTTTTCGACCCCACTATTGCTTTTCACCCCGGACAGATAAAAAAGTCATTTCCCCGCCTGTTCCGGTCACCATTTATCAACAACATAAAAAAGGAGAGTAATTTGTTCACGCCAGATCAACCGCTTTTTCCGGTTACCCGGAACGTCATTGAAGCACAGATGACGATAGTTGCGTCAAGCAGTCGTATGGTAGTGAAGACCAGCACGCAGATTGCAAAGGTCAATCTGCAGACAGCGACCGTCAATTGGGATAGCGCTCATGCGGCGGCAAGACGCATTCTTTCCACACAAGATCCGCAAGAACGCGTTTCGCTCACTGCAGCGAACATCAAACAGAATGTGGAAGCGGCAACGCTGTACACACGTTCTGTTGCAGACATTTTTTCTTTAGCTTGCAGCGAATTCGCGGCTGATTTGGCATCCCATAGCAAGGAGCTGCAACAACAGTTCGCCGCTGCCTTCGATCAGGCGACACGAACGAATTTGGCCGGTAATGAGACTACCCGCCCGCTGTTTTACGCAACACTAAATACACTGGTTTCAGGATACGAACGATGGACCGATACAATGTTCCGATCGACCAGCATGCCCGATAAAGAGCCTCCAGCTTCCAACGAAAACGTCGCGCGTAAATCAGAAAAGCAACCGGTCAAGCGGACTCCGACCGCATTGCAGTGACTGAGCTAGCCAGCGCGCGACGTGAGACTTGTAACACATACGAAGTCACATCAAAAAATATTTGAAGGTACACATTAACTGAAAAGGACGCATCATGACAAAGATCGCATTAGTGACCGGCGGAATGGGAGGCTTAGGAGAAGCCATCAGTATGAAGTTGGCGTCAGTGGGTTATCGAGTGGTCACCACTTACTCGCCAGGCAATACTAAGTCCCAGCAATGGTTGGCGGACATGGAAGCCGGCGGTTTCGGTTTCCGTGCTTACCCTTGTGATGTAGCAGATGATGAATCCGCACAGGAATGCATCAATCGGATTACCAAGGAACTTGGACCGATTGATGTCCTGGTCAACAATGCAGGAATCACGCGCGATACGACATTCAAGAAAATGGGCAAGCCTGATTGGGATGCAGTGATGAAGACCAATCTCGATTCCGTATTCAACATGACTAAGCCGATATGCGATGGGATGATGGAACGTGGTTGGGGCCGAATAATTAACATCTCGTCTGTGAATGGCCAAAAAGGCGCTTTCGGGCAAACCAATTATTCAGCTGCCAAGGCGGGTATGCATGGCTTTACCAAGGCGTTAGCTTTGGAAGTGGCACGCAGGGGGATAACCGTCAATACCGTGTCGCCTGGTTACATTGCCACGAAAATGGTAAGGGAGATTTCTCGGGAAGTACTGGATACGAAGATCATTCCGCAAATTCCGATGTCTCGCCTGGGCAAGCCTGAAGAAGTCGCCGGACTGGTCGCTTATCTGGCATCTGATGAGGCAGCGTTCCTTACCGGAGCCAATATTGCGATTAATGGCGGACAACACATGCATTAAACCAGCGTACGACGAAAAGGGGACCTCCAACCATTTTTGTAAAATATGCGATGGAGGCCTTCCCTAGCCACGCTCGCCATGGATAGATATACGTCGATGCGGACGTCTATGTAGACAATTATCTCCGTAAAAGGTCTATCTTCATAAAAATTCGACATGGGGGCGGAATGGTATCGAATTATGTTCGGCATCCAAGATTAAACTCAATCCGCTATTTAAAGCAAAGTGTGATCTGGATAGCAGTGGAGATTAAAGCTGCTGTTATCCGGCTAGTTTGACCGCGCAGAAGGCATGAGAAGAAAAGGCGTACAGACGTATTTCGGACACTTCCATAAAGAAACGTCGCTTTCAATATGAGTGGGAGCCGCTGTTCAGTTTTTGGCGTCTTTTTCGTCCCTATGGCTGCCCAAACATGCACCGGAACGCACTCCGCTGGATACACTGTGGGGCCAGGGCAAGGACGCCATCTGCGCGAACAAGCAATATACCTCGATCGATGAACAGATCGCGTCGTTGATCGATTACGTCACAGGACCGTCGAATGCCAAAACGCTGCAAACCTCTGGCGTTCTATCCGAAGATTTTTGACTGTGTCGCGTAATGTCAAGGAAGTTTTGTTTACCTGCTTAGCTGATCCGCGAGACTACCGTAGGCCCTGCCCTGATTATCTTGCAGTTCAGACCTTAACGAGATTAAAGACGCTGTGAATGTTTCCCCCGGCTGCATCTACGGCCACCGTCACTGGCATATTGCGGACTTCAAACTCATAGATCGCTTCCATTCCCAGATCGGGAAAGGCAATCACACGCGCCGACAGGACTGCCTTCGAAACCAGATATCCTGCTCCACCTACTGCAACAAGATATGCGGCGCCATGTTGATGTATTGCCTCACGTGCGGCTCGACCTCGTTCCGCTTTTCCGATCATCACAAGCAATCCAGTCTGCTCTAGCAATGGTGCGACGAACTTGTCCATTCGCGTTGCCGTCGTAGGTCCGGCTGATCCTACCGCTTCACCGTCGACAGGGTCCACAGGACCGACGTAATAGATGGCACGGTCTTTCAGGTCAACCGGAAGCGGTTCGTTAGCGGCCAGCATGTCAGTGAGCCGCTTATGCGCGGCATCTCTTCCCGTAAGCAACTTGCCGGACAAGAGCAGCGTCTGCCCGACTCGCCATTGGGCGACCTCGATCTTGGTCAACGTGTCGAGATCAACGTGCATGCCGCCGTCAGTTGGCAGCATGTCCGGAATGCCATCCCAGATACCGGGGTCTGGCGGTTCAAACGTCATCGGGCCACTACCATCGAGGAAAAAACGGATATGTCGGGTTGCCGCGCAATTGGGAATGAGTGCGATTGGCAGAGTGGCGGCATGGCATGGTGCCTCCATTACTTTCACATCCAGCACTGTCGTTAGGCCTCCCAGCCCTTGTGCGCCGATCCCGAGCGCATTGACACGCTCGGCGACTTCCAGGCGAAGCGCGTCTACCGGGCTTACTGGTCCTCGCTCCCTTAACTGATGCAGGTCGATCGGCGAGAACAAGGATTTCTTCGCGAGCAGCATCGCCTGTTCCGGGCTCCCGCCAATCCCTATCCCGAGAACACCGGGCGGACACCATCCGGCGCCCATCCCTGGAAGTTGTTCAATAATCCAATCAGCGGGCGAGTCGCTTGGGTTTAATGTTGCAAACCGTGCCTTGACATCACCACCGCCACCCTTGGCAACGACCGTGACGCCAAGCCGCGCGCCGGCCACCATTTCAACGTGAACGATGCCTGGCGTGTTGTCACGTGTATTACTTCGAATCCCGAGCGGCGACGACACCATGGACGCACGTAAGGTGTTCACTTCACTCAGATAGGCTCGCCGGACGGCTTCATCTACAAGCTGCTGAATGGTCGGAAGAAACCCGCCAAGGCGGTTGGAAAATTGCACTTCCATCCCGACTTCAAGGAATACATGCGCGACGCCAGTGTCCTGGCAAATCGGCCGCTTTGCCATTGCGCTTAACCGGCTGTTGACCAGCAGCTGCAATATGGCGTTCTTCGCTGCCGCCCCTCCCTCACTCTCGTACGCGTCTTTGAGTGCATCGATGAAATCTGCAGGATGGTAGTAGCTGATGAATTGAAGCGCATCCGCAATGCTGTCGACGACGTCCTCGACGTAAATTACCGTCATAGTTTTTCCGTGAATGTAAAAATGGAGAGCCATTGACTTGCAAGGGCTCTCCAGCGTTGTTTCATCTTGTGAGTATCGAAAGCACGGTAATCTTTACCGGGTCATTCGCCGTAAACTCCTGCTTTCTTGATGATCGGCCCCCACTTGTCAATTTCCGACTTCAGCAGCGTGCGTAGGGCTTCAGGTTTGGCACGCTCGGCAGATACTGGTGTTGCGCCCAAATCTGCGAACCGTGCTTTCACGGTCGGATCCTTCATGGCCTCCTGCAAGCTTGCAACGAGCTTATCTACGACAGGTTTCGGTGTTCCTTTTGGCGCAAATACCCCATACCAGATATTCAGCTCAAAACCCGGAAGACCCGATTCACTGGCGGTTGGCAGATCCGGCAGTGCGGGTGACTTCTCCTTGCTCGCCACAGCATAGCCCTTGATCTTTCCGGATTTTAGATGAGATACGACATTGACTGTCTGGTCACACATGAAGTCGACGTTCCCTCCCAGCATGTCGTTCATTGCCGGGCCGGACCCTTTATACGGCACAGTGGTCACGGTCGTCTGTACTGTGCTGAAGAACAACAAGCCGCAAAGGTGCGAAGCTGATCCAGTACCGGCATGGCCATAGTTGACCCTGTCCTTGTTGGTTTTTACGTGATCAATCAGTCCTTTAAAATCCTTTGGCGGCAGATCCTTCTTCGCAACAAAAACCATAGGCAGATCGGCAACCAGGCCAATTGGCTCGAAGTCTTTAATGGAGTCATATCGCAGCTTTGGATACAGAGCCGGGTTGGTTGCGTGGCTGACATGGATCATCAGAAGCGAATAGCCATCCGGCGAAGCGTTCGCCACACGACCGGACCCAATCGTCCCTCCGGCACCGGCAACGTTTTCGATCAAGACCTGCTGCTTCAACGTTTTAGTCATACTCTGCGCCACCAGACGCGCCAGCGTATCTCCTGGACCACCAGCGGAATAAGGCATGACCATCGTGATCGGCTTGGCCGGATACTCTTGGGCATAGGCATAACCAGTACTCGCGAGCGCGATCAGGCCGGAAGCAAAAAGGGCGTTCTTCAACATCGTTGTCTCCTTGAATTGGAACGGAATAAGTAAAAAGGCTTGTGATGCTTTACAACTATCGAAGCTGGATTCCAGCCGGATGTAGGTTGGCGTCGCTCATGTCTTCCGGAAGAAGGTTGCCATCTTCCAGTTCAACTGCGATACCAAGGATTAGCGACAGCAGAACCTGCATGCCGAGTTTCCGATACCAAGGCAATTTCTTTGGCGGGGCAATCGCGTAATCGGCCCGCATCGCTTCATTACTCATGATGTTTCCTCTACTGCGGAATCTGAATTACAGACGCTTTGACAGGTCGATGGCTCGATCAACCATTTGCGGAGCCAGGCCAAGGTAATTCGCAGGATCAGTCAGGCGCTCAATCGTGGCGCGGTCAAAATGCTTGGTCACTTCCGGCATAGCCATTAATGCATCGGCCAGCGTGCCTCCCTTCTCATTCACAGAACGGCAGGCGTCATAGACGATGTCATGCGCCTGTTGTCGCCCGGTATGGGGAGCCATTCCCATCATTACCGCTTCGGCAACGATGAGGCCCTTGCTGATCCCAAGGTTGGTTTTCATGCGATCGGTATCGACGATAAGTCCGCCCAGGGCGAATTTCGCCTGATGCAGCGCACCTGCGGTGAGGATAAAGCTTTCCGGAATCGCGATCCATTCCGCATGCCACGGGCCGGTAGCACGTTCGAAGTCTTGAATCATCGCATCCACCATCAAACCTGCGTGCTGGCGCACGGCTTTTGCCGCGGCAAGCATCAATTCGCTGGAAATCGGATTGCGCTTTTGGGGCATTGTGCTGCTAGCACCGCGGCCTTTTACAAATGGCTCGTACACTTCGGCGAACTCGGTGGATGCCATGATCATGATGTCAACAGCGATTTTTCCCAATGAACCGGTGACCAGTGCCAAGAGGTTGACTGCTTCTGCAAAGCCGTCGCGTGCCACATGCCAGGTAGTTGCCGGCACCCCGAGGCCGAGCTCTTCAGCCATCGCTCGCTGTACGTCAAAGCCTTTCTCGCCAAGCGACGCCAGCGTACCAGCCGCACCGGCAAACTCAACAACGCAGACGCGTGGACGCATTTCCTGAAGACGCTGCTGATGGCGGTCGAACATGGCCAGCCAGATAGCGACTTTGTATCCGAAGGTGACGGGTAGCGCTTGTTGAAGATGCGTACGGCCCGCCATAGGGGTGTCGCGATGCGTGACCGCCAGGTCCGCAAGAATTTTCCGTAATTCCTGGATGTCGCTTTCTACGACATCCAGGGCATCCCGAACTTGCAGCGCCACTGCCGTATCCATGATGTCTTGAGTCGTTGCGCCCCAATGCACGTAACGGCCAGCGTCACCGCACATCTCCACCAGTTGGTGCACTAGAGGAAGAATCGGATAACCAACGATATCCGTCTCTTCACGCATATGGTCGAAGTCGATGCGCTCAATCTTTGATTCGCGAGCGATCACGTCGGCAGCTTCTTTCGGAATTACGCCGACGCGGGCCTCGGCTTTCGCCAAAGCAATTTCGGCATCGATATAACGTTGAATCAGAGCGCGATCAGAAAAAATGCCGCGCATGTTGGCCGTGCCGAAGGCATCGCGGAACAGGATGGAATCGACGACGGTGCTTGCGGATGCTTGAGTGTTTGAGAGCATGAATGTCTCGCATATGTAGTAGTAGGAATGTGGTCCGGCCTCAACAGGCCGTTAATATGTCCGGACATATCAAATATAATATGTCCGGACATATGGTGCAAGCGATTATTTGTACTAAAATGCCTATTGCACCTATGAAACTTCCAACAAAACTCCATTACGCAGACATCGCGCGGCATTTAACTGAAGGCATTGCCGCTGGTCAATTTCCAGTCGGTTCGCTGTTGCCGACCGAGATGGAACTGTGTGACCACTACAAAACGAGTCGTCACACTATTCGTGCTGCATTACACGAACTCCAGCAACTGGGCCTGGTCTCCCGGCGTAAGAATGTGGGCACACGGGTGGAAGCAGTCCGGCCTACCAATGAATTTCGGCCGACGCTTTCCTCGATAGATGATCTGGTGCAGTTCGGCAGCGAGCACATCAGGAAGGTGTTGTCCGTTGAAGAGACGACAATTCGGGGAGCGTTAGCCAAGGAATTGACCTGCGACAGTGGGAGCAAGTGGCTGCGGATATCGAGCCTGCGCATTGATGCGAATGACAGGCCGCCGGTTGGATGGACGGACGTCTATATCGAACCGGCGTACGCCGAGATTGGGGAATTAATTCGGAAGTCGCCGGATACCCTGATTAGCTCAATGATCGAGGAGCGCTACGGGCGTCGCATTGCCCAGATTCGTCAGGAAATCCGTGCGGTAGCAGTACCGGAAAATATGGCGCCTTTGCTTCAGGCCGAGCCGAATGCACCGGCCTTGAAAATCATACGTTGGTATCAAGACGCGGGAGGGCAAGTATTTGAAATGTCCGTCAGTGTGCATCCATCTGAACGGTTCGCTGTCTCGATGCAGTTACAGCGATCCAATCAATAACCATCTAATACCAATCCCATGTTTGATTGGTATTAGATGGACGCAGGCGACTGAGTGCCCTGCAAGATAAGAGTTACCTCAGCCGAACAATATCCTCGGATATGCGCACGGCATCTTCCAGGATCCAGTCGCGGAAAACCTCTACCTCGGGCCGCAAGGACGCGGTTTCGATCAACCAATAGGCGTAATCGCTTGTTTCAATGTCGCTGCCCGGATAGGTGACCAGACGCCCATCCTTCAGCCATGGCAGCAGGAGCGCGATGCGTCCCAGCGCAACGCCATGGCCTTCCAGCGCTGCCTGTATCACCTGATCGTATTGATTGAAATGCAGGAAAGCCTTCGCCTCGGCAGGATCCATGCCTTGGGCGCGCAGCCAGTCTTCCCAGCGCAACCAGGGCCGGGCACGCTCGTCGTATTCGAGCAGAACTTGCTGCAGCAGACCGCCCGGTGCATTGAACGCCGCCGAAGCAATTGCCTTGTTAGCCACAGGCACGATCTGCTCGCCAAACAGACGCAGCGCCCCACGCGGCGCCTGGGCTTCGCGGCAGTAGCGAATCGCCAGGTCGACGCCATCACGCTCCAGGTCCGACAACTGGTTATGTGCGGCGACACGGATATCCATATTCGGGTGCATCGCCTGAAATGCACCAAGGCGCGGTAACAACCATAAGGATGTGACGCCAATGCTGGCGCTTATCGTGACGGGACGCATGCGTTGTTTCTGGCGCAAGGACCGGTCGAATTCTCCCAGGCGGTCCAGCCATGGCGACGCGATGCGAAGCAATTGCTCCCCAGCTTCGGTGAGGATGAGCGCGCGATGCCGGCGCAGGAACAAGGCGGTGCCGAAATGCTCTTCCAGAGACTGGATCTGCCGGCTTACCGCCGATTGCGTCAGGCACAGGTCTTGGGCTGCCTGCGTGATACTCATGCGCCTTGCAACGGCGACAAAGCCGCGCATCGCATCCAGCGGCGGCAAGTTCAACAGATTGTTATCCATGCGTTTTTTTCATGTGAGTCATGCAAAAACAGCGTTTGTGCCGCCATGCGCAGTCAACCAGAATGGGCAACAGAAAAGCAGATAACGCATTCTAAGGGAATAGACCCCGGGAAAGGCACTACCGATGAAACGCGACCTTCATGAGCCATACGTTACGGCAAAACTCGGCTACCTTGCTTCGACTGGAAAAAGGCCATGCAATTACATGTTCCAGCCGCCCGCAGGAGTGCCGTGGGAAAACGCCGCGTATGACCGCGTCGAGTGCAAGATCCATGATGTCCGTCCTCTATCATCCGGATTCTCGCTGCAGTTGAATGGCTTTGCATTGCTGGCAGCGCCAAGCGCTCAAACCTGGTTTGAGGATGAGCGGCAGATACAGAATATTTACTATCGCGAGCTGGAAGAACACGCATTGAAGCTTACCGGCGGAACGCGGGCCGTCGTCTTCGACCACTTGGTGCGGCGGCGCGACGCGACCAGGCCAACCGCTTCGTTCGGCCGCGATAGCGGCGGCACGCGGCCTTCGGCCTTGGGCCGGGTCCATAACGATTACACCGAAACATCCGGGCCGAAACGGTGTCAGGCAGTACTGCCAGAGACTGCGCCCGACACCCCGTTTCTCATCCTGAACTTCTGGCGTCCGGTGGGATATCCGGTGATGGATACCCCGCTGGCGCTCTGCGATGCGAGAAGTTTTCCTTCACAAGACTGGGTAGAAGGCGACCTCATCTATCCGACCCGCACCGGCGAAATCTACCTGGCCCGGTACTCGGATGCCCATCGCTGGTTCTATTACCCGTCGATGACGCCGGGCGAGATGCTCGTCTTCAAGACCTATGACTCGCGCCTTGACCAGCCTGCCCGCATGACGCCCCATAGCGCCTTCGATGACCCGACCGCACCGGCGGACGCCTTGCCACGCCAAAGCATCGAGGCGCGCTGTCTCGTCCTGCTTGCATGAAAAGCGCGTCGGTGCATACGCCGCATCGTCCCTATTACAGCAGGAGAACATATTGAACACGGCGCACACACTTGCGAGTCCGCCTCGCCTCGAATTCTGGTTCGAATTCGGCAGCAACTACAGTTACCTGGCGACCATGCGCATCGAAGAACTGGCGCGCAGAGCGGGCGTCGCGCTCGAGTGGAAGCCATTTCTGTTGGGGCCGATATTTCGTGAATTGGGATGGAGTTCTTCGCCATTCGTCCTGCAAGCTGAAAAGGGTAACTATGTCTGGCGAGACATGGAGCGGCAAGCGCGGAAATACGGCTTGCCCTTCAACAAGCCCTCCGCCTTTCCGCGCGCTGCGGTACTGCCGATGAGAGTGGCGGCCTGCTCGGCCGGCGAACCATGGATTGCCGAATTCTGCAAAAACGTCATGGTGCAGAACTGGGTGAACGACCTGGACATCAATGAGGTGTTGAACGTGAGGCATGCGCTTGAAGCCCTCGTGCCGGAGCCCGACATCGTCATCCGGCAAGCAACGAGCGAAGAAAACAAGGCGCGTTTGCGCCGCAATACCGAAATAGCGCGGGCGCGCGGCATATTCGGCGCACCGACATTCCTGGTCGGCGACGAGATGTTCTGGGGCAATGATCGGCTGGAAGAGGCAATCGCGATGGCCGCGAGCGCGCAAGGCAATTTCCTGGAAGTCAGAACCATGCTGCTTTCACAGGTGGGACAATGAACAAACTCTTGAAGAACCCATTCGGCATCATTGTATGCGGCGGCATCATCATGGGCCTTGCGCTAGGCGTGCGGCATGTCCTGGGCTTGTTCCTGCTTCCGATGACGACCGAGCGCGGATGGAGTCGCGAAGCCTTTGCCTTCGCGATCGCGCTGCAGAACCTGGTGTGGGGTATTGCCCAGCCATTTACCGGCATGATTGCCGACCGCTTCGGCTCGGTGAGAGTACTGTTCGCCGGATGTCTGTTATACGGCGCCGGGCTGTATTGCATGGCGCATGCCGGCACTCCGTTCCAGCTTGCCGTGTCAGGGGGGCTGGTGATCGGTATCGCCTTGTCGGCAACCTCGTTCAGCGTTGTCTATGGTGCGTTGAGTCGCATCGTAACGCCGGAGCGACGTGCGTCCACTCTTGGACTGGCAGGCGCGATCGGAGGGCTGGCCCAGTTTGCGATGGTACCAGGCGCCCAGAGCGCAATGGAGCAATTCGGCTGGCTGGGTGCGCTGATCGTCATGGCGATTCTCTTGACCGTGGCCGCGCCTGCGTCGGCGATGCTCAATGACCGGTCCGAGGAGCGGACAGGTCAACCGGAACAGTCGCTCCGGCATGCGTTAAGCGAAGCCTTTGCGCATCGCGGGTTCTGGCTGCTGAATGCCGGCTTTCTGGTATGCGGATTTCAACTCGCCTTCATTGCGAATCATCTTCCCGCCTATCTGCTCGACAAAGGCCTGGCGGGAAATACCGCCGTCGTTGCGCTATCGCTTGTTGCACTCGCCAACGTGGCCGGGACTTATATCTGGGGCATGCTGGGCGGGCGTTTTCGGAAAAAATATCTGCTCGCCTGGGTATATGTGTTGCGCTCGGCGGCGACGACCGTTTTCCTGTTGTTACCGGTCAGCGAAATAACGATTTATACATTTGCATTCATCATGGGTTTCGGCTGGCTGGGCACGGTGCCGCTGACCAACGGAATCGTCGCGCAGGTGTTCGGGGTGCGATACATCACAACGCTTTTCGGCTTTGTCTTTATCGGACATCAGATCGGCTCCTTTCTCGGTGTCTGGCTGGGCGGCCTGGTATTCGATGCAACGCGATCGTATGACCTGATGTGGATCTGCTCGATACTCCTCGGTCTATTGGCAGCGCTGCTGCATGTGCCCATCAATGACCGGCAAATCGTCCGCAACAATGCCGCGCTGGCGTAAAGGAAAACCGATGGACAACTCCTGGCGACATGCCGTGCTGCTTGCAGTGGCCGCCGTGATCATCGGCAGCTGGGCCGTTGACGTTTTGCTCAAGCCTGCTGCGGTGTTCGATTTTGTTCGCGTGATCAATATGTGCTAACGAGTTCGTAGCAGATTCAGGCGACAGCGGCCAAGCGGAGCGGTTTGAAATCAATGGCTGGCGTTGCCTGTATTCGACGCAATCAAGCGGCTTAATGTTGCGATCGCCGATTCAGCCTGCGCATTCCAGGGATGGCCATAATTCAAACGCAGGCAGTTCGTAAACTCGCGGCGCGCCGAAAACATCGGTCCAGGTGCAATGCTGATTCCGAGCGAAAGCGCCTGCCGATGGATCTGCAGGGTATTCACGGTATGCGGAAGTTCGACCCAGAGAAAATAACCGCCATAAGGTTTTGTCGATTTCGTACCAGGGGGAAAATGACGCATGACCGCTTGCATCATTGCGCTCTGCTGCACCGACAAGGCATGACGAAGCTGGCGCAGGTGCTTGTCGTAGCCGCCCTTGGTCAGGTAGTCCGCGAGGGCGGCCTGCGCCGGCGCCGACGCGGACAGGGTGCGGGTCAGCTTCAGTCTCGCCACCTTCTCGGTAAATTTTCCGGGTATCGCCCATCCCACCCGATAGCCGGGCGCAAGGCATTTTGAAAACGACGAACAATGCATTACCAGGCCCTTCTGGTCAAAGGCCTTGGCGGGTACCGGGCGTTTGTTTCCGAAGTAAAGTTCGCCGTAGACATCGTCCTCGATCAGCGGCACTTCATGCGATGCCAGCAGTTCCACCACCGCCTTTTTCTTCTCATCCGGCATCAGGCTGCCAAGAGGATTCTGGAAATTGGTCATCAGCCAGCATGCCTTGGGCTGATGGCGCTTCAACGCAGCGGCCAGTTCCGCCAGGTCAATTCCGTCGCGCGGATGCGTCGGCACCTGGATCGCTTGCAGGCCCAGGCCCTCGAGGGCCTGCAAGGCCCCGTAAAAGGTAGGCGATTCGATGATCACGGCATCGCCGGGACGAACGACGGCCGAGAGACATAAATTCAATGCTTCCAGTGCACCGTTGGTGATGACGATTTCATCAGGATGTATATGCAATCCGTCGGCCAGGTAGCGCAGTGCGATCTGGCGACGCAGCTTGCCATTGCCGGGAGTGAGATCGTCGACCGTGCTCCATGGGTCCATTTCCTGTACGCTGGACGCCATCGAACGTGCAAGGCGTGGCAGTGGAAACAGCAGCGGGCTGGGAAAGGCAGACCCGAAAGGAACGATGTCTCGCGTCTTGGTGGATTCCAGGATTTCGAATACCAGTCCGCTGATATCGACCGTGGTCGTTTCGTTGTCCGGCGGTAAAAAAATTTCGGGTTCCGGCAGGCCTGCTTTCGCTCCTGCGATAACGTAATACCCGGATCGCTCGCGCGCCCGGATCAATCCCCGCGCTTCCAGAAGGTAATACGCCTCGAATACCGTGGAAGGACTCACGCCCCGGCTGACGCTTGCCTGCCGCACCGACGGAAGCCGGTCGCCTAGCTTCATCACTCCTAAACGAATCGACTGCGCAATTTCCTCAGCCAACGATTCATAGCGTTTCATGGAATCCCTGCATCGTTAAAAAGGCTGCCGGCCATCCTATTGTGCCCGGATTGGCAAAGTCGCAAGCGAGGTTTCTCCCCGGCCAATAATAATCTGATATGGCTATTATCGTGAAATACGACACTGCCCGCGCGGTTGGCGGAAATGCCTTGTCAAGAGACCGCCAGCTTCACGAAAAAGATGAGGGTGGCCACGAAGATGGCGGCTCCCATGAGCGCACCGACGACAACGTAGAGAGGATTCATGCCTCCTGCAACGTCTTCGTCAAAATCTTTCCTTCTCCGCAAGCCGATAAAAGACCAGGCAATCGCCACCATCGTGGCCATGAATGATCGCTCGGTTGCCTTGTTGATAGCTTTGTCTGACATGTTGGTACCTTGTGCTCGCCGACCAGGGCGATGTGAGATGAATGCGAAAAGTAAATTTAATCAAAGTCAAAGTCCGCCACGGCGTCGGAACAGCGGTAGCGGATCATCGACCGCTCCCTGATACTTCACCGAATAATGGTTGAAGCTTTTGATTGCATCGTCAATGTCCTTATCCGCACGCACGGCAAAGGAGTCAAATCCGCAGCGGCGCATATAGTTAAGCTGGTCACGCAATACATCGCCGATCGCGCGCAGCTCTCCGTCCCACTGGTATCTGGAACGTAATAAGGTAGCGACGCTGTAGCCTCGACCATCGCGAAACGTCGGGAAGTCAACAGCAATGACTTTCATCGACCTTAGTTCAGGGACGAGGGATTCAAAATCGTCGTCCGGGGAAATCCATACCGCCTGAATATTTGATGGACGATGTTCTTCAAGCATGCTCCGAAAATAAGAGAGCGGCACGATCTTGCGATGCGGCTCGCATGCGGAGGCAAGTTCAGCCGCTCTTACCAGCTCCCAGTCGTCGTCCATCACTTGTGGAACACCTGCATTAATCCTGATTATCTTTGGCATCGCAAAACTGATCTGTCTTTATACCGCATGATGGTAAACATTGGCTTTGAAGGGTTCGGCTCCGACCCGGGCGAGCGTATCGATAAAAGCTTCGCCCTCCACCCGCACCTGGCAATAGGTTTCTACAAGCCGTTCAATTACGCCAGGCATTTCCTCCGCCCGGAACGAGGGACCGATGACCTTGCCAAGCGCTGACTCGTTGCCCTGCGCGCCACCGATGGTGACCTGGTACCACTCCTCGCCATCCTTGTCGACACCGAGTACTCCGATGTTTCCCATATGATGATGTCCGCATGCATTGATGCAGCCGGATATGTTGAGCGACAGTTCACCGAGGTCGCAAAGAAAATCGAGGTCGTCGAAACGCCGCGCAATGGATTCGGCTATCGGAAGCGATCTGGCGTTGGCGAGCGAACAATAGTCCCCGCCGGGGCAGGCGATGATATCCGTGAGCAGACCCAGATTGGGCGTGGCAAGGTTTTGTGCAACAGCGCGATACCAGAGCGCATGCAGATCGCGTAAGCGTACGTCCGGCAGAATCACGTTCTGTTCATGCGCGATCCGGATTTCGCCGAGACCGAACTCATCGGCCCATGCGGCGATATGCTCCATTTGCTCGGCCGTCACATCACCGGGCGGTACGCCGGCTCCCGGCTTGGTCGACAGCGTCACTGATGCATAACCCGGAACTTTATGTTCCCGCACATTGCGCTTTACCCACTGCGCGAAGCGCTTGTTGTCCGCGAGCTGCCGCTCGAACGTGGGGTCGTGCGCATCCACCTGCTCGTACCGCTCCTGCCGAAAGAAATGCGCAACCCGCTCGTATTCATCCTCGGTAAGTGTGGAGGGGCCATCCTTGAGATGCAGCCATTCCTGTTCGACCTCGGCAGCGAAAGCGTCCACGCCAAGCGCCTTGACCAGTATCTTGATGCGCGCCTTGTACTTATTGTCGCGGCGCCCGTAACGGTTATAGACACGCAGGATGGCTTCCACATAGGACAGCAGATGTTGCCATGGCAAGTCATCGCGTATTTGCGAACTGAGAATCGGCGTTCTGCCAAGGCCTCCTCCGGCAAATACGCGCAAGACTTTCTGGCCAGCCGCATTCAGATGCATGTAAACGCCGACGTCATGCATCCTCACTGCCGCACGGTCTTCTTTCGACGCAGAGAGCGCTATCTTGAATTTCCGTGGAAGAAATGCGAATTCCGGATTCAGCGTTGACCACTGGCGAAGGATTTCGGCAAGCGGACGCGGGTCAAGTATCTCGTCTGCGGCAACGCCTGCAAACTGTTCAGTGGTGATGTTGCGCACACAGTTGCCGGATGTCTGAATCGCATGCATCTGTACGGTGGCAAGCTCTTGAAGAATATCCGGCGCTTCTTCCAGCTTGATCCAGTTGTACTGAATATTCTGGCGAGTCGTAAAGTGGCCGTAGCCCCGGTCATATCTGCGTGCGATATGGGCAAGCATTCTAAGCTGTGCGGACGACAGCACCCCGTACGGAATCGCCACCCGCAGCATGTAGGCATGCTTCTGGTTGTACAGGCCGTTTTGCAGGCGAAGCGGCAAAAACTCTTCCTCACTCAGGTCACCAGACAATCTGCGGGCGACCTGGTCGCGGAATTCCGATACACGCTCTCTGACCAGCACTTCGTCATATTCATCGTATTGATACATTGATCTCACCTAAGGGCTTCACCAGCCAATTGCGTGTTGCACACAACGCGGCGGCAAACGCAATTGTCAGCGCTCGCCGTTCTGTCACACAGATTGTCAATGTTTGGCGCCGTCAAAAACAGATTCAGTACAGCGAAAAAAAACCATAGCAGTTGTGGGTTGACCGATTAGCAATAGTGCTTTTTCCGTTCACTAACCATATTGAGCGCTTGGACGTCGTTTCATCTGCTTGCAGCGCATAGCAGCCAGCTGAATTTTCAGGATCAGATTCGGACTGCTACGCAAAAAATCTCTCCTACTGACACTGTCATGCTCGTCCGATGCAGTGCAGAATCGTTCCGAAATTAAAACTGCCGCACAAGGCTCAGCCACATCGGGAAGCGGAAGCAGCGGCAACTCCGTCACTATTCGGATCTTATGAAAACAACGTTAATAAAAATTCACGGCCGGGCGGCGCATGCCGGAGTCGGAGCGCGCAGCCTTGTGACGCTGTCGGGGAAGCTGGTGTTGACTGCATTGCTGTCGGCGTGCGGACTTGCATCAGCGCAGCAGGCCAAGGTACCCGACACCATTGCGCAGCGTGCGATGGCCTGCGCCGCCTGTCATGGCAAAGAAGGACGCGCGACCAGCGACGGCTACTTCCCGAGAATTGCAGGAAAGCCTGCGGGTTACTTATACAACCAGCTGATCAACTTCCGGGAAGGGCATCGTCAATATCCGCTGATGACCTACATGGTCGCGCATTTATCTGACGACTATCTGATGGAGATTTCACAGTATTTCTCTGCCCTGCATCTTCCGTATCCACCGCCGCAGGCTGCCAATGTCCCCCCTGCGATACTGGAACGTGGTCGGATGCTGGTGATGTCCGGCGATCGCTCAAAAAGCATCCCTGCCTGCATCGCATGTCACGGGCAAAAGCTTACCGGCGTTCTTCCGGCAATTCCAAGTCTGGTCGGCTTGCCGCGGGATTACCTCAATGCCCAGTTCGGCGCCTGGAAGAACGGATCGCGCAAGGCTGCCGCGCCCGACTGCATGTCGCAGATCAGCAAGCAAATCAGTCCGGACGACATTGCTGCCGTTTCGTCGTGGCTAGCCTCGCAGCCGATACCAGGCGACATGGCACCGTCGCCGGCGGCGTCGATCAAGCTGCCCATCCCTTGCGGCAGTGCTCAATAGTTACGGATGCAATATGAAGCGAATCTTATTTCTGGTTCTTGCCGCTATAGTTCTTGTTCCTGCTCTTGTCATCGGCATTCAAGTCTTGCACGAACCCGGCAGCGACCAGGCAAGTGTGCCGGTTACGGATGCGAGCGGGCAGCTTGCGCGCGGGGCCTATCTTGCGCGCGCCGGCAACTGCATGGCATGCCATACCGTCCGCGGCGGGCAAGCGTATGCCGGCGGCCGGGCAATTGCCACGCCGTTCGGCAAGATCTATTCGTCCAACCTTACGCCTGATGAGGATACCGGCATCGGCACGTGGACATCGAACGATTTCTGGCGGGCGCTCCATAACGGCAAGTCGAAGGATGGACGCTTCCTTTACCCGGCGTTCCCTTATCCTGATTACACCAAGGTCACGCGGGAAGACTCGGATGCGATGTACGCATACCTGCGGACAGTCGCGCCGGTAAAGCAGGAAAGCAAGACTCCCGATTTGCGGTTTCCCTATAACCAGCGCATCTTGCTGGCCTTCTGGCGCACGCTCTACTTCACCCCCGGCACGTATCAGTCACAAGCCGAACAAAGCCAGACGTGGAACAGGGGCGCATATCTGGTCCAGGGTCTCGGGCACTGTGCGGCCTGTCATACCGCCCGAAATGCCATGGGAGGTAGCATCAACGAAAGCAATCTTGCCGGCGGCATGATCCCGATGCTGAACTGGTATGCCGCATCGCTGACATCTGATGCCGGACATGGGCTGGGAAACTGGAAGGTCGAAGACATCGAAGATCTGCTGAAGACCGGCGTCTCCCGGCAAGGAGCCGTATCCGGTCCGATGGCCGAGGTGGTCAGTGAAAGTCTGCAGCATCTCACGAGCACGGACATCCATGCGATGGCGACGTATCTGAAGGACGTACCCAAGACAAAAAGCGGTGCGAATAGAGAGACGGCCCGCACCTCGGGCGATCGCCAGGCAATATTGCGGCAAGGAGCGAAACTCTACGAACAGCACTGCGCGGAATGCCATCAGGCAGATGGAAAAGGTGCGCCATCGGTCTATCCCGCTCTGGCAGGCAATCCTTCGCTGGCGGCGCAATCGGTAGTCAATCCGATCCGCATCGTGCTCAATGGCGGATATCCGCCGAGTACAGCGGGAAATCCGCGCCCCTATGGCATGCCGCCATATTCAGTCGCATTGGACGATACCGAAGTCGCTGCCGTCGTTTCTTATATCCGCACCGCCTGGGGGAATAAGGGGGACCTGGTATCACCGATCGATGTCGCTCGATTGCGCGGGACGCCGATAGATTAAGCAACCCTCATCCCGGGAACGCCGGAACTGTGCCAGCAGAGGCGCAGCTCCGGCGGCCCCGTGCCGGTTGGCCGTCAGATCATCGGCGGATATAACCTGCCGTCGTCTCCGAGGACCAATCCCTGCCATGTCGCCGGCTTGCCGGTGAGTTCCCATGCAAGTATTTGCTGCGGCGTCCTCCCCCTGCCACCGCAT
Source organism: Noviherbaspirillum saxi (assembly GCF_003591035.1). Lineage (NCBI taxonomy): Bacteria > Pseudomonadati > Pseudomonadota > Betaproteobacteria > Burkholderiales > Oxalobacteraceae > Noviherbaspirillum > Noviherbaspirillum saxi. The sequence continues at coordinate 255,257 of NZ_QYUO01000002.1, forward strand.
AGAGACACCATCGCCTTTTCATCCAGGTCTTCAGTTACGGGCAGGTCTTTAATCGTCAGCGCGTTCATCACTATTCTCCATAATATAAAAGTTTGAGAGTCGGTTCGGGCATCGTGCGATGCTTGATGAAGGCAACGCACAGAGCGTGCCAATTCGCCATATCCTTGACCATTGCCGGCCAGATCGGCAGCCGGCGGGCTGAAATCGCGGCCAGTGCCAAGGGCGGTGAGGTATGCGTGAAGACTATTGTGGGATCGCATCCAACACAGGATAAGCTGCAGTCAGTCAGGCTCCGACACCTTCGCTTTATGGTCACCGTATCAGGGGGCTAGCCATAGTGACAACGGTGATACAATCGACCGGCATATGGCGTGCCATATAGCAAGTATGCGCAGCGCCACTCTCTCTGCAGTGCAAATGCAAACACAATGAGACGTCGCCCGCCCAGCAACTTGAACCTACATATTCCATGATCCGCTTTAGTCTCTTTATCGCTGCAATGTTCCTCTCGCATGCAATGGCGCATGCCGATACCTTGACGGTGGCAGTTGCTGCCAATGTGCAGTATGCATTCGATGATCTGCAAGCCGCCTTCAAGAAAGAATCCGGTCATGACCTAAAGCCGGTCTTTAACTCGTCGGGAAAATTCTTTTCGCAAATTGCCAACGGTGCACCTTTCGACGTTTTTCTGTCGGCCGATATGGAGTATCCGGAAAAGCTGTACAAGGAAGGCCACGCCATCGCACCGCCCAAAGTGTATGCGCATGGCGCCCTCGTGTTATGGACAGTTAAGGATCTGGACCTGGACCGTTGGCAGACCGTCCTTGCCGGACCCGGCGTCAACAAGATCGCCGTTGCCAATCCGAAGACCGCTCCCTACGGGCGTGAAGCGATGAAGGCGCTGGCGTCTCTGCAACTTGAGCAAGCCGTGAAGCACAAGCTGGTGTTCGGCGAAAGCATCGCGCAAACCAATCAATACATCCATTCCGGCGCAGTCGAAGCCGGCTTCACCGCCAAGTCGGTCGTCGTATCGCCGGAAATGAAAGGCCAGGGCAAGTGGATCGAACTGCCCAAGGACGTTTACCAGCCGATCGCCCAAGGCATCGTGATCCTTAAGCATGGCCAGAAAAACAATTCGATGCTTGCGCAACAGTTTCATGACTTTGTGCTGTCGAAAAGCGCGCGGGCCATTCTTGAACGTTACGGATATATCCTGCCGTGAACCGACTGCCCGGCCATATCGCCGCGATCGACCGGCACGGCAGCATCGCGCTGGTCGATGCGGTGGCCGCCGATCAGTGCTTCACCGCCATGCTGATCGGTACCGGGAATGAAACGGCAAGCTGGCAAGCTGGCATGCCTGTGACCCTGTTGTTCAAGGAGGCCGAAGTCTCGCTGGCAAAAGACCTTGCCGGCCAGATCAGCATGCGCAATCGACTCGCCTGCCGCGTGACCGCCATCGAACAGGGACGCCTGATGAGCAAGGTGGTACTGGATTTCCGGGGACATGAAGTGATTTCCCTGATTACCACCCGCTCGGCACAAGCACTGGCCATCGTGCCTGGCGATGCGGTCGAGGCACTCATCAAGGCGAATGAAATGACGCTGGTGCCGGAGCCGCAAGCATGAACCACGACTGGGAGCCATTGCTGCTGACCTTCCGGCTGGCCGCGCTGACGACGTTGATCCTGCTCGTGATCGGCATTCCTCTTGCCTACTGGGTGGCGAACACGCGCACGCGTTTCAAGCCTGTCATCGAAACCCTGATCAGCATGCCGCTGGTACTGCCGCCTTCCGTACTCGGCTTTTACCTGTTGCTGGCCTTTAGTCCACAGAACGCCTTCGGCCAGTGGCTGGAACAATGGTTTCATGTACGGCTGGTGTTCAGCTTCGCTGGCCTGGTGATCGGGTCCGTGATCTTCAGCCTGCCATTCATGGTCCATCCGATACAGGCCGGCTTGCAGGCATTACCCGCATCGCTGATGGAAGCCTCGCGTACGCTGGGAAAGTCCGATACGATCACCCTGCTTCGTGTGCTGCTGCCCAACATCAAGCCCGCGCTGCTGTCGGGCGTGGTGCTCAGTTTTGCCCACACCGTCGGCGAATTCGGCGTCATCCTGATGATAGGCGGGAATATCCCGGGAGTGACCAAGGTAGCGTCGATCGCCATCTACGACGAAGTGGAAAGCCTGAACTATGCGGCGGCAAACTTCTATGCGGCGGTACTATTCACTGTGACTTTCGCGATCCTTCTGACCGTGTATATCGTGAACAAGAAGCTGGTCAAGGCCGGGGGCTGAATGATAGATATCACCCTCGCGCATACGCTGCATGGCGCTGGTGGATCATGGCAACTGTCGATCGAAACCCGTATTGCCAGCGGTAGTTTCGCTGCACTGTTCGGCCCCTCGGGCGCGGGCAAGACCACCATCCTGCGCATGCTCGCGGGTCTTGCCAGGCCGGCAAGCGGACGCATCGTCGTTGATGACACGATCTGGTTCGACAGTGCGGCTGGAATCAATCTGCCGCCGCAAAAACGCTCGATCGGTTTCCTGTTCCAGGATTACGCGCTGTTTCCCAATCTTAGCGTGCGCGGCAACATCGCCTATGCGCTCGACCGGCGCGACGATGCCTGGGTCGACGAATTACTGGCATTGACCGGCCTGACGCAGCTGGCGGCGCGCTTGCCGGCCACCTTGTCGGGCGGTCAGAAGCAGCGCGTGGCGCTGGCCCGCGCCGTCGCACGCCGGCCACGCCTGCTCTTGCTCGATGAACCGCTGTCCGCGCTGGATATGCGGCTGCGCGCCGAGTTGCAGGACGAGCTGGCTGCGCTGCACCGCCGCTTCGGCCTGACGACGCTGCTGGTCAGCCATGACATCGGCGAAGTATTCAAGCTGGCGCAGCATGTGATGCAGTTAGAAGCGGGTCGCATTCTTGCGTCCGGCTCGCCGGCCGAAGTGTTCCTGCAAAACCGTTTGTCGGGACAACTCAATTTGCGAGCGCAAGTCCTGGCCGTGCGCCAGGAGGAAGTCGTGCATATCGTGACGCTGCTGGTAGGGCAGGAAATTCTGGAAGTGCTGGTTTCCGACGACGAAGCTGCCTTGCTTAAGCCGGGAGATCATGTTGCCATGTCGGCCAAGACATTGAGTCCTTATCTATTCAAGGTCGACTGATACGCGATTCCATAGATTGCCTGAGTGCGTCTTACCGTGCCGGACGCATTTTGCTGCCCTTTCCCGCTTGCAGGAAAGGGCAGGCGTCAACCATGTTTAGAGCAGTTTCACCCTGACTGTGCCGTCGATGCCGGACGCTTTGCCCGCGGCACCGCGTTGCGACTCCTTGCCATGGCCCGCCATGTCGCGGCGCCGCGCCTTGTTCCACAGGCAAATCGCCTCGGCCTCGCCTGGCAAGTCAGAGTGAAACTGCTCTAGCGAACAAACCTTCCATCCTTGCCTATCATCGTCAGCTCGACAAATTCACTGCCGGTATGATCGTTGGGACCATAGGTCACCATCAAACCGCCGAAGTCCACACGCTGCATCGACTCCAGCGCACGGATGAACCCTTCCCGCGTCAATTTCGGACCGGCGCGACGCAGGCCCTCGACCAGTACCTTGGCATTCATATAACCTTCCATCGCGGGATACGAAATCGTAATGCCGTATGCCTTTGCCGCCATGTTGAATTCCTGTCCCAGCGGCGTGGTAACCAGGTGCGGCGCTGGCGTTACCTGCGATACCACCACACCGATACCGGCCGGACCCAGTTCCTTGACAAAGGCCTCGGAGGAATTGTTCGACAAGGTCATGATCTGGGTCTGACTGCCGGCGGCGCGAATGGCCTTGATGACGTCGACCGTATTTTTTGCTGAGCTGACAATGATGAGTGCCGCCGGATTGGCCTTGACGACTTCGGCCGCGGCTGCCTTGTTGTCCGGATTCACCCGCGCAAACTTGATGGTGGCGGTCGGTGCAAGCTTGCGTGTGTCCATCGCCTTCTTGAAACCTTCCAGTCCGTCCTGGCCAAATGCATCATCGACATGCAGGATACCGATTCTTTGGATGCCAATGGTGGTGAAATGCTCGATCGCGCGCACTACTTCATCCTGATATTTGGCGCGGATATTGAACAGCATCCGGTGTACTGGCTGATGGAACACCGATGCGCCGGTACTGGGCGCCACCAGTGGAATATTATTGCCTTCGAGCAGAGGCAGGATACCTTGCGTATGCGGGGTGCCTCGTCCCAGGAATAACGCGAATACGCGCTCTTTCCTGATCAGCGTTTCCGCGTTTGCACGAGTGAGCGCGGGATCGAACTTGTCGTCGAGCACACGCATTTCAATCTTGCGGCCGTGTATGCCGCCTTGTTTATTGACTTGCTTGAAATAGGCTTCCGCACCTTCATTCATTTCCTTGACCGGGGCGGCCACCGTGCCAGTCAGGCCGACGGTTTGTCCGATCAGGATGCCGGAATCGGTAACTCCCTCCTCCGCCGCTGCCGCAAAAATGCTTCCGCCGAACAAAAGTGCAACCAGGAGAGTGCGTCGTTTCAGCATCATCATGTCTTCCTCTAACGGTAATTAGGTAAGTAGCTGTTTAGCTGTTGCATTTTTCTTCCTTGCAAGACAAATGGCAACTGTGGGTTTTACGTAACACCGTGAACAAAACATCGAACACACCGGTTGATAACGCTCAATCGGAACGTATATACAAAGTAGTCTCCAGCGACTTGCCATCATATGGCCTACAATGCAATGGTGCATTGCACAAACCAGGTCTGCAGGAGCGTATATGGATTCGAACGATCTAGAAGGCTTGACGCCAAACATGAATACCTCTTCCCCGACAGCCGGCGAACGCCCGGTCGTCCGTGTCAAGGAATTATCCGAACGCGACAGGCGGCGCCTGCTGATGCATTTTCTCGCGCTCGACGATAGTGATCGCTTGCTGCGATTCGGTACCATTTTGCCGGATGAACTAATTACGCGCTACGTACAGAGACTGGACTTTTCGCGCGATACGGTGTTTGGAGTTTACGATGCCAATCTTGCCTTGCTGGGGGTCGGGCATCTTGCTTTCACGCCGCGCGAAACATCGTCGATATTGCACAATGCGACGCTCAAGGCGCGAGTCGCAGAGTTTGGCGTGTCGGTGGCGTCGAATGCGCGCGGCATGGGCATCGGCTCAAGACTGTTCGAGCGTGCCGCGATACGCTGCCGCAACGAAGATGTCGATACGCTGTACATGCATTGTCTTTCTTCCAACCAAACGATGATACATATCGCGGCCAAGGCCGGCATGGAAATCCATCGCGAATATGGCGAAGCCGATGCCTATCTGAAGTTGCTGCCGGCCAGTCCGGGAACGATGCTGGCCGAAGCGGTGGAAGAACAGTTCGCCACCTTCGATTACGGATTCAAGGCGAATACGAAGGCGGCGCTGAAGTGGTGGAACCGGCTGCCGGGACGCAAGGCGAAGTAGCCGGTTGCTACCGCGATCAGCCGGCCCCCGGACGCGGCGCTGGACGGGTACCTGGAATCCAAGTCGGTGTTCATGGCGGTGTAACCTGTTTTTGTAAAGCGAGCGAGCCGGAATTGCCCATGATGAGCGCAAGATCGGCTCGCGCCTCACCCGATCCGAAGCTCGAACGCGCCTGCCGACCGCCACTCGGCGTACGCTTCGGTCGGAATAGGCTGGCTGACCACATAGCCTTGAGCGATGTCGCAGCCTTGGGCCGCCAAGTGGCTCCAGATGGCCCGGTCTTCCACACCTTCGGCGACGATCTCCATATCGAGGTCGTGGGCGAGGTCGATGGTCGAGCGCACGATCACGGCGGAATCGGCATCCGAGAGCATGTCATGCACGAAGGACTTGTCGATCTTGATCGCGTCCACTGGCAGCTTTTGCAAATACGCCAGAGAGGAGTAGCCGGTGCCGAAGTCATCGATGAACAGCTCGATTCCCAGGTCCTTCAAGCGCTTCATGGTGTCCAGACTGCCTCTCGGATCCTGCATGAGCGCGCTTTCGGTCAGTTCGAACTGAATTCCCTCGGGGTCGGCCCCCCAAGTAGCGAAGAGATTGCACACGCGCTCGACCAGCTTGGGGTCGCGCAGGTCGCGCGCCGACAGATTTACGGCCAGCGGCAGGCGCAAGCCGGCCTCACGCCAGGCATAGCTCTGACGGAAGGCTGCTTGCATCACCCAATCGGTGAGCGAACTGATGAGCCCGCTGTGCTCGGCCAAGCCGATGAATTCCTCAGGTGCGATCATCCCCAGTTGCGGATGTTGCCAGCGTACCAGTGCTTCCGCTCCGCAAATCTCCCGATTGGAGAAACGCACCTTGGGCTGACAATACAACTGCAACTCGTCTTTGTTGATGGCACGGTGCATATCGCCAATGAGCGCCAATCGCCGGGCACATTCGCGATCCCGGCCACCGGTGTAGAGCGCCTGCCTTTGGCCTTGCTGGCGAGCCTGGTGCATTGCCACATTGGCCCGCCGGATGATGGCGTCCGGATCCGTACCGTGACCCGGAAAAACCGCAATTCCGATACGGCCGCCGGCATCCAGCGTGATCTCGCCGATCTCCACCGGCTCCAACATTTCATTCAGGATACGCTGGGCGGTACGGGATGCTGCACCGGCGTCGCTGTTCGGCAACAAAATGGCGAACTCCGCTTCACCCATGCGGGCGATGTTCGCCGTGTCGCCTACCACTCGCGAGATACGGGCGGCGATCTCGCAGAGTATTCCATCGCCTTGCTGATAGCCCAAGGTCTCGTTGACTTCCTGGAAGTGATCGATCCCCAGCATGAGGAGTGCAATCGGACCGTTCCGCACCTTGGCCGCCGCAATTTCATCTATCAGGCGCATCCGCAGGCGCCAGCGGTTCGGCAAGCCGGTGAGGTTATCCTGTTCGGCCATCCGCTTGACGGTCGCCGCAGCCTGGCGACTACGTTCCCGCATACGAAGATTCTCGATCCCGAAAGCGAGATCGTCTGCCAGTTCGCCAAGCAAGTCGGCCTCAGGCGCATCGAAAGCGTCTGCCTCGCCGGCTGCCAGGGCCAGCGCGCCAATGACTTCCCCGTCCACCCGCAGGGGGAAGGCACTGACCGCGGCACAGCCTCGCTTCTGCAGCTCTTCTCGCCACGGCGCCATGTCAGGATCATTGAGAACGTTGCGGCCAATGCTCGGTTGCCCGCTGCGGATGGCGTTGCCGACGGCGCCGTGGCCGCGCTCGTCATCGGCCCAAGTGACGGGACGGCTATCCAGATAGACCAGGTCGACTCCGACGTGGGCCATGAGTTGCACGTCCTTAGCTTCATTCTGCAGGGCGTAGCCCACCCAAGCGTTGCGATACCCGCCCTCCGCGGCGATGATCCGGCAAATTTCCCCGAGCAGCTCCGGTTCGTCCTCTGCCCGGACCAGGGCGCGGTTTACGGCACTGAGGGTCTTTCTCGCTCGATTGACGCGGTGCAACTCCTGCCTGGCCCTTGCATACTCGGCCAAGGAGTGCAGGAGACTCAGGCTATGAGCCAGGCTCCTTGCGGCTTCCTGAAGAAGTTCCAGCTCTGCTTGGTCAAAGTCAGTCACATTGCTGCCCTCAATGAGCAGCACACTTGCCAATTCCGGACTGCCTGTTGTTAATGGCAGCACCGCCAGCGGGCCGACGTCCGGCCTTCCTTGCAGGATGGCCTCCGTGACGCTCGCCTTTTCCTCGTTCTCATTGTCCGGCTTCGGTTCCGGCTGCTCGAACGTTTCCACCGAGGCCTCCGACGCAGCAACGGTCAACGGTGCTTCGCTTCCCTCGTGTGAGCAGACGACCCGGGCTGAGCGGTAGCCCGCAACGTCCACGATTGCCTTGCACACCTCCTGCAGCAACTGCCTTTCTTCATCGGCACTGCTGATCACGGCGTTGATCGCACGGAGCGCAGCGAGTGCTCTGCTTCCCTGCGACGGTACCGGGAACGGTTGGGAAAGCTCAGCGTTTCCAACCGGAATCTGCTCGATCATGCTCGCAAGCCTCACTGATTGCTGTCTAACTTTGCAGAGAAAACACTCCCGCCCTTTTGGACAACTTGCCTTGTTAAAGGTTTGTCGAGTTGATCCGCTTGGGTTTTTCGGGCCATATTCAGCGTTAGTTTTCGGCTTTCATCAAGCCATGCTGTCGGCCTGCAGGTCGACAGCATGGGCAAATTCGGCTCGCTCGCTTTACAAAGCAGGTTACACCGCCATGAACACCGACTTGGATTCCAGGTACCCGTCCAGCGCCGCGCGCCCCATCTTATATATGCATATATAGGGTCAGGGTCAGCGCTTGTATTAATTGACGCGTCGCCGCGCCTTTTGATTGGCGCTCGCCGCCTGAACGGATTTTGAACGCCCGGGGTGACTATCTCAGCTTGAAGCCGCCTTCAAGGTCGATATGCCCCTAAGAATTGGGCGGGACTGTAATCCGTCGTCGCTCATAAATCCTGACAGAAGCAACGACCTATCCATTTTATGGATAGCTGATTTCTTGTCATCAGCTAGCTCGCGACAGAGGCCTCTGATAAGTTCAAATCGTTGCCAGAATAAATCCAAGAGTATTGCAAAAGGGAGAGCTATGCCTACGACAGAGAACAAACGAGGAATATTCGCGCTCATGGTGGCGCATTGTGCCGGGATGCTCGACCTGGTTGCCCTTCCGATCTGGGTCGGAACACTAGTCTCGCAGTATCGGTTCGATCCGCAGCAGGCCGGTGGCCTGGCAACGCTCTTCCTGATCGGCGCTTCGCTGGCCAGTGTATTCTTTGCTCCTCGCTTCACTCACGGAAAAGCGAAGTGGGCGGCTGTCTGCGGGTTTGGTATAGCGGCACTAGCCTTTTTACTGTCTTCGCGGAGCACCGCATTCCCTGCTCTCGCAGGACTGCATTTCATCGGGGGCATCGCGGCAGGCACAGCGCTCAGTTTCACGCACGGCACCATCGGACACGCAGGCAATCCGCACCGGCTATTCGCCCATGCGGGTTTGGCCATTGGGATTTTCGGGATCATCTTTTTGGGCGGCACCCCAGGTCTCGTCGAAAAGTTCGGCGGGCCTGCGCTATTCGTGGCGCTCGCCACCGTGATGGCAGTCGCGACGATCACGACGCTCATGTTCTTTCCCAAACGGACGCGACACCTTGTATCCGGTACTGCCAATTCAGCCGTCAAGCTTCCTCCTTTGGGAAGCGCAGTGTGGTGCTCGATCATTGCTGTCGCGTTCTTGGCCATGACCCAAGCCATGACGCTGAGCTTTTTTGAACGGATCGGCATGGCGCGCGGGTTTGGTGTTTCAAATGTGACGTTCGCGCTGGTAATCTACGGCATCGTCACGCTGTTTCCCGCTCCGTTGGCTGCATTCCTGGAACGGCGCGTCGCAGCAACGACCGTGATCTGCAGCGTGCCGATCCTGCAGTTCGTGTTTGCGATGATCGTCTCCCACACATCGAATTACGTACTGTTTGCCGCCAGCGGCGCGTTGATGGCCTTCACCATCATCTTCACGCACACCTTTGCTTTTGGCCTGTTGGCCCGGCTGGATCCTACCGGACGTGCGGTAGCAGGTACTCCGGCGATGTTGATGGTGGGTGCTGCAGTCGGGCCGTTCCTGGGAGGTTCGTTGGTGAAGTTCATTGGTTTCGAGGCTATTGGCTATGCTGCTTTTGTGTTGGTGGCACTCGAACTCGTGTTGTTCAATATGACGCGCAGGGCTCTTGTGCCATCGGCATCGCTTCGTTCAGCTTTTTAATTTCCTGCATTTTTATTTATTCACACTCTTGCGGACACGCTTAATGATCACGGCGCTGTGGCCACTTTGGCCCGGGCGTGTCCTTGTCGCCCAGCAATCGATCTTCCAGCTCGCCTACATAAGCCGCAACGGTATTGTTCGAGTCCTCTATGGACTTGCCGAGCGATTCATTCAACCTGTCGATCCGGGCGAAAAGGACGTTCCGCGATTCCATGTCGCGGTTGGCAGCAATGCTCATTTCCTTTTCAATGAAAGCCCGCAGTTCGGTAAAGCGGGAAGCCTCGGCCTGATCCGCCAGTTCCCGGTGCGATTGCAATTCGCGCGCATGCCGCCGACTCTCCAGTATCACCGAGGTCTGCAAGTAAGTGACATACGCCAGAAACGCGAATGTCACCAGAATAAGGAATCCGAGCATGATCAGCCCGAGCGGGGCTTGCACGCTAGTGTAGTGCTTTCGAAATCATTGAACTATGTTCCCTGCGCGTTGCCATAACATCATTCTTTGAGCGGAGCGAATGATGAACGAGGCCACGACGATCAAGTTGAGCGGTGAACAGCGCAGTGAACTGGAGCGCCGCGTGAGGTCGCAGACGATCGATGCGCGGGCTGCCCGGCGCGCACGAATCGTTTTGCTGGCGGCTGACGGCGTGGGCAATCATGAAATCGCCCGGCGCATGGAAATCAGTCGGGGCCAAGTCATCGCGTGGCGTCGCCGGTTCGCGCAAGGCGGCGTCGCCGCCATTGACGGCGACCTGCCGCGCAGCGGGCGCAAACGGCGGATTGACGCCGCCGAGATCGTGCGCCTGACCACGCAGACGGCGCCGAAAGGCGCGACGCACTGGAGCACGCGCACCCTCGCGGCGGAGATGGGCATATCCGACACGACGGTCCACAAGGCATGGAAAGCCCATGGCCTCAAGCCGCATCTGGTCGCCACGTTCAAGGTTTCCCGCGACCCGAGATTCGCGGAGAAGCTGGAAGACATCGTCGGGTTGTACCTCAGTCCGCCGGAGCATGCGCTGGTGTTGTGCTGCGACGAAAAAAGCCAGGTGCAGGCGCTCGATCGCACGCAGCCGGGACTGCCGTTGAAAAAAGGCAAAGCCGCGACGATGACCCACGATTACAAGCGGCATGGCACGACCACGTTGTTTGCGGCAATGTGCACGCTCGACGGCGCCGTCATCTCGCGCTGCGCGCAACGGCATCGCCATGGCGAGTGGCTGGACTTCCTGCGTCAAATCGATCGGGAAACGCCGAAGGAAAAGGAACTGCATCTGATCTGCGACAACTATGCCACCCACAAGCATCCCACCGTGCGGGCGTGGCTGGAGAAGCATCCGCGCTTCCATCTGCACTTCACTCCCACCTCCGCCTCCTGGCTCAACATGGTCGAACGCTTCTTCCGCAGCCTGTCGACCGATCGTCTGGAGCGCGGCGTGTTCAGGAGCGTGCCCGAACTGATTGCCGCCATTGACGAGTACATCGCTGTGCATAATGAAAATCCCAAACCCTTCGTCTGGACTGCCAAGTCCAATGACATCCTGCAAAAAGTCATTCGCGCCAACCGCCGCCTTGGTTCAAAGAAAAACGAAGCACTACACTAGCCACTCCCAGTGAAAGCAGCGTAGAAGTGGCGATGGCATTCCAGTTGAGAAGTACGAAGGCAGAAATTGCAGTGAGCAAAAGAAGCATGAAAAATGTGCGCATGTTCATCAAGTCACCTCATTGGTTATGTCGTTGTAGCGCCTGTCTGTAGTTGCCCAATGCGATAAACGGCTTCAGTCGTGATCCTTCTGCACAGTCTGCGTACGACGCGGCAATTTTTCTTTGTCCAGCCAATCCCTGATACGGTTGGCATCGGCGGCGCGCGAGTACTTGCCTTTTGCATCCAGGAAAACCATGATGACGCTACGTCCTTCAATGTTCGCTTGCATCACCAGACACCGTCCTGCTTCAGCAATATAACCGGTTTTTTGCAAGACGATCATCCAGTGCGGATTCCGGATCAGGCGATTGGAATTCCTGATAACGTGGCCCGAACATGCATGCCCGGCGCATGCTGCAAAAACCTGCCCGCAAAAAGCGAAAGGACGAAAAAAATCCCGCAGTGCATGGCGCTGCGGGAAAAGACTCCTTTGAAAGCTACCCAGAATTCAAAGCAAGAAGCTCCAAAATCCCGGCTTGCTTGGTAGTCACCTTCTTTTAAGCGAGCCTGAAGAAAATTCCCCTATTGGCACTCGAACGCGACATCATGCCGGATAGAAGACGTCGCGCATCCGATTAACGTACACGATCAGATTGGCGTGACGCTCGGCCGAATCGCGCAGCGGCGATTCAAAATGCGGGCAAAGCATCGATGTCGCAAATGCGAACAAGGTTGCGTCAGCGCCGCATGGCTTTTCGCCCATCAGATACGATTTGTCGCCCAATGTCGCGGCAATCGCATCGATTCCCTTCGCCGCAATTGCCAGCTGTTCGCTATCGGAATGCCGACCCATGCCATGTGCATGAAGCGCTTGCCGGACACGGCGGCGTGCATAGGTTTCGATCAGCGCTCTGAGGGGACCGGGAATACGCTGGAAGAAGACAGCGGGACCTCGCGCGAAATTGGTGTCGTCCAGCCAGCGCCAGCGCAAGGCGATCCAGTACAGATTGTCTTCCATGAGTTTTTCGAGCGCCCAGGCATTGCCGCGCTCGACGGGAGAAAGCCCTTCATCGAAATCAATCTGGTAACGCGATTCGAGATGCCAGCGGATCAGCGTCGAGTCGGCCACGACCACGCCGTCATCTTCAATAAAGGGAAGCTTGCCTTTCGGAGCTTTGCCAAGGCGGCCGACGACCGTGGCATAAGGTCGGCCGGACAACTTGAGCAGCATTTCGGTCTTGGTGACGAAAGGACTGGCGTCGGGCAAACCGAAAGCCGGGCCGAAGCCGTGAAGTTTGATCATGTCGTATCCCTGGCAGGGGTGTCGAGTATCGCCGCTTGAAGCAGCGTCGGGATGATATTTTCCCGCGTCGCCGCAAAATCCGTATCTGTTGCACGAATGTGGACGAATGCTGCCACGCGAACAGCCTATTGGCAATACTGCATCCATGGGATGGGGTTGAAGTACCTTTATTCACTGAAGGTACTTCATCTTGCTTCTATGTCCTCATCGATACGCGCTCCAGAATCCCTGCTACATGATGCGATGATCGAATTGCTTGAGCACCTCTTCATCGATCAGATCGAGTGCGCTGAAGTTGGTGCTTTCCAGCACAACCGGAGGGGCAATGCCGGCCGCCAGCGCCTCGCCCCAGCGCAGCGCACACAGGCACCACTGGTCGCCGGGCTTGAGACCGGGAAAGCCCCATTCCGGGACTGGCGTGGAAAGATCATTGCCTCTGCTTGCGCTGAACTCAAGGAAGTCTTCGGTCATGATCGCGCACACCACATGCGTGCCGGTATCTTCGGCATTCGTCTTGCAGCAGCCGTCGCGAAAGAATCCTGTCAACGGATCAAAGGAACAAGGTACGAGAGGTTCGCCAAATATGTTGCGGGCGGGCGCAGTGACAGTTGCCATGAATGTTTTCGCAAATCAGTTGTGTAGGAGGGCACAAGTGCGAAAACCAACAAAGATGTCGTCGCGATGTGCCTGGTAAAAATTGCGAAAGTGCGCAGAGCGCATTCGCGCGGGCGTGGCGAACGATGCGCCGCGTACCGATTGATGGGTGCCGAAATAAGGTGCCGAATATTCGCGATAGGCGCCAGGCGCAAAACCGGGATAGGGCACAAAGAGCGATGCAGTCCATTCCCAGATATGCCCCCAGCCAAAACCGGCATGTCCCGAACGGGCGGCATATTCCCATTCCGCCTCGGTCGGCAAGCGCCGGCCCGCCCACATGCAATAGGCCTGAGCTTCATGCAGGCTGACGTGACGTACCGGCTCGTCAGCATCGAGCATCAGGTCTTCGCCGAAGCGGCGGCATATCCAGTCACCATCCTGCGCGCGCCAGCGCAGAGGCGCCGCACGACCGGTCTGGCTTAGCCATGCCCGGCCTTCGGTGCTCCAGTACTCCGGGCGGGTGTAACCGCCGTCTTCGATGAAGGCGCGATACGCCGCATTGCTGACCGGCGCCGCATCGATGGCAAAGGCATAGACCTCGCAGCAATGGTCCCAGCGTTCGTTATCAAAGGCAAAGCCATCGCCGCGCACTGCGCCACGATGCAGGACGCCGCCGGGAAAGCGAATCTGCGCCGCTTCACCGCACGGACGGGTTTCAGCGGAAACCGGTGGTTTTTGATCGAGCGTATTAATGGTGTAATGCAAGGCTTCGCCATGCATGTCTTCATGCGACAAAATCAATCGGTAGGGATAGAGCGCAACATCGTCATCGCCGCTGACCGCCAATTTGTCCAGCAGCCTTTCATGCACTTCCTTGCAATAACTTCTCATCGTCGCCGGACTCGGCAAGTCCAGTGTCCAGCGCGCATCGTGCCCAACCGTATTAGAATCGAAGCAGGTATCGGCCTGCGACAGCAGAGATGCATGCCGCACCGTCGAAGGATCGCTGGAAACCGCTTCACGCAAGGTGTACCACTCGGCGAACCAGGCGATATGTCCGAGTTCCCACAGCGGCGGGTTGACAATGGGCAGGCACGGCACCCGTTCCGGTTTATCGTAGCCGCCCGTCGCCAGCGCGTCGAACATCGCCAACGTGCGGGCATGGGCATCGCGCAACGCAAGTAACAGTTCGCCGGGACCGGCATGTCGAAATGAAAGACTCATCAATATGGCAACCGTGGTTGCGGGAAACAGGATTGAACAAACAGCACGTTATCATTATCAGTCCGGCAACGGCAAACGCCAATAACGGCAATTGGCAAACCGCAAGCCGATGGGCGGGTTTTCTTTCCTCTTCCTATGACGTCAGCGTAATGGAAGAATGGGACGATAGCCATTGCGACTTGATGATCGCATTGCATGCACGCCGCTCCGCGACTTCGCTTGCCCGGTTCGCACAAGCCTTCGGACATCGTCCTATCCTGCTGGTGCTTACCGGCACCGATCTTTATCGCGACATTCATTCCGACGCGCAGGCGCAGGCATCGCTGCAACTGGCCACCCGGCTTGTACTGCTGCAGGATGCCGGCCTGCAGCAGTTACCGCCCGCACTACGCGCCAAGGCCTGCGTCATTTACCAGTCCGCGCCGCAGCCGCCGGACACGCCTCGTGTTCGGGCCGATGCCAGATTCGAAGTCATCATGATCGGCCACCTCCGCACAGAAAAGGACCCGCTGACGTTCATGCGCGCGGCCGCAGTGGTCGCCCCATCCCGGATTCGCATGACGCACATCGGCGGCGCGCTCGATGCCGCGCTCGGACGGCAGGCCGAATCGACGCAACGCGCTTTGCCGCAGTATCGCTGGCTGGGCGATTTACCCCATGCGCAAACGCTGGAATATCTTGCCGCGAGCGACATGATGGTGATTGCTTCACGGATGGAAGGCGGTGCCAATGTCATCATAGAATCCGTCGTTCACAAAGTGCCGGTATTGGCCAGCGATATTCCGGGCAACCGCGGCATGCTGGGCGATGAATATGCCGGCTATTTTCCGCCCGGCGATAGTACTGCGCTGGCGGCACTGATCGATCGCGCTTGCAAGGACCCTGTATTTCGCACCATTCTTTCCTCGCAATGCAAGGAAAGAAGCGGCCTGTTCGAACCCGCGCGCGAACGTGCCGCCCTGACCTCCGCAGTGAGAGAATTGCTGGCCGTTACATAACCTGGTGGCCATCCCCAAATACCACATTGATGACATGAATTCACACAACCTTACTTCAGCGCAACTGAACGGCATACTCAGCATTGCCGACGATGCGATCATCTGTGTGGACAACAGGCACCGCATCATCCTTTTCAACCAGGGTGCCGAACGGATTTTCGGCTGGACTGCTGCCGAAGCCTACGGCGCCGATCTCAACGAACTGCTGCCGCAACGGTACCACGCCAGTCATCGGACCCATATCGACAACTTCGACCGTTCGGGACAAAGTGCAAGGAGGATGGGCGAACGCCGCGCCATTTTCGCGCTGCGCAAGGACGGCTCAGAATTCCCGGCGGAAGCCTCGATCTCGCGCCTCGAAGCCGATGACGGCGCGATATACACGGTGATCCTGCGCGACATATCCACCCGCAAGGCCTATGAGCGCGAATTGCAGGAGGCCCGCGACAAGGCTGAAGCGGCGACGCAGGCGAAGAGCATGTTTCTTGCGAACATGAGCCATGAAATCCGCACGCCGCTCAACGCGGTGATCGG
Organism: Noviherbaspirillum saxi; assembly: GCF_003591035.1. Classification (NCBI taxonomy): domain Bacteria; kingdom Pseudomonadati; phylum Pseudomonadota; class Betaproteobacteria; order Burkholderiales; family Oxalobacteraceae; genus Noviherbaspirillum; species Noviherbaspirillum saxi. Next base: position 271,331 of record NZ_QYUO01000002.1, read on the forward strand.
CATGACCAGCCTGCTGCTCAACACGCCGGTGGACGACGAGCAGCGCGATTACGCGGAAACCATCCGTGCCAGCGGCGAAGTGCTGCTCACGCTGCTCAACGACATCCTCGATTACTCCAAGATCGAGATCGGCAAACTGGAAACCGAACGCCAGCCATTCGACCTGAGGCGCTGTATCGAGGAATCGCTGGACCTGCTGTCTTCGGAAGCCAGCCAGAAGAACCTGAACTTCGCCTATTTCATCGAGGACGGCGTCCCGGCCTCATTGATGGGCGACGTCACGCGGGTGCGCCAGGTGCTGGTCAACCTGCTGTCGAATTCCATCAAGTTCACCCATCACGGCGAAGTCGTCGTACTCGTCTCATCCACCCGTATCGATGACGAGCGGCATGAAATCCGTTTTGCGGTCAAGGATAGCGGCATCGGCATACCGGCGGATCGGCTTGGCGATCTGTTCCAGGCATTTACCCAGGTCGATGCCTCGACCACGCGCAAATACGGCGGTACCGGCCTCGGGCTTGCGATCAGCAAACGGCTGACCGAAATCATGGGCGGCCGGATGTGGGTGGAAAGCGCGGTCGGCACCGGCTCGACGTTTTATTTCACCATCACGGCTGCCGCCGCGAGTCCGGTCCTGGCGGAAAACGTATTGCAGGAAAGCGCCTCGGCCTTGCGCGGCAAGCATGTGCTGATCGTCGATGACAACGCGACCAACCGGCGCATCCTGGTCAAGCAGGCGCTGCTGTGGGGCATGATTCCAGCGGCGCTAGCGTCCGGCATCGAGGCACTCGATCTGCTGCGTCATGGCCATGCATTCGATGTCGCGATTCTCGACATGAGCATGCCCGAAATGGATGGCATGGCGCTGGCACGCGAAATCCGCAAGCATCGCGATGCGAATGCGCTTCCCCTCGTCATGCTCACCTCGGTCGCGCACCGGCCGGACGACACCGGCATGCAGGAAATCCGGTTTGCTGCCTATCTGAACAAGCCGATCAAGCCGGCAGCTCTGTTCGATGTCTTGCTGCACGCAATGCAGATCCAGCCTCTTGTGGCCGGCAAGGAAAAGCCGCATGCCGCGCGCGGCAGAATGGCCGAATCATTGCCGCTCAACATACTCGTGGCCGAGGACAACACCGTCAACCAGAAAGTCGTGCAGCAGTTGCTTGCGCACTTGGGTTACCGTGCGGACGTCGTCGCCAATGGCGTGGAAGTGCTCGATGCACTTGAGCGTCAGGCTTACGATGTGGTACTGATGGATGTGCAGATGCCGGAAATGGATGGCCTGGAAGCGACGCGCCGGCTGCGCGCGCGTTTCGGCAGCAGCGGGCCGCGCATCATTGCAATGACCGCCAATGCAATGCCCGGCGACCGTGAAAAATGCCTGGCCGCCGGTATGGATGCTTATGTGTCGAAGCCGATCGAACTCGACGATGTGAGCGGCGTGCTGACAGCAATCGCCCCGGCACATCGCGCGAACAAGGCGGACGGCAACACTATGCCGGTAATCGACCAACGCCGGATCGATCAGCTGCTTGAGTTGCAAGACGAAGATAATCCCACGCTGGCCGCCGACATCATGCAATTGTTTGTGCAGGATGCGCCGACCCATCTCGACAGCATTGCGCGCGCGATCACGGAAGGCGATGCAACGCTCCTGAAGACAGCCAGCCACCGCTTCCTGTCCGGCATTGAAAACCTCGGCGCGATGCGCATGCGCGGACCTTGCATGGCACTGGAACGCCTCGGGCTGGAAGGCAGCATGCAAGGCGCGCATGCGCTGCAGCTACAGCTACAGCTGCAGCAAGAGTTCGAGAACGCGCGCGCTTATTTGCAAAAACTCGTCGGGGCCGACTGAACGGCGCAATACCAAACCTTGCGCCATATCATATGAAACCCTGTTCGCAGGCATACGCATTGCTGTGAAGGGCTTGAACTGTTCGAATTCAATTCAAAAGGAGACGAACAATGCAGCGGTCCCTACACATCGAGCCGGACAAATGCACCGGCTGCCTGCAGTGCGAAATGGCCTGCAGCTATGAAAACTACGGGGTATTCAACCCGGCCAAATCCCGCATCAAGGTATTCGAGTTCCACCAGACCGGCACCAAGGTGCCTTACACCTGCACCCAGTGCGATGAAGCCTAGTGCCTGCATGCCTGCCCGTTCGGCACCGTCAATTATGTGCAAGCTACCGGCAAGGTGCAGAAGTGCGATCTTTGCTATGACAATGTCGCAGGCCCGGCCTGTGCAGAGGCATGTCCGACCGCAGCGATCACCTATATCGACGCCGACTGGACCGGCCTGGACTGCATGCGCCAGTGGGCAGCCAAGCTCAGCGACAAGACTACAGCGTAAGGAGAACGAATATGTCCTGGACTGGAAAAATCCTGCGCGTCAATCCGCTCCGTCTGCCCGAAGCCTATATCGCGACCTCACGCAAGCATCCCGACGGGCGTCATGCATGAAAATCACCTTCAAGCTGTTTGCCACGCTGACCGACTATCTGCCCCCGGAACGCAAGTACAACGCGATTGATATGGAGGTAGGCCCGGATATCACCTTGGGTGAACTGATCGCGCGCTTCAATATGCCGCCCAAGCTGGTGCATCTGGTGCTGGTCAATGGGGTGTTTGTCGACCCGGCGCAGCACAACAGCCGCAAGCTGGCAGAAGGGGACGTAGTAGCGATCTGGCCACCGGTTGCGAGTGACTGATGAGCGAATGGAAGGACGAAGAGTTCGTCCTGGTTCCCGAAATGGGCTGCACCGAGGCTAATCTTATGCGCTAGCTGCCGGGCGCTACACGCCTGGCAGCGATTCGTACCATCGATATAGACAATGGCAAGCGGTTCTTGACCGAGACCGGTAGCGGGACGGTTGAAATCACACCGATCCCGGCGGCACCGCGGCGTATCGCCGGGATCGTATTGCCCGTGCTGCAGATGCGCTTTCGTTTCATCGGCATGGCGCAGGAGCAGCGTGACGAATTTCTCGCCTATTTCGATCGCTATACCCAGCGCGGTGGGGGTTGACTATATATCCCTGTGGCGGAGCCGTGAGCATCGTGATTACTATTGCCAGCAGACCTACTACAGTCAGACTGGCAATAGTGGTTGAAATATTTTCCACCAGTGACTTGGCTCGATATAAATCAACCAAATACTGCCCGCTATTCGAGCGTGAGCAAGAAATTCACGAATTGGGCCATCAAATCGTGAACTGATGCCCGAACACTGCTTGCTTGTTCAGGCATCTCGCGATGCTTGGGTTAAACCTCAACTACAACAAAATCGGTCGCAACCAAAGTTTTCGATCCTGTGAGCGTCGCGACCTGTACTGCACCATAAGCGAGGTCTGTTCCATCTCTATCAAAATACAGCGCGCCCGAACTGGAGTTGTATAAGAATTGCGCCGATACTCCCGACGTAGCCGGTGTCGATGTACCGGTAAAGAACGAGACCCCATCGCCACCCGTCAAACCAAAACCTGAACCGATAATATGGATGACATCAGAACCAGTTACAAAATTTGATACCGTGTCTATCCCGTCGAGTGGGCCGGTAAATCTGAAAATATCGTTACCTCCCTCGCCTGCGAGCAAGTCGTTTCCGCTTCCGCCTTCCAGCACATCATTTCCAGCTCCTCCGTAGAGTTGATCATTCCCGGCACCGCCGTTGAGCACATCGTCCTTGTCCGCGCCGTAGAGGGTGTCATTCCCGCCCAGACCGTTGATCCGGTTGGCTACGCCCGACAGGCTGTAGAGATAGTCCGCTCCAGCCGTACCGTTGTAAGTCAGCCTGTCCGTGACCGCCGCGTGGTCCCACACCGTGCCGTCCGCAAACTGGATCTGGTCGACCGTGTTCTTGTTGAAGTAGTTGACAATCCTAACCTTGTCGGTGCCATTGAAGACCAGGGTCAGATCGCTGTTCTGGCGCTCAATCTGGGTGCTGGCCGCATCCAGACCAGCGCCCAGCCTCAGGATATCGGTACCGCCTGACGTCGATGTGCTCTCCGCAATCGCGTCACTGCCATCACCGAGATTGAAGACATAGGTATCGTTGCCGCCGCTGCCTTCCAGCACATCGTTCCCCACACCGCCGTTGAGCACGTCATCCTTGTCCGCGCCGTAGAGGGAGTCGTTCCCACCCAGACCGTTGATCCGGTTGGCTACGCCCGACAGGCTGTAGAGATAGTCCGCTCCAGCCGTACCGTTGTATGTCAGCCTGTCCGTGACCGCCGCGTGGTCCCACACCGTGCCGTCCGCAAACTGGATCTGGTCGACCGTGTTCTTGTTGAAGTAGTTGACAATCCTAACCTTGTCGGTGCCATTGAAGACCAGGGTCAGATCGCTGTTCTGGCGCTCAATCTGGGTACCGGCCGCATCCAGACCAGCGCCCAGCTTCAGGATATCGGTACCGCCTGACGTCGATGTGCTCTCCGCAATCGCGTCACTGCCATCACCGAGATTGAAGACATAGGTGTCGTTGCCGCCACTGCCTTCCAGCACATCGTTCCCCACACCGCCGTTGAGCACGTCATCCTTGTCCGCGCCATAGAGGGAGTCGTTCCCGCCCAGACCGTTGATCCGGTTGGCTACGCCCGACAGGCTGTAGAGATAGTCCGCTCCAGCCGTACCGTTGTAAGTCAGCCTGTCCGTGACCGCCGCGTGGTCCCACACCGTGCCGTCCGCAAACTGGATCTGGTCGACCGTGTTCTTGTTGAAGTAGTTGACAATCCTAACCTTGTCGGTGCCATTGAAGACCAGGGTCAGATCGCTGTTCTGGCGCTCAATCTGGGTACCGGCCGCATCCAGACCAGCGCCCAGCTTCAGGATATCGGTACCGCCTGACATCGATGTGCTCTCCGCAATCGCGTCACTGCCATCACCGAGATTGAAGACATAGGTGTCGTTGCCGCCGCTGCCTTCCAGCACATCGTTCCCCGCACCGCCGTTGAGTACGTCATCCTTGTCCGCGCCATAGAGGGTGTCATTCCCACCCAGACCGTTGATCCGGTTAGCCACACCCGACAGGCTGTAGAGATAGTCCGCTCCAGCCGTACCGTTGTAAGTCAGCCTGTCCGTGATCGCCGCGTGGTCCCACACCGTGCCGTCCGCAAACTGGATCTGGTCGACCGTGTTCTTGTTGAAGTAGTTGACAATCCTAACCTTGTCGGTGCCATTGAAGACCAGGGTCAGATCGCTGTTCTGGCGCTCAATCTGGGTGCTGGCCGCATCCAGACCAGCGCCCAGCCTCAGGATATCGGTACCGCCTGACGTCGATGTGCTCTCCGCAATCGCGTCACTGCCATCACCGAGATTGAAGACATAGGTGTCGTTGCCGCCGCTGCCTTCCAGCACATCGTTCCCCACACCGCCGTTGAGTACGTCATCCTTGTCCGCGCCATAGAGGGTGTCATTCCCACCCAGACCGTTGATCCGGTTAGCCACACCCGACAGGCTGTAGAGATAGTCCGCTCCAGCCGTACCGTTGTATGTCAGCCTGTCCGTGATCGCCGCGTGGTCCCACACCGTGCCGTCCGCAAACTGGATCTGGTCGACCGTGTTCTTGTTGAAGTAGTTGACAATCCTAACCTTGTCGGTGCCATTGAAGACCAGGGTCAGATCGCTGTTCTGGCGCTCAATCTGGGTGCTGGCCGCATCCAGACCAGCGCCCAGCCTCAGGATATCGGTACCGCCTGACGTCGATGTGCTCTCCGCAATCGCGTCACTGCCATCACCGAGATTGAAGACATAGGTGTCGTTGCCGCCGCTGCCTTCCAGCACATCGTTCCCCGCACCGCCGTTGAGCACATCGTCCTTGTCCGCGCCATAGATGGAGTCGTTCCCGCCCAGACCGTTGATCCGGTTGGCTACACCCGACAGACCATACATGTAGTCTGCTCCATCAGTACCGTTATACGGAAGCAGCGCTACGACCGCGTTATAGTCCCACACCGTGCCATCCGCAAACTGGATCTGATCAACCGTGTTCTTGTTGAAGTAGTTGACAATCCTAACCTTGTCGGTGCCATTGAAGACCAGGGTCAGATCGCTGTTCTGGCGCTCAATCTGGGTACCGGCCGCATCCAGACCAGCGCCCAGCTTCAGGATATCGGTACCGCCTGACATCGATGTGCTCTCCGCAATCGCGTCACTGCCATCACCGAGATTGAAGACATAGGTGTCGTTGCCGCCACTGCCTTCCAGCACATCGTTCCCCACACCGCCATTGAGCACATCGTCCTTGTCCGCGCCATAGAGGGTGTCATTCCCACCCAGACCGTTGATCCGGTTAGCCACACCCGACAGGCTGTAGAGATAGTCCGCTCCAGCCGTACCGTTGTATGTCAGCCTGTCCGTGATCGCCGCGTGGTCCCACACCGTGCCGTCCGCAAACTGGATCTGGTCGACCGTGTTCTTGTTGAAGTAGTTGACAATCCTAACCTTGTCGGTGCCATTGAAGACCAGGGTCAGATCGCTGTTCTGGCGCTCAATCTGGGTGCTGGCCGCATCCAGACCAGCGCCCAGCCTCAGGATATCGGTACCGCCTGACGTCGATGTGCTCTCCGCAATCGCGTCACTGCCATCACCGAGATTGAAGACATAGGTGTCGTTGCCGCCGCTGCCTTCCAGCACATCGTTCCCCGCACCGCCGTTGAGCACATCGTCCTTGTCCGCGCCATAGATGGAGTCGTTCCCGCCCAGACCGTTGATCCGGTTGGCTACACCAGTTACCGCGTACATATAATCTGTCCCCGCTGTACCGATGTAGGATGCTTTATTCGCTACGGTTTCGAAATCCCAGCTTGTGCCGTCCGAAAACTTGATTTGATCTATAGCATTTTTATTAAAGTACCCGACAATACGAACTGAATCAGTCCCGTTAAGGCGCAAAACAACATCCATGATTTCTCGGGAAACCTCAACATCTATCGGAGAAATTCCTGTGCCAAACTTGAGTACATCGGCACCTTCGTTCGCATTTTCATTTATGGTGTCGTTGCCATCACCTAGCGAAAAAACGTAAGTGTCATCATTTTTTCCACCAGACAGAACGTCTTTGCCAAGTCCGCCTTCCAAGGTGTCATTCGCGTCCTCCCCGTAAAGCCAGTCGTCTCCCGTTCCGCCCTCGAGGATATCGTCCAAGTTGTTTCCATATAACCGGTCGTTCCCGCCGAGCCCTTGGAGCACGTTGCTGCGACCAACATCACCATACAACGTATTGTCGCCACTGCCGCCCGTGGTCTGACTCCAACCCATCTGGGACAACAACAATTCAAATTCGGTACCACCGCTGCTTCCATGCAGATGTAACGCTGCCAAGGCTTTTGTACCGAAAGCTCCGCCCTGCTTCAATGCCACACCGAACTCTCTCATCAACGTAGCACCCGCTTCTTGGTTCGCGTCATATTTGCTCTGCAACGCGGCAACGACTTCTGTCACATCGATTTCCAACGATGCAGAGCTAGCATTCCAAACTAAACCGAAGGCGTTATATAAACTGTTGAAATGAGTTTGTGCAAGCAACTCCCTGGAAAACTCTGCCACGAGCTTGTCGAACGCTTTAATCAAGATCGGGGCTGCGTTCCCGTGAGGATTAGGGTCACGCTCACCCCAGCACCACGTCCCAAGGTAGCCTTCACCCAGAAATGCTTCCAGAGTAGCAAGTTTCCGTGCGTCGCCGATCACGTTCCCATATATCTGGGTTGCGGCGCGGCTATTCGGATCAATATTTTCGACGCCGGCCCAAGCGTAGACCAAGGTCGTCATGATGTTGGCACGTGCGTCCGCGCTTGTCTCACTCGCAAATGCTTCTACAAGAGACTGTAACCGGCCGGATGTATCGATTGCCATCGCCTGATGCAGGCTCCGGACGTTGCCAAAACCTTGCAGATCCGGCAAAGCCGAAATTGTTTCACTGACTACAATGGTGTTCTGATTAATTGTCCGCGCTTGGTCAACGCTAAACCATACGTCCGTCACTTTGCGCGCGCTCCCATCTGTACGGATATATTGGCTAACCTGCAGATGCTGGTTGCCTTGCGCATCCATCTCTGCTTGCGTTGTGTAGGCGGTTTCCATACTTTGGATGCCGCCTGCACCCAGTGTGATCAACTCGCCATCAGACACTACTGCATTGCTGTCGCCATCCTTCCAAATCCGTAATTGCGCATATGCGGCGTCATTGGCATCGACCTTTCCGTCATTATTGCCATCTAGCTCGGATAAAGCAGCAAATCCGTTCGCAGCTTTGCTACCGTTTGCCAATAATGTCTCGCTACCGAACAGTTCTTGTCCGCTATCGATCTTTCCGTTTCCGTTCCGATCCCAGACTAAAAGGCCGTCATCCTTGCCCACCCAACCAGTATTTTCCGCAAACTGATTCCCGTCATGATCGAAGTGAATATCGGCAGTCCTGCTTATAGTCTCAACCCCGTCACCGTCAAGATCGAGAATAAGAGGACTTGTCGTGGTTTCAGCTTTTTCAAAAGCCACCTGAAGTTCGGAAATAAGAGTGTTCTGTTTAATTTTACTTTGAACCGGATTCAGTCCCAAGCTGTCGAAAAGACTGTCCCAAAAAGGGCGAGATAGATCTATGCCGGCATCGGAAACGTTGGGAGCAATAAAGTTGTCCCAGAAGAGTTTAGCCCCAGCACCGACGATTACCGCGACCGCTACTCCTATAGTTAAGCTAGTGCCCGCAAAAATACCGGCAGCAATCCCGGCGCCGGCAACGAATGCCTCTTTGCTAATCTCCGCTTGTGAAGCATTTGATCGCAATGCGGCGAGAAGCTCCAAGCTACCAACCACTGCTCCAAGAGATTTTCCGACAGCATGCAAATTATCTGCCATTACGCCCGCTTGCTTAGCACTGTCTATGAATCCATCAACTTTCCCTAATTCAATTGTCAGCGCGTTATATCGACTTAAAATCGCAGTGTCCAAACCTGAGCTGTTCACAGCCTTCATCTCGTCCACTATGTGTGCAGCCAGATTGTCAAGATTTGACAACTGCTGCTGAAACAACTCGGCTCTAGCTTGTGCTGAACCAGCCTGTTGCAGAATACTGTCTCCAAGCGCCGACATGTATGCGCCACCACCTGCAAATGCCTTTTCTCCGAACTTAACTAATGTTTCTTTAAAAGAGTCTTGCGTCAGGTCTTGCGATGTAATGCTTACAGTCATGATTTCCCTTTACCTTTTTGTTAATTTTTTGAAGTCAAATAAAAACACATTTCCAGAAACACAAAGAAGACCCTGTCCACCGCAAAGTACCAGTGAGAAAAGGGACAACCTTTAACTCCTTTCAATAGACGACACGCAACTACTCCTCTCTTATGGAGAAGATATAAATCCCAAAAAGGAAGTGCAGCGGTAATGACTAATTGAAGAAACGTGACAAAACTAGGAACGTCTACCAAATAAAACCGCAAAGCCCGATAAGGTGACGCCGAGCATTCCAAAGAATGCCCCTCCAGCCGCCGCGTGCCCAGCCAAAAACAAAGCTAGTTTTGAGTCATTCCAAGGCACAGAGTCGAGTTGCTCTCCTCCCCAAAGGCACGTTATTAGAGCAACAATGATGAGCAACGCCGTAGTTATCAATAAACGAAAGGCCGTTCGAACCGGTTTTTCATCGAAAAGTACACGCCAGAACTGATGCTGCTCATCTTGTCGCCAGACAAATATAAAGTGCAAGGGACTAATTAACAGCATCGCTGGGAAATAGACGTATGCAATATCAGGAAAACGTGAGTGGCTAACATAGGCGTTCAATGCTGGAATATGGTTCAGGATCCATCCCAACACTACGTCGACTCCTGGTTGCGAGCGCACCCATTCTGGCGAAACTAGATATGTCAATGTAAAGCTGCACAAGAGGATTATCAAAAACGGCCATGACGTAAGCTCTTTAAGAATTTTCATAATGTCTCTACTAGCAGTATCGAAAACAGGTACGTGGCAAGTGCAGCTCCTTACGGTGTTTCAAGCGCCAAAATTATTTGGTGTAGTAATGTACACATAACGTCGCCAACAGTGAGGAGCATGGAAACAAATTAAGAAATTTGATGCATGCCATTCCGCCATCTTCATATAAGACTCATTCAAATAACTCGGACATACCGGAAAATTTCAGAACGTAGAAAGCGCCACAATTAGCTCCAGAGAAGGCGAAAAAACGCTAGCTAGCGTTAGGTTAAAAGGCGTATCTATGTGTGATACGCTGTTTCATATTTTCGCATAGGATATATGGAATTTGCACTCAGGAAATCCCATAGGTATGGGGGTAGGGAGCATCAAGAGTCGCATATGCCCGGCGGCGACCGTATGGAATTGACCGATCACGAAGCATTCCGCCATGTGCGTCTGGAATTCGACGGCGATGTGCTGGTCGGCGCCAATGCAATCGGCTTCACCGAACATGTCGGCATTCTGCGTGGCCTGATCGAATCCAAGCTCAGCCTGGGCGGCTGGAAAAACGCCTTGCTCGCCAATCCGCTCCGTCTGCCCGAAGCCTATATCGCGACCTCACGCAAGCATCCCGACTGGCGTCATGCATGAAAATCACCTTCAAGCTGTTTGCCACGCTGACCGACTACCTGCCCCCGGAACGCAAGTACAACGCGATTGATATGGAGGTAGGACCGGATATCACCTTGGGTGAACTGATCGCGCGCTTCAATATGCCGCCCAAGCTGGTGCATCTGGTGCTGGTCAATGGAGTGTTTGTCGACCCGGCCCAGCGCAACAGTCGCAGGCTGGCAGAAGGGGACGTAGTAGCGATCTGGCCACCGGTTGCGGGCGGCTGATGAGCGCATGGAAGGACGAAGAGTTCGTCCTGGTTCGCGAAACGGGCTGCACCGAAGCTGATCTTGTCCGCTGGCTGCCGGGCGCTACACGCCTGGCAGCGATTCGTACCATCGATATGGACAATGGCAAGCGGTTCTTGATCGAGACCGGTAGCGGGACGGTTGAAATCACGCCGACCGCGTCAACGCCAACACCAGCGCTATCACCGACGTCAGGCCGAACACCGCGGTAGCTGCCGACAGCCAGATCAGCCTGACGCGGTTGGTTTCAATGCGCTGAATCAGCTGCGCATTCTGGTCGGCCAGCGCCTTGATCAGTTCGGACGAGGCGCGCATCTGGGTATGCAGTTGGGCGACCGATTCATCCAGCGCGACCACCCGCGCTTCCAGCACGGCCATGGTTTCCTGCGGCGACGCGCTGCTATAGGTGCCGACATCCGCATGCTCATCCTGGATGGGTCGCTTGTCGACCGCCCCCCAAAGTTTCCTGGCGCTATCGGCCAGCTGTGGTGCGGAATTGATGACTTCCGACCAAGGCACATGTTTCAGAAGTGAAAGCCAACCGGTTGCCATAGAAAATCCTTTTGAAAAAGCTGATATGTCTTGCACTCAATATCGGACTCGCCATAGGCCGGCGAGTTCGCTCAGTCGCCACTCATTCGCCCCATTATCCCGCGTCTTGAAGCATCGGGGCATACAATGCAAAAAGCCGACGGCGATGCGTCGGCTTTTTGTGCGGGTTCAGGACAACTACCTTTGGTGCTTCAGAATCCCGATTCAGGCTGCATGCACCACCGTCGTTCCTGCCGCCTTGCTTGCATTGAAAGCATTCAGCAATGCCGCTTCCTTTTCCTTTGCCACCTTCAAATGCCTTTCCTTCACATGGCCAAAGCCGCGAATATCTTCCGGAATGCTGGCAATCGCCGCCGCCTGCGCCAGGTTATCCGGACTCAATTTGGGAAGTAGCGATGACACCGTTTCCTTGTATTGCGAAATCAGCGCGCGCTCCATCTTGCGCTCTTCGGTATGGCCGAACACGTCCAGCGCCGTGCCGCGCAGGAATTTGAATTTCGCCAGCACGCCGAAAGCTTTCATCATCCAGGGGCCGAACTCCTGCTTGATCAGATGACCTTCCGTATCGCGCTTGGCAAACAGCGGCGGCGCAAGATGGAACTTGATCTTGTAGTCGCCTTCGAACATACCGTCGATTTTTGCCTTGAATGCCGTCTCTGCGTGCAGGCGCGCGACTTCGTATTCATCCTTGTAGGCCATCAGCTTGAACAGATAGCGCGCAACCGCTTCGGTCAGCCTGGTCGACTTTTCTCCCGCTGCACGACGCTCCGATTCCCGGACCCGCTGGAGGAAATCGTGATATTGCTCGGCGTACTGGGCATTCTGGTACTTGGTCAGGAAGTCGACGCGGGTGGCGATCACGTCATCCAGCGATGGCGCGCGCTTGAACTCGATCACCTGTGCCGCCGTGTCGTTGACTTTCGCCAGACGCTCGACCGCTGCCCAGTCGTGCGCGGCATTGCGGCCCCACACGAAAGCCTGCTTGTTGAACTCGATCGATACGGCATTCAGTTCGATCGCCTTGATGATCGCGGTTTCGGACAGCGGCACCCAGCCTTTTTGCCACGCATAGCCCAGCATGAACATATTGGTCGCGATGTTGTCGCCCATCAACGCAGTCGCCAGCTTGCCCGCATCAATGAAGTCCACGCGCTCGCTGCCGCAGGCGGTACGGATATCCTGTTCCGCCGCTTGGCCCGGATACTTCCAGTCCGGATTCTTGACAAAGGCCGCAGTCGGTGTGCCGGTCGCATTGACCGCCGCATGGGTCCGTCCCTCACCCATGCGCGACAGCGCGTCGCGGCTGGCCGTGACGATCACGTCGCAGCCGATCACCAGGTCTGCCGCGCCGGTGCCGACGCGGGTCGAATGGATCGCGTCAGGACTATCGGCCAGGCGCACATGCGACATCACCGGTCCACCCTTTTGCGCCAGGCCGCTCATGTCGAGCACCGAGCATCCCTTGCCTTCGACGTGGGCCGCCATGGCCAGAATCTGGCCGACCGTGACCACGCCGGTACCGCCGATCCCGGTGACCAGGATGCCGAAGGGTTCACGCGTGTCCGGCAGCGCAGGTTGCGGCAGGTTGCTGCCTTGCAGGATAGGCAGTTTCTTCGCGCCGGCATTGCTGTCGACCGCAGCCTTCTTCGGCTTGCGCAGCTGGCCGCCTTCGACCGTGACAAAGCTCGGGCAGAATCCCTTGACGCAGGAAAAGTCCTTGTTGCACGACGACTGGTTGATCTGGCGCTTGCGTCCGAATTCTGTGTCGAGCGGCTCGACCGACAGGCAGTTCGACTGGACGCTGCAATCGCCGCAGCCTTCGCAGACCGCTTCATTGATCACCGCGCGCTTGGCCGGGTCGGGGAAGCCCGGCTTGCCATCCTTGCCGATTTTTTTCCGGCGGCGACGCTTTTCCGACGCACAGGTCTGATCGTAGATCATGGCCGACACACCCTTCACTTCGCGCAGCTCTTTCTGAACCGCGTCAAGTTCGTCGCGATGACGGATCGTGACGCCCGGCGCCCAGTTCACGCCGGCCGAGTATTTTTCGGGTTCGTCGGTGACCACGATGATCGGGTTCACGCCTTCGGCCGCGATCTGGCGCGAAATCATCGCCGGATCGAGCGGGCCGTCAAAAGCCTGGCCGCCGGTCATCGCGACCGCATCGTTGAACAGGATCTTGTAGGTCATGTTGACCTTGCCGGCGACAGCGGCGCGAATCGCCAGCAGGCCGGAGTGAAAATAGGTACCGTCGCCGAGGTTGGCGAATACGTGCTGTTCGGTGGTGAACGGCGCATGGCCGACCCAGGTCACGCCTTCGGCGCCCATGTGGGTGAAGGTCGCGGTCTGGCGGTCCATCCACAGCACCATGTAGTGGCAGCCGATGCCCGCCAGCGCGCGGCTGCCTTCGGGTACCTTGGTCGAGGTATTGTGCGGGCAACCGGAGCAGAAATGCGGAATACGATCCTTGGCCGGATCCGGCTTGGCGCTGCCGACCTTGAGCACGGCTTCCTTGGCTTCCAGGTAAGCGACGCGTTCCTTGACGCGCTGCTCGATGGGGTGGCCGGCGAAATATTTGGAGATGCGCGTCGCAATCGCGCGCGCAATCTGTGCCGGGTTCAGTTCATAGGTCGCCGGCAGCAGCCAGTTGCCATGGCCCTCGCGATGATTGCCGCTCCATTCGCCGGTATCGTCGAACTTGCCGACCACGCGCGGACGCACATCGTCGCGCCAGTTGTACAGTTCTTCCTTGAGCTGGTATTCGAGGATCTGGCGTTTTTCTTCGACCACCAGGATTTCTTCCAGGCCCTGCGCGAACTGCCGCACGCCTTCCGCTTCGAGCGGCCAGGTCATGCCGATCTTGTAGAGGCGGATGCCGATATCGCGCGCGACTGCTTCATCGATGCCGAGGTCAGCCAGCGCCTGGCGGGTATCCAGATACGATTTGCCGGCCGTGACGATGCCGATCTTTGCACGCGGACTGTCCCAGATGATCTGGTTGAGCTTGTTCGCGCGTACATAAGCCAGCGCCGCGTACCACTTGTAATTGTTCATCCGCGCTTCCTGATCGAGCACGGCGTCCGGATAGCGGATATTGAGGCCGCCCGGTGGCAATTCGAAATCGGTCGGCAGCACGATATTGACGCGGCCCGGATCGAGTTCGACCGATGCGCCGGATTCGACGATATCGGTCACGCATTTCATCGATACCCACAGGCCGGTATAGCGCGACAGCGCCCAGCCGTGCAGGCCGTAATCCAGGTATTCCTGCACCGAAGACGGAAACAGCACCGGGATGCCGCAGGCCTTGAGGATGTGTTCGCTTTGGTGGGCGGTAGTGGAGGATTTCGCCGCATGGTCATCGCCGGCCAGCACCAGCACGCCGCCGTTCCTGTCGGTGCCGGCCATGTTGGCATGCTTGAAGACGTCGCCGCAGCGGTCGACGCCGGGGCCCTTGCCGTACCACATCGAAAACACGCCGTCATATTTGGCGTTAGGGAAGAGATTGACTTGTTGCGTACCCCATACCGCAGTCGCTGCGAGATCTTCGTTCATGCCCGGATGGAACTTAACATGGTTCGCTTCCAGGTATTTTTTCGCCTTTATCGCCGTCAGGTCGACGTTGCCCAGCGGGGAGCCGCGATAGCCGGTGATATACCCTGCGGTGTTCAGGCCAGCCGCGACATCGCGCTGGCGTTGCATCATTGGGAGACGAATCAGGGCCTGCGTGCCTGTGATAAAAGCACGGCCGCGTTCCAGCGTGAACTTGTCGTCCAGCGAGATATTGTCCAGCGTGTTGCGCTGGTCAGGTGAAAGGGGTGCATTCATGTCGGTGGTCTCCGTATTTTTTAACCCTCATTCAAGTATAGTAACCCGGCCTGGTATCGTAAAATCACAAATACACAACTCTGATATCTGAAAAACGCATGGCAGAAAACGTTACCCTCAGGCAGCTTCGTTATTTCGTGGCTGCCGCCCGTACCGGGCAGTTTTCGATGGCGGCAAGCAACGAACACGTCTCCCAGTCGGCCATTACCAATGCCGTGCTGGCCTTGGAGCAACAGCTGGGCGTGCGCCTGTTCGACCGCCTGCCGCAAGGCGTTGCGCTCACAGCCGACGGCGAGGATTTTTTCCATCATGCGCGCCATATCCTCGATTCGGTGCGTGATGCAATGCACAAACCGCGCTTCCGCGCGAACAATCTGCGCGGCAAAGTCACGGTGGCAGCGTCATACACGGTGTTAGGTTACTTCCTGCCGGAATTGCTGGCGCGATTCCGCGCAAGCTATCCGGATGTCGAGATCGACTTGCGCGACATGGATCGTGCCCGCATCGAAGAAGCGGTGCTCTCGGGCGAGGTTGAACTCGGCGTGGCGATCCTCTCCAATGTGCAAAAGTTGAACCGTTTCGGTCATGCCGTCCTGGTACGCTCGCGGCGCCAGCTCTGGGTAGCACCCGAACATCCGCTCGCCCAGCTTGAATCGCCGTCGCTCAAGGATATTGCACAGCATCCGTATATCCTGGTGACCGCCGATGAAGCGGAGGCCTCGACTGCGGCCTACTGGAAGGCCAAGCGGTTGAAGCCGAATATCGTGTTCCGCACCGGTTCGATCGAAGCGGTGCGGGGGCTGGTGGCGCACGGGTTCGGCGTGACCGTGTTGTCGGACATGATATTCCGCCCATGGTCGCTTGAAGGCAAGCGGATCGAAGCGAGACCGATTCTCGATGTCGTTCCGCATATGGAAGCGGGCGTACTATGGAAGCAAGGGAGCACGCTATCGACTCCCGGAGAAGCCTTGCAGCAATTTTTGCTGCATGCGTACGGGAGTTAATCGCGCATAGGAACCTTTCCGGTTAAAACCACCCTATCAATGACATTTTGCTACCGGTGCCTTACTGAAAGGAGCGCTGTCATGAGCATCACGATGTCACCCGAAATGAAGCAATGCCTTGCCAATTGCATGGAGTGTCACCGCATTTGCACGGAAGCCGCTTCGCATGTATTGCATGGCGACCATGTGCATAGCGAAGCAAAGCATCTGATCGCCCTGCTCGATTGTGCTCAAATCTGCCTGACGCATGCCGATTTCATGTCGCGCCGTTCGCCGCATCATGCCCATCTGGCCAAGGAGTGTGCCGAAATCTGCAGCGCCTGCGCCGCTTTATGCGAAGAACATGGCGATCCGGACGGAGAGATGGCCGCATGTGCAAAAGCTTGTCGCGCCTGCGCGGAAACTTGTTCGGCGATGTAATACGACAACGCTCATGATGTTGGCGCAGCGTGACTTGCGTAATGTCCATATGCTTGCCTAACGAACAAGTATGATGAAAACGTCATTCATTCGATATAACAAGAACAGCATGCCCACCAGGGAGTCATGCGTCTGTTCAAAGTGACGCCTATGTCGCAACCGCCCCGCGTGCGCAAGCCCAGTCCTGCTGCGCTCGTAACACTCTTGCTTGGATTGGTGCTGACCACCCTGCTCTTCGGTCTGACCTATGAACTTGAGACCGACAAGGCCAGTCTCGATTTCCGGCGTCGGGCGGAAAACTACATCAACGATCTGCAGCGTGGCGTTGAAGACGCCGTTGCCAGTCTGCAAGCCGTCAACCAATTGTTCGCCAGCGTCGGCGAAGTTGATCAGGAAGAATTCGAAACCTTTACCGAACCCCTGCTGGCTCGACAGCCTTACATTCGCGCATTCACTTACCACCGCTTTATTTCATCGCGGGAACGTCGCATGTTCGAAGCCTCGATGCGGCGCATCCACCCCGGTTTTCAGATCCGTGAATCGGAAAAAACTGAAGCGGTTCCTGCCGGCAATCGGGAACAATACCTGCCTGCCATTTTTATCGCGCCGAAAGCCGATAACCAATCCCGTATCGGCAGTGATGCCTTGTCCAATCCGCAGCGCGCGGCAGCGGCATGGCGGGCAATCGATCGCGGAGCGCCATCGGCAACGGGCATCGTGCAAACCATTTTGTCCGCCACCAATATGCCGACCTTCTTCGTCGTGATGCCGCTGTACCGGAGCGACATGCCGCTGACCACGATGGACGAACGGCGCAAGGCGGTGTTCGGCGTCACGCAAGCTGTCTTCAACGCCCACGACCTGGTTGCCCGCGGGCTGGGTCATCAAGCGCTGTCGACATCCGGACTCGAAGTCAGCGTTCACGCCGCAGCGGCCGGAGAAGCACAGCAGTTGGCCTTTCATCACAAAACCGGGCAGACGAATGTCGATGGGCGGTGGCTATCCGACAGCGCGCTGTTCGGTGAGCAGACATTGACCGTGTCGGAATCGTTTGATGTCGGCGGCACGATATGGACGATCCTGGTATCCGGAGGTGCCGCGCCTTTCACGTATAGCCATCGCGCGTCGCTGCTGGTCTTGATCTTCGGCCTGTTGCTGAGTGTGGCCTCGGCATTGAACCGGCAGTCAGCCGCAAGCCGCGCACAGCATATCGAGAAGCTGGTCGAGCAGCGCACCGTCGAACTGAGCCGCACCAGTCGTGATCTCGAATTACGCAAGCGTGCGATCGAAGCCAGCGCGAATGCCATTATGATCACTTCGGCCCAGGGTCCGGACTTCGCGATCGAATACGTGAATCCGGCGTTCACCCGGATCACCGGCTATCAGGCAAACGAAGTGATGGGTAAGTCATTCGACTTCCTGTGCGGCACCGACCGCGATCAGGCCGGCGCGCTGGAATTGCGCGCCGCCTTGAGTCCGGGCACCGAAAGCAATGCCATCGTTCGCCATTACCGCAAGGATGGCACGCAGTTCTGGAACCATGTGTATGTGGCGCCGGTCACGCTGGCCGGCCGGGCAGTTACCCATTTCGTCGTGACCCAGTACGACATCACCGAAACCCGCCGCTATCAGGCCGAACTGGAATTCCAGGCCAATTACGATCTGCTGACCGGTATCGCCAACCGCAACCTGCTGCGTGACCGCGTCACCCAAGCCTTGACCATGGCGGCACGGCATGAGGAACGGGTATTCATTGCCTTCATGGATATCGACCGCTTCAAGTTCATCAACGATAGTCTTGGGCATAGGGCCGGCGACCTGTTTCTCAAAACGATAGCGCAACGACTCAAGCGCGCAGCGCGCGATACCGATACCGTGGCCCGCTATGGCGGCGACGAGTTCGTGCTGGTCTTGCCGGAAGCCGACGACATCGCCGAATCCGCAAGAGTGGTGCAGCGCGTAATGCAGGCACTATCGCGTCCGGTACCGATCAACGGCAAGGATTTTTTCCCCACCTGCAGCGCCGGGATCGCAGTCTATCCGACCGACGGCCATGATTTCGAGACGCTGATCACGCATGCCGATATTGCGATGTACAGCGCCAAGGAAAAGGGGCGCAACAATTTTCAGTTCTATGCGCCGACCATGAATGAGCGCGCGGCAAAGCGCCTGCAGCTGGAAGGCGATTTGCGTCGTGCGCTGGAGCGGCGCGAACTGGTGCTGCATTATCAACCGCAGATCGATGTGAGCACCAGCCGCATCGTCGGCGCGGAAGCCTTGATACGCTGGCAGCATCCGGAGCTGGGCTTGATTTCTCCGGCGGAATTCATCAGCCTGGCCGAAGAGACCGGTTTGATCGGCGCGATCGGCGACTGGGTATTGCGCACCTCCTGCGCGCAGGCGCGGCACTGGGAACTGGCCGGACTGGGCAAGTTGCGTATTGCGATCAATCTTTCCGCCCGCCAGTTCAACCAGCCCAATCTGGTGCGCATGGTGCAGAGCGCGCTGGCCGACAGTGGACTGCAAGCCAGCGATCTGGAACTCGAAATTACCGAAAGCACCGTCATGGTCGATGTCCAGCATGCGATCCGCACCTTGCATGAACTCAAGAGTATCGATGTGAATCTGTCGATAGACGACTTTGGCACCGGTTTCTCCAGCCTGTCCTATCTGAAGCAATTCCCCATCGATGTACTCAAAATCGATCAATCCTTCGTGCATGATCTGGCCACCGATCCGGATAATGCAATGATCGTTATGTCGGTGATCTCCCTGGCGCATAATCTGCGGCTGCAAGTGATCGCCGAAGGGGTGGAAACGGCGGAACAATTGAGCTACCTGCGCGAACACAAGTGCGATCAGGTTCAGGGCTATCTGTTCAGCAAGCCGCTGCCGGCGGATAAGTTCGAGCGTTTTCTCAAGCAGGAGTTGGGCACGGAGGCGTGACGCGACATGTCGACGCAATCAGCGACAGGAATCTTTGAAGTCATGCGCAAATCCCTTCCGGTACTCATGGACCAGCCACGCCGCCCTGGCGTGCAATATCGAGCGATCGATGCGCAAGGCTTGATGTGCTGCTGCAGCGAGGCGGCTCGCTTCTTCCGCAACCGGCATATCGGCAATATCCCAGGTCGCAGCGTAGCTCGCCTGCTTCGTCATCCTGGCATGCGCCGGATGGCGCAGGTTCACGCGCGGCACGCCATAGGCCATCGCCACGATGCGCCCATGCAGGCTGCTGCCGGCATACAGGCGGCTATTGGCGATGAGAGCACAGATATCCCACAGCCCGGTTGCGGACACGATCGTGACTGACGCCATGACGACGCGCGCCGCAAGCCGCCGATACGTGTCGAGATCGTCATGCCAGGGTGCGGTTCCGGCGCGGAACAATGCGACGCCATAACCGGTGGCACGGGCAAGCTCATCGATCTGCGACGCCATGGTTGCCAGCGTTGTGTCATCGCCGTAATCGGCGCTGAATTGCATGGCGATGTAACCATCAGGAAAAATCGAATCGAGCTGCGCCACCTCTCCCTGCAAGGCGCGATCCGCGATCCGCGAATGGAAGAGTTCGGCAACCATTACCGCAGGGTCAGGGATCAGCCTCACTTGCATGCCCAGACCTGCCAGGTAATTGAAAGTCACGGCATCGCGCACGCTGACCACATCGGCTTGCATCAATTTAGCAATGACTTCGTCGCGTTGTGCGACATCGGATATCGCAAGGTCCACACCGCCGACCGCATGATAAATCACGGACGCCGCGCCGGGACATGCGGCGCGTGCCACCGTGTACGGCGCAAGCGCCCCGATTCCAAAAAACCCCTGCGCCCAGGCCGGTCTTGCAAGACGGTCGACCGCGAACTGGCGAATGGCCGCAGTCGCCTCCGCATCGGGCAGCAGCATGACCGCGGCTTCCCATACGCCGCACGTCAGAACTTCACCGCCGACATGGATCAGGTAAAACGGCGAGCCGTGTTGCGCAGCAATAGCTTCCGTCAGGCGCCGCACATGATGTCCGCCTTCATTGCGCAAATCGCGTTCGACCAGGCCCGCACAGCATGACTTTGGCTCCTGCAGCAACTCACCCAGCACATGAGGGAAAAGCAGATCGCCGAAATTGTGGCGGTCCATCGCACCAAACAGGATGACAGGTGGATGCGACTGCATTTACATCAGCCAGCTCGCGACGATGAGTCCGGCGCCGACATACAAGGCAAAGCGGATGTTCGGCATGGTCGCGTCATGCAAACGTAAAAGATTGGACCACGCGAGACTGCCCCAGAGCAAAAGCTCGCCGCCTCCGCGCATTGCCTCCGCGCCGCTTGTTGCATACATCAGCAGATAGATGCCCTGGCCGCACAGGAAGCCGCAAACGATCGCTAGCGCAAAGCGTACATCCTTGCGTTGAAGAAACTCTTCCAGCGAATGCGGAGACATGGCGGACGATCGTGAACAATGAGGGCGGAAACCCGCCGGGCATGAACTGATCGAACGATAACGCGCCGCGATGCGCGGCGTCATGAGGCAGCACAACGATGGTTCGATGATGCGGCGCAAGTCAAATTTTTCGCGTATGAAACAAGTAAAAACAAGGCACGGAAAATGATGCCGCGTTATCAATAGACTTCAATAAACCGGCGCAAGGCTCACCCGCAAGCCATCCATCTGCGCAGTCAACCGTATCTGGCATGACAGACGTGAGCGCCCTGTGATCTCGGGCGCTTCGTCCAGTTGCGAGCGTTCTTCGTCATCCATTTCCGGAATCCGTGCCGCCCATGCAGGATCGACATAGACATGGCAAGTCGCGCACAGACAGCAGCCGCCGCATTCCGCCTTGATCGGCAAGGTCGCGGCCTTGATGGCTTCCATCAGCGGCCAGCCTTCCACCAGGTCGATGGTGTGCTCTTTACCTTCGTAATCGGTGACGTGAATATTCATGCTGCTCCTAATTTGTCGCGCAGTTTGGTGGATGTCGTGGTGTATTGGAACAACAGTTTCTGGTTCGGACGCGCATAGCGGAATGCCTGCTGTGCCATCAGCGCCGCCTCATGGAAACCAGAGAGGATCAGCTTCAGCTTTCCCGGATAGACGTTGATATCGCCGATCGCAAAAATACCCTTGCGGTTCGTTTCGAATTTTTCGGTATCGACGACGATGCGGCCCGCCTGCAGTTCAAGGCCGAAATCGGCAATCGGGCCGATCTTCATTGTCAATCCGAAGAATGGCAAGAAGGCATCGCAGCCGATCTCCCGCACGCCGGTATCGGTACGCAAGCCGACGCGCTGCAAGATGCCTTCTTCGCCATGCAATGACACGATTTCGCCCAGCATGAAATCGATCTTGCCGGCATCGGCCAGTGCCAGCATCCGGACCACCGAGTCAGGCACTGCGCGGAATTCGGCACGGCGGTGCACCAGCGTCACACGTTGCGCAACCGGCTGCAATGCCATTGTCCAATCCAGCGCCGAGTCTCCTCCGCCGGAAATGACCAGTCGTTTTCCGCGAAACGCATCTATCTTGCGCACCGCATAATGTACCGACTTGCCGTCGTAGTCTTCGATTCCTGCAATCGCCGGTTTCTTGGGCATGAAGCTGCCGCCGCCGGCGGCGATGACGATGACCGGGGCTTCAAACACTTCGCCGGCATCGGTCGTCAGCCGCCAGCCGCCGTCGCCCAGCGGCTCGACATGCCGCGCACTGGTGTTGAAATGAAACATGGGCTCGAAAGGACGGATCTGCGCAAGCAAGCCGTCGGTCAATTCCTGGCCTGTGCAGGCCGGAATACCCGGGATATCGTAGATAGGTTTTTCGGGATAAAACTCCGCGCATTGCCCGCCCGGTTTATCGAGCACGTCAATGACATGCGCACTCAGACCGAGCAGGCCCAGCTCGAAGACGGCAAACAGGCCGACCGGCCCGGCGCCGATAATGACGACATCGGTTTTGATCAAAACATTCTCCGCGTTGCGGTTCTGGATGAGTTCGACGGCGAAGAGGCGTGCATCATCTTGCCCTCTTCGAAGCACTTGTTTAGAAAAAGTGGCGGATCCCCGCTTCAATGCTGCGGACATCCTGACCAGTTGCCGGCAAGCCGTGGGTCTTCGAACTGGGCCACAAGCCCATGTTCGAGGCGGCGCCGTTGTCCAGCAGTGCATACGAGGTGTACAGCGTGGTGCGCTTCGACAGGTCGTAGGTGTATCCCAGCGCCATCACGCTGGCCTTGCTGCCGGCAATGCCGTCGACCTCGCGCGCCGAGTAAGAAGCGCGTACGGTGCCGGCACCGACCGGATAAGTCAGGCCAAGCATGTAGCCTTCCGCATCCCGGCTATTGGTGAGCGTATTTTTGAGCAGGTAGCCATACAGCTTCACGGTGCGCAAATCATAGGTCGCGCCCAGGGTGACAGTTTTGTTGGACCACGCGGCCCCGGCTGGCGTGCTGGCAATCTTCAGATCCTCGATACTGAACCCGCCGTAGAACGCACCCTGGCTATATTCGATGCTGGCCGACCTGAACTCGCCCACGTCCCTCGGCGCTGCGGTCTGTTCGCTCAGTCCAAGCATCGCGCGCGCAGAAAATCCCTTGACGTCAGGCGATACATATTGGAGCGCATTGTTTTGCAACAGCAAATAGCCGCGCTGCCGGTTGCCGCCGTTCTGCTGCATCAGATTGAAGATCGCGCCGTTGGCCGAGCGCTGGAACGGATCGACCTTGGTGGTGATCCATAGTGCCGGCGTGTACTGGCTGCCGAGCTGCACACTGCCGAAATTCCCGCCCATCCCCACGTAGGCTTCGCGGTTGAAGAACTGGGTAGCGCTTCCCTGTGCGCCGGTATCGACACTAAAACCGGACTCCAGCTTGAAAAAGGCTTTCAAGCCTGCGCCAAGATCTTCCCTGCCGCGCACGCCCCAGTACGATGTGTCGGTCGACAGGTCGGTGACGGAGACCGAATTCGGCGTACCCTTGAAACGCACTGAATCGACGACGACATCAAGCCGCCCGTATAGCTGCAGATTGCTTTGCGCGATTGCCGCTGTCGATGCCGCCGATAGGAAGGCGAGCACCATGATGGTTTTTTTCAATTGAAGTCTCCTCTGCTTGCTGTTGTATGGCAGTACATCTGCCTTCGAAAAAAGCGGCATGCGGGGGTCATGCCGCCGATGGGACTAGCGCTCCAACAGCCTGTTATCGCTTGAGCAAGGCCCGCTTGCCGGGCTGGCCGCGATAGCGTTCGGCGTCCGGCAGCGCATCGACCTTGGCCGTAATCGCCGGCCATTGCGCGGCCAGTTCCGCATTGATGCGGACAAACGATCTCTGATCGGGCGGCAAATCCTCTTCGAGCGCGATCGCATCGACCGGACACTCCGGGATGCACACGCCACAGTCGATGCATTCGTTCGGATCGATGACGAGAAAGTTTTCCCCGGCGCGAAAGCAATCGACCGGGCACACTTCCACGCAGTCGGTATGGCGGCAGTTGATGCAGGATTCGGTAACGACATGGGCCATGAGATCGCTCCTAGCGCTCGGATTCGGTAGAGTTCCTGGCTTGGCGTCGGCGCGCGGCAGCCGGCGTTTCAGCCTCCGCATAGTGCGCCAGGCCGGCTTCGCGGTCGACCGGCACCGTCTCGTTCAGCGTGGTGCCGCCGCGCGGCTGCAGCTCGGGCGGAAAGAACGCCAGCTTCTGCGCCTTTGCCAGTTTCTCGCCCCGGTCCGGGCTGAGATCGCGCTCATTGATGCCGGCCACCGGGTGCATGGCGACACCGTTCACCATTTCCAGGTCGAACCACCACTTCTTGATCGGATTGCGTGCGCCGTTTCCCTGGTGGTCATCGAGATCCGCGATCGCTTTCGCCAGTTCCGGATGGTCTATCGATAGCCAGGTCAGGCGCTCTGCTTCCACCGTGTCCTCGCGATTCCAGGGACACATCTTCATGCAGCGCCCGCAGGCCGATCCCTTTTGTTGCGTTACCCGGTATTTCGTGCATTTTTCAACGTCGGCTTTCCAGATCTCATAGCCGTTGAACATGACTTTGGGGCCGTAGGTAATCGCATTGCATGGACATTCGCGCGCACACTTCAGGCAGTTGTCGCAAAAGTTCTGCAGATTGAAGGCTATCGGCCGGTCCGGCGTCATCGGCAGGTCGGTAGTAAACACCACCGACTTGGAACGCGGGCCGATGAATGGATTCAGGATGGTTTCGCCGATACGGCTTACCTCGCCCAGTCCGGACATCAGGATAGTCGGATTGTGGATGACTTCCGAATGCGCATTCGAATGCGAGCGTGCCGAATATCCCATGCGCCGGCAATGCGCGGCCATCACGCCGGCGATTTCCGCGCCACGCAGGTAGGCGCGCATCGATTGCGACGCCGATATCCAGTCATCGCCCGACGCACCTTCCATCGTTTCAAAACCCTGATCGATCAGCATGCACACCGCATACTTGTGATAGGCCGGAATTTCTCTGCCTTCGACCTCGTCGTGCGAGTAATACATCCAGGGTTCGGCAATGCAAATGCCGACGAAATCGGCGCCGAGAAAATGTCCGAGCGCCTTGATCGCATCCGCATTGCGCTGCGGATCGGAAAGGTCGCCACCAATACCGGTAGGCTGCAAAGGCTCGCGGGTACCTTGCAGCGGCACCATGTTTTGAATCAACGGCGCCATACCGAGCGCATACGGATGCTTCATGGCGAAGCGCGATTTCTCTTGTTGGGCCTTGGCGCCCATATCGCCTGCCTGCGCGCGCTTGAAAAAATCGCCGCGCTTCGGCACCCTTCGGATTTCTTCGCGCAACACCAGCGTCGTCGGCTCATCGGCGCGCTTGATCTTTTCCATCGGATAGCGGCCCAGATGCAGCGGACGCTTTGCCAGTTCATCGCTCCACCATTCCGGCCGCGTACCGCCCATTCCCATCCTGATGGAAGGGTCGGACGGTTCCAGCACGCCCTCCGGCGCGAGCGGCGCATCGCATGCCATCGCGTAATCCGTGGTGACCACCCCAAGGCGAAATCCGCCCTTCAGATACGGCGCCTGCAGCATGCCGTCTTGCGCACGCACTACACCGGCCCGCACAGCGAGCTTTTCGATGTCGACCAGGGTGGTGTTGGCCGCATGCCCGCGTGCGGCGAAACCCATGGCGCGCAGGTAGCCCGACAGGATCACCGCAAGCTCGGTCGCACGCAAATCGCCACGCGCGGCATTGCTGCCGCGTATCCATTTGTCGCCCGGTTCGCCGACCGCCGGTTCGCGCTCGAACTCGATCAGATAGACGAAGGCATGCGTGTGTCGCGGTCGCTCCGCAACCAGCCAGTCGCTGTCCTGCAGCACACACACGCCGCCGATGGTCGCATCCAGGAAATAGGCGGAGGCCTTGAGATTATTTGCACGTGCCGCTACATCGTCCGGGACCGGCGCTCGTGACGGCGCTGGAGCGCCGTCCAGGTATGTGCGGAACAGTTCCAGATATTCCGGTATGGCGTGCGATATCGCACCCTGTTCAGCCGCATGGCAATCTTCCGGCTGACGCGCATTGACTTCGCGCAGTGCGTCGGTCTCGATACGGGGCAATGCTTCCAGCGCAAGACTGCTGAGATGAAAAGCCCGATTCTTGTGGCTGTATAGACGCATCGTTATCTCCAGTATCCGGCGTCGCCGCTTGGTTAACGCCGGGTGTTCTTGTTGAAACGATTATGCGAGGAGGAAATCAACGCTGTGTCCGTATGAGATAGGGACAAGCAAGCTGGCTCATCTATTGAGAATTCAGTCGATACTTGACACACTCAACCCCCATCCCAACCTTCCCCCTATCAGGGGGAAGGGGTCAAGTTCCCTCCTCCGGGCAGGGGGAGGGTTAGGGTGGGGGTCGAATGCATCAATGCGTGACTGCGTCATTTACTTCCTGAAAACTCAGTAAACCAGATGGTTGCCTGTGATAGATTCAGCCAGCTTCAAACAGGTTTTTCACTTCGCGCAGCGTACGCACGCCCAGGCGGTTGTATGCGCGGCTGCTATAGGTCACCGCGCTGGAAAAGGCGATACCGCAGGCTTGCGCCGCGTCGCGCAATGTCATGCCCGACAACATGCATGACAGCACGTCTACTTCCCGTTTCGTCAAGGATGCGCAGCGCATCTTCAGCAATTCATGCCAGCTTTCGGCATCGCGCACGACACAACGAATGAGATCGACATGGCGCACGCAGGCCGCGAGCAATACCGGAGCAATATCCGTCAATGACGCGACTTCGGTCCGGTTGAACTCACCAGTGACTTCCCGTCGATATACGTTCAGCGCCACCAGCGAACCGTCATCGATGCCGGTACTGAATGACAGGCGCTCCACCAATTCGCTGCGTTCGTAGCAAGCTTCACGGTAGGCGCGATCTCCCATGTCGACGCGCCGTTGCCGATGCACCTGCAATTCTCCGCGCATCGCTTTCGCGTCGCGCAGCAGGATGCGGTTCGGATCGAACTTGTGATAATGGTCGATATAGGCGACCGTTGCGGCCGCCAGCAACGATGGCGACGACTTGCTGTCGGCGCCGAACACTTCGATCTGGCCACCGACAGGAATACGCATCAGCGCACAATGATCGACTTGCGCAAACCGGTTCACCGCACGCAACACCGCAGCATAGAAGGCGCGGCGTCCGACGCTTTCGATCAGTTCCAGCGTGACCGGCAGCGGCATGGAACCGTCATGGCGCACATTCACGGGGACAATGGAAGCAGCTTCCATTGTCCATTCTCGATTTTCATGATGACGCGAGCCCGTTCGTCCAGGCCGTTGTGATCGTTCGCCGACAGGTTATAGACGCCGTTTACTCCGCGCACGTCCTTCAGCGATTCGATCGCGTCGCGCAAGGCCTTCCTGAATTCCGGCGTGCCCGGCTTGGCGCCGGAATTCAATGCCGCAGGGATCGCGTTCTGCAGCCACAGGCCGACGTCCCAGACATGGGCGGCAAAGGTGCTGGTGGTGCCGGGGCCATAGGCCGCTTCATACGCTTTCAGGAATTCCAGTCCGCTCTGCCGCGCCGGATGACTGGCCGGAAGTTGCTGCGCCACCACCGAGGGCCCGACCGGCAGGAACGCGCCATCGACGTCCTTGCCGCCGATGCGCAGAAAATCGTTGTTCGCGATGCCGGGTGTCTGATAAATCTTTCCCTGATAGCCGCGCTGCTTCAATGCGAGTTGCGGCATTGCTGCCGGCGTGCCGGACCCTGCAATCAACACCGCTTCGGGACGGGCAGCCATGATCTTCAGTACCTGGCCGACCACATTGTTGTCGTTGCGACTGAAGCGCTCGACAGCGACGATACTGAGCTTGTTGATTTCCGCTGCCTTTTGCGTTTCATGCCACCAGCCTTCGCCGTAGGCATCGTTGAAGCCGATGAAGGCGACGGATTTGATATTGTTTTTCGCCATGTGTTCGAAGGCGGCGCGCGCCATCAGGCTGTCGTTCTGCGGCGGCTTGAATACCCAATAGCGCTTGGCATCCATCGGCGCCACGATCGCCGACGAAGCGGCGACCGCGATCATCGGCGTCATCGTTTCCGCGGCAACTTCGATCATCGCCAGCGCGTTCGGACTGGTGCTGGAACCGACCAGCACATCGACGCGATGTTCCGCTGTCAGCTTGCGCGCATTCTTGACCGCATTGGTTGGATCGGAGCCGTCGTCGAGCACGATGTAATTGATTTTCTGGCCGCCCATTTCCCTTGGCAGCAGCGCGATCGTGTTGCGTTCGGGAATGCCGAGCGACGCCGCCAGTCCGGTGGTGGATAGCGTCACGCCGACATTGATTTGCGCTTGCACGTTTAACGTGAAAAGCGATGCGGCCGCAACAACCAAACTACGGAAAAGTATGCGATGAGATGCCACGGAGGTCTCCTTTGGTTCTGGTTGGAATGTCTAATGATCATGCGACTGGCATGGAATCGATGTCATTCCTCTTGAAAGAGGAAAGACGGATTGGTAATGACATTTGCTCGCACTGCGGGCCGGAAGAATTCTTCTTACACCGCTCACCGGTATTCGCATGCGGGCGGATCGGATACAGGACGCCGCTTCGCTTTCCCCGTCATACCCGAGCAATCGGGTATCCATACTGAGCCCGCACTTCGGTTGCAACTATTCCGGTAACTGCCTTGTCCTATCGGCTTATGGATTCCCACTTGCGTGGGAATGACGAGGAGACGCAGTGAAATGCATCGAACGCAATCAGCCGCATACGGCCGCTTTCGAAAAAAACTAAATTCAAATCTCCGAACACAGATTCGCTCTCTCGCACCAATGCCGGTCAATTCTTGTAGATGCCGCAACCGACGAGCACCTCATCCACCTTTTCCACATAGGTCGATTTGGCTTCAACCGCCTTGGTCACCGGATTCGGCCATTGATAATCGACCCAGCCTTTTCCTTTGCTGTTGCCCGTTTCGATGAAGGCCTTGATGAAGTATTTACCATCCGCATCCCGCAACTCGAGCATGTTCTTGCCTATCAATTTGGGATTCATGCCATGCGCGAGATTGACGCCGTTCATGCTCGTCACATTGATATACATGTCGCGATCCTTGAACTGTCCATGGGGATTGCTGAACTCCGCGAAGGCCTTTTCCTGGCCATTGGCCTTGATATAAGCAACCGCCTTCTTCACCAATGCAATGGCTTCGTCGGCCGATCCCTTGTCGGCCGCCCGTGCGGCGCCAGAGCCAGCCGCGATGAGCATAGCGAATACGATGGCCTTGATTGTGAGAATTATCTTTTCCATATGTTCTCCTGTTTTAATCTTATGCAAATGCTTGCGCACCATGGCCTGCCGCAGTCGTTTCTTTCTTTGCCAATCCGAGATAAGACTCGATGACACGCGGATTGGCGGCCAGCTCCGATGCCGCGCCTTCCAGCACGATTTCGCCGGTTTCGATGACATAACCATAATCGGCGACCTGCAAGGCGGCGCGTGCGTTCTGTTCGACCAGCAGGATGGCGACGCCGGTCTTGCGCAAGTCGCTGATGATGTGAAATATCTCCTTGACGATCAGCGGCGCCAGTCCGAGACTCGGTTCATCCAGCATCAGCAGCTGCGGCTTGCCCATCAACGCCCGGCCCACCGCGAGCATTTGCCGCTCGCCACCGGAGAGGGTGCCTGCTTCTTGCCTGCGGCGCTCTTTCAGACGTGGGAACAGGCCGAACACGACATCGGTCTGATCCAGGTAGTTTTTGTCACCGGCCTGCCGGCGGCGATATGCGCCCAGCATCAGGTTGTCTTCCACTGTCATGGATGAAAACAGTTCGCGGTTTTCCGGCACCAGGCACATGCCTTGCGCGACGCGCCGTTCGATCGGCATTGCGCTGACGTCACTACCCAGATAGCAGACTGCGCCGCGCGCGACGCCGCCTGCCGGCAAGGCGCCCATCACCGCATTGAGCATGGTCGACTTGCCTGCGCCGTTCGGACCGATCACCGTGACAATCTCACCGGCATCGACCTTCAGGTTGACGCCGCTCAATGCGTCGACCTTGCCATACGATGCATGAAAATCCTTTACTTCGAGTATCACTGACATGATCTGCTCCTTCAAGCGACGCTACCGAGATAGGCTTCCAGCACAGCGGGGTCGCTCTGGATTTTTTCCGGCGCGCCTTCGGCGATGCGCGTGCCGAATTCCATCACGACCAGGCGGTCCGTCAGGTTCATGACGAAATCCATGTCATGTTCGACGATCAGCACGCTCATGCCTTCCGCCCTGAGTTTGCGCAGCAGCTCGGCGAGCGCCTGTTTTTCCTTGTAACGCAAGCCGGCGGCCGGCTCGTCCAGCAGCAGCAGCGCCGGGTCGCCGCACAATGCACGGGCGATTTCCAGAATCCGTTGTTGCCCCAGCGCGAGACTTCCGGCTTCGTCGTACATATGCCGTTCCAGCCCGACACGCTTGATCTGCATCGCGGCTTCGCGCAACAGCTTCTTTTCTTCGTTCCGGTTCAGGCGCAGTACGCTCGCCATCACGCCGCCTTGCGGCAGGAAGTCGCCGCGCAGGTGTGCGCCCAGCGCGACGTTTTCAAGCACGGTCATGGTCGGCAGCAATTGCACATGCTGGAAGGTACGCCCGATGCCGCGCTGTGCGATGTCGCGCGATGTCAGGTTGGACACGATGTCATCGCGATAGCGGATCTCGCCTCGGGTCAGCGGCAGCAGGCCGGTCACCAGGTTGAAGGTGGTGGACTTGCCCGCGCCGTTGGGGCCGATCAGGCCGACGATCTCGCCCGCGCGCATCTGGAAACTCACATCGTTGACCGCTACCAGGCCGCCGAACTCCTTACGCGCCGCCTTCACATCGAGCAGCAAGCTGCCGCGTGCAGGCTTCTTGCGTACCGTGAGCGGCACCGCGTCGGCGGGCGCATCGACAGGCGTGCGGCGCGGAAACCACGTACGCAGGTAGGGCCAGATGCCGTCTTTCGCGTACTGCAGCAGCAACACCAGCAGAATCCCGAATACGATGCCGTCATAGTTGCCGTTGTCGCCGAACAGTCGCGGCAGCACGCCTTGCAGCAAATCCTTCAGGATCGTCAGCACCGATGCGCCGAGTACCGCGCCACCGACGTGAGCAACGCCGCCGACCACCGCCATGAACAGATATTCGATACCGTAATTGAGACCGAACGGCGTCGGATTAACTGCACGTTGCAGATGCGCATACAGCCAGCCGGAGATGCAGGCTAGCACTGCGGCAAAGACGAACACCACGACTTTCATCCAGGCGGTATGTACCCCCATCGCCTCGGCCATTGTGACGCCGCCTTTCAATGCGCGGATCGCGCGGCCGGGCCGCGAATTCAATAGATTCGTCACCGCCAGTGCGGCCAGCAGCACGATCAGCCAGATCAGGTAGTACATTTCGCGTCCGGCATTGAGTGGTCTGCCGAAAATGGCGAGCGGCGGGATGCCGTTAAGCCCGTCATGCTTGCCGAGAAATTCCAGATTGCCGAACAGGTAATACAGTGACAAGCCCCAGGCAATGGTTGCCAGCGGCAGGTAATGGCCGGACATGCGCATGGTGAGCAAGCCGATCAGGTAAGCGGCGGCGACCGTGATCAACAGACCTGCCGGCAGCGTCAGCCAGGGCGATACGCCGTAGCGGGTGCTCAGGTAGCCGCTGACATAGGCGCCGATGCCGACAAACGCGGCTTGCCCGAACGAGGTCAGTCCGCCGACACCGGTCAGCAGAACGAGTCCGATCGCAACCAGGCTGTACAAGCCGATATAGTTCAACAGCGTGATCCAGTATTCGGGAACCGGCAGTACAGGCAGCAGCGCAGCCGGTGCGAGCAAAACGAGTGGTAATAGTCGATGGAGTTGGTTGTGCATGTTCTTTTCCTTATGCTTCATGCTCGGCATGGCGGGATGTCAGCGAGCGCCACAGCAGCACCGGCAGGATCAGGGTGAACACGATGACTTCCTTGAAGGCGCTTGCCCAGAACGACGACTGCGATTCCAGCAAGCCAACAAAAAACGCGCCGGCTGCGGCTGCCGGATAACTCGCCAGCCCGCCGAAGATCGAACCGACGAAGCCCTTGAGTCCGATCAGAAAGCCCGACTCGTAATAAATGGTGGTCATCGGCGCAATCAGGATGCCGCATAGCGCGCCCATTGCGGCAGCCAGCGTGAAAGTCAGCTTGCCCGCGCGGGTCGGGCTGATGCCGAGCAGTTGCGCACCCAGACCGTTGACGGCGGTTGCGCGCAGCGCCTTGCCGGACAGCGTGAATTCGAAATACAGATAGAGCAGAACGATCAATGCGGCCGATATGCCGATCACCCACAAGCTCTGGCCGGAAATCTGCAACGCGCCTACCGAATGGATGGCATTGGAAAACGGCTGGGTACGCACACCTTCGGCCCCGAACATCACAAGGCCGAGTCCCGTCAATGCAAGATGCACGCTGACCGATACGATCAGCAGCATCAGCACGCTGGCCTTGGCCAGCGGTTGATAGGCCAGGCGGTACAGCATCGGCCCCATCGGTATCACGATCAGCAAGGCCAGCAGCACTTGCAGTGTCAGCGGCATCTGCGCGCCGGCATACAGCTTGGTCAACGCGAATACAGTCGCCGGAAATGCCAGATATTTGCCGGCGACCAAAGCCAGGCTTTTGCCCCGGCCGTGGTGTCTTTCGACATTGCGCAGCATTGCCGCGCTTTCGGCAACGAAGGTAAGGACGCCCATTGCCAGCAGTAGCACGCAGGTCAGCGGCAGGCGTTGCGCCTGCAGCGCCGCCAGGGTCAGCGCGCCATAGGCGACGAATTCGCCCTGCGGAATGAAGATCACGCGCGTGACCGAAAACACAAGCACGATCGCCAGCGCCAGCAGTGCATAGATCGCGCCGGATGTGATGCCGTCTTGTACAAGAATGGCAGCGATTGAAAAATCCATGATGGGTGAATCCGCTCCAGAAGTCGGGACGAACGCTCTCCCCCGCTGTCGCACGATGGCGACGGCGGTGCAGGAGCACAGTCCGGGTATCAAGCCTTGCGTTTGCTATTGCGTCCGCAGGTCTTTCAAGATGTCTGCCGAATACGCAGTTCGACGTGATGGCATATTGTTACGGCACGTACTTCCATTGCCCGCCTTCGATCTTCACGATCACGCGGGCACGTTCGTCCAGGCCATTGTGATCGTTAGGAGACAGGTTGTAGACACCGTGCGCGCCACGCACCTCTTTCAACAGCTCAAGCGCATCGCGCAAGGCTTTCCTGAATTCGGCCGTGCCCGGCTTGGCGCCTGACTTGAGCGCGACCGGAATCGACTGCTGCAGCCACAAGCCGATATCCCACACATGCGCGGCAAAGGTATTCGCGGTGCCAGGACCGTAGGCGGATTCATACGCATTGATAAACTCGACGCCACGCTGCCGTGAAGAATGATTGGCGGGCAGCTGTTGCGCAACCAGCAGCGGGCCGGCGGGCAGGTAGGCGCCTTCGACATCTTTTGCGCCGACCCGCAGGAAGTCGTTGTTGGCCACGCCATGCGTCTGATAAATGCGTCCCTGATAGCCGCGCTGCTTCAAGGCGATCTGCGGCATCGCGGCCGGCGTGCCGGAACCGGCAATCATCACCGCGTCCGGATTGCCGGCCATCAGCTTGAGCACCTGGCCCACCACATTGTTGTCGGTGCGGCTGAAGCGCTCCGATGCGACGATCTTTACCTTATGGACCTCGGCCGCCTTTTGTATCTCTTTCCACCAGCTTTCGCCGTATGCATCGTTGAAGCCGATGAATCCCAGCGATTTGATGTTGCTCTTGGACATATGCTCAAGCACCGCGCGCGCCATCAAGCTGTCGTGCTGCGGCGGCTTGAATACCCAATTACGCTTGGCATCCATCGGCTGCACGATGGCCGCCGAGGCCGCCACTGCGATCATCGGCGTCATCGATTCGGCCGCCACATCGATCATCGCCAGTGCGTTCGGGCTGGTGCTGGAACCGACCAGCAGGTCGACATGGCTTTCGGCGGTCAGCTTGCGCGCATTTTTGACTGCATTGGTGGAGTCCGATGCATCGTCAAGAACGAGATAATTGATTTTTTGCCCACCGATTTCCTTGGGCAGCAAGGCGACCGCATTACGTTCCGGAATGCCGAGCGAAGCGGCCGGACCGGTGGTGGACAGCGTGACACCGATGTTGACTTCGGCATACGCAGCAGCGGAAAAAATGGCCGAAGCGGCAACGAACAACGAAATGAAAAATGGATGGCGAACTTGCATGACGTCTCCTTTGATTTTGTGTAACGATGCCTGCATCATGCGACAAAGAAACCGCTGCCGCATTCCTCCTGTGAGAGGAGCCGTCATGCGATGCGCATCGGTATTGCACGTCCGCGAATCTCTCGCTGCCAGTGCCGTGGTCCGGTGTCATGCACCGAGATGCCGTTGGCATCGACCGCGACCGTGACCGGCATGTCCTTGACTTCAAACTCATAGATCGCTTCCATGCCGAGGTCGGCAAAGCCCACCACCTTCGCGCCCTTGATCGCCTTGGATACCAGGTAAGCCGCGCCGCCGACCGCCATCAGATAGGCCGACTTGTGCTGCTTGATCGACTCGATCGCGACTGGACCGCGCTCGGCCTTGCCGACCATGGAAATCAGGCCGGTCTGCTCCAGCATCATGTCGGTGAACTTGTCCATGCGCGTGGCGGTGGTCGGGCCTGCCGGGCCGACCACTTCGTCGCGTACCGGATCGACCGGGCCGACGTAGTAAATCACGCGGTTGGTAAAGGCTACCGGCAGCGATTCGCCCTTGGCCAGCATGTCCTGGATGCGCTTGTGCGCGGCATCGCGGCCGGTCAGCATCTTGCCGTTAAGCAGTAGTGTCTGGCCCGGCTTCCAGGAAGCGACTTCTTCCTTGGTCAGGGTGTCGAGATTGACGCTCTTCGATTGTTCGGTGTCAGGCGCCCGGTGCAACTTCGGCCATGCGGCGAGGTCGGGGATGTCCAGTCGCGCCGGACCACTCCCGTCGAGAAGAAAATCGATCCGGCGTGTCGCTGCGCAGTTGGGAATGAGCGCGACCGGCAGGCTGGCGGCATGGGTTGGATAGTCGAGAATCTTTACATCGAGTACCGTCGTCAATCCGCCCAAGCCTTGTGCGCCGATGCCGAGCGCATTGATTTTTTCATACAGTTCGATGCGCATTTCCTCGAGGCGGTTCATGGGTCCGCGCGCCAGCAACGCATGCATGTCGATGGGATCCAGCAGCGACTGCTTAGCCAGCAGCATCGCCTTTTCCGCACTACCGCCTACGCCGATGCCAAGCATGCCCGGCGGGCACCAGCCGGCACCCATCGCCGGCACCATGTTCAGCACCCAGTCGACAAAGGAATCCGAGGGATTCAGCGTAGCGAACTTCGCCTTGTTTTCCGCGCCGCCGCCCTTGGCCATTACCCGGCAACGCAATGTCGCACCCGGCACCATGCGCATATGCGCCACCGCTGGCGCATTGTCTTCCGTATTCGTGCGCGAAAACAAGGGATCGCGCACGACCGATGCGCGCAACGGATTGTCTGCGCAGAGATACGCCTGGCGCACGCCTTCATTCACCATCTCCTCGATCGAATGATCGCCTTCCCAGTGCAGCTGCATGCCGATGTCGAGGAACACATTGACCACGCCGGTGTCCTGGCATACCGGGCGGCGTCCTTCGGCGGCCATGCGGGAGTTGATCAGGATTTGCCCGATGGCGTCTTTGGCGGAGGCGGATTGTTCGCGTTCATAGGCACGCGCCAGATGCTCGATATAGTCCCTGGGATGATAGTAAGAGATGAATTGCAGCGCGTCGGCGATGGACTGAATAAAGTCGGATCGTTTAATGATGGACATGTCTGGGTTTCGGTTTTGAATAGACGAACGCCTCCGATGAATTGGAGCGCATGAGTATGGTTGTGGAATACAAATCGCTATGCGCGGCAACGCTTGCGTTGTGATGCGTGCACTCAATGGCCGCGTTGCGCGGCCCCGGGCTGGAATAGTGAAAGCGTCGCTGAAATCACCGACAGGCAGAATGCCGGTCAGCGCACCAGCGCAAACAATTGCTTGTGATCGTTGATGCCCAGCTTCAGATAGGCATTCTTGCGGTGCGTAATCACGCTGGTCGGCGCAATGCCGAGCCGTTTGGCAATCTGCTTGGCGGTAAGGCCATCGAGGATGCCTGCGCAGACTTCCTTTTCGCGCTGGCTCAGGCGCGGGTTCACGCGCGCGATCAACGCATAGTGATCGCTGCAGTCGCTGGCCTTGGCGAGATGAAGAAGCTGCGCATGGCGGTCGGCTGCCGCGGTAAGGATAGGCGCCACCGTCATCAGCGCATCGAAGTCCGAGCGTGAAAACAGTCCCTGGCTGCGGTCGCGATAGACATTCACGGCGATCCAGGCGTTGTCCTCGGAACGCTGCAGAATCGACAGGCGATCGACGATGCCGGGCTGCTCGTAGCAATTGATGCGATAGCCGGTGTCGACGATGTCGCTGGCGATCTGGTATTGGACGTGCACTTGCTGGGTATCGGGTTTTTCGGCATCGCGTACATGCTGTCCGGGATCCGACTGGTAATGCGAACCCAGATAGGTCAGCGCGGTATCGTAGGCGATACGCGCCGACAAGGTGCTGCTGGTGCCAAGAAGATTTGGCCGGTGTTCCGGTCCGAACGAGAACATGGAAAGGTGGGCAAGCCTGAAGTACCGGCTGAGGGAGCCCACCAGGCGTTCCGCAAAGGCGTCCTTGCCGATCGCCCTGATCGATTCGATCGCCAGCGTCGGATCGACATTCGGGCGATGGTGTGCCAGATCGATACTGCAAATTTCCATATATCCCCCACAGCCCCAATATGGCTTGTTGCCGATATGTGCAACCCGCCTTGGTAAGGCAGGCGCTTGCAAGATCTGGGACATTATGAGCGGATTTCTTCACAAGTCAATCTGAGGCCGTCCGGCATGTCAGGCAAGCAATGGCGGCGCGTACTCGACCACACGCTGCGATATCGCGCCGAACACGCTGTTGCCGTTGCGGTCGAACATGTCGATGGTCATCCGGTCGCCGAAGGTCAGGAACGGGGTGCCGGGTTTGCCGTCGCGTACCGTTTCAAGCGCGCGTTTCTCGGCCAGGCAGGCTGACCCGACGCTGCGGTCGCCGTTGGAAACGGTACCGGACCCGACAATCGTGCCCGCGCCCAGGGGCCGGGTTTTTGCCGCGTGAGCGATCAATTGCGGAAAGTCGAACACCATATCGACACCGGCATTCGGCTGTCCGAGCAAGTCTTCATTCACATGCACCGTCAGCGGCAGATGCACACGCTGTCCGTCCCAGGCGTCGCCCAGTTCGTCCGGCGTCACCGCCACCGGCGAGAATGCGGTCCACGGCTTGCTCTGGAAAAATCCGAATCCCTTTGCCAGTTCGGCGGGCACCAGACCACGCAGGCTGACATCGTTGACCAGCGCGATCAACCGGATATGGCCTTTCGCCTGTTGCGGCGATACGCCCATCGGCACGTCGTCGGTGAATACCGCGACCTCGCCTTCGAGATCGATCCCCCAGTCGGTCGATTCCAGCGCGACGTCATCGCGCGCGCCCAGCAGCGAGTCGCCGCAGCCCTGGTACATCAGTGGGTCGTGCCACAGTTCAGGCGTCAGCTCCGCACCGCGCGCCTTTCTGACCAGTTCGCTATGCACCAGGTAAGCGCTGCCGTCCGCCCATTGATAGGCGCGCGGTAATGGCGCCGCAAGCTGCGCGACATCCAGCACGAACGCACCCGTCGCGATTCCCGCATTCAACGCGCGATACACCTCGTCCAGCGCGCGATGTTTTGCCTGCCATTCCTCCAAAACCTGCTGCATCGTCGACGCGATATCCGGCACCGCGACCGCCATGCGCAAGTCACGGCTCACCACCAACAGCTGACCGTCCCTGCGGCCGTTTTTCAATGTTGCCAGTTTCATCTTTATTCCATTAAAAATAAGTTTTCAGTACAGAAGGTGACGCGCGCGTTCCTTAATCAATGCATGCACCGTCTTTAATGTCGGCGCAGCAATCCGGTGCTGTGCGGCAAGCTTCACCACTGCGGTGACAATGGCATCGACTTCCAGCGCCCGCCCTGCTTCCAGGTCTTGCAGCATCGATAATTTCGCTGCGCCGATCGCACGCGCCATGTCCAGCCGCCGATCCACATCGACCGGAAAGTGAATCCCCGTAGCCTGCCCGATGGCCATGCCTTCCAGCATGACCTGACGGGCCAGCCCGATCAGCTCCGGACTCGCGAAAATTTCATCCATGCGCGCGCCGGTGAGTGCCGAAATCGGATTGAATGCAAGATTGCCGATCAGCTTGGTCCAGATTTCCTGCCGGATGTCGTCGCTGGCACACACAGCGATGCCAGCCTGCGCGAGCAGCGACGCGGCGTCATGCAGCGCCTGCGACAGTCCGCCGCCGGGCTCGCCCAACACCAGCTTGCCTGGCGCAATACAACGCACCACCCCCGGCTCCGCCATTTGTGCGGAAACATGTGCGACGCAACCGATGATTCTTGCGTGAGGGATTGCGTTGGCAATGCCGTTGTCAGGATCGAGAATCGGCAGCGCATCCCGGGAATACCACCACGGAATGCCGTTCAATACCGGCACTATCCGCGTATGCGGCGCGAGCAGCAGCGCCAGGTCCGGCGCAACGGCCCGCAAGCCGGTCGCTTTCACTGTCAGGAAGACGATATCTTGTTTGTCGAGATCACCGCAGCGCGCCGCTGCCGGCACATGCGCCACCAGCGTCGTGCCGCCCTCATGCAGTACCATCCCACGGTCACGAATGGCTTGCAAAGTCTGCCCGCGCTGCACCACCGAGACGCAATGTCCAGCATTGGCGAGGCGCACCGCGAGATATCCGCCGATCGCACCGGCGCCCACTACCGCGATGCGTTGCGCCGTACGCACGTTCTGTGTCGTTGCCAATTCAGTTCTTCCGCAACCGCGTCAATCAACCGTGCAGGCGCGCCCACAGATCCTGGTCGCGCGCTGCGGTCCAGATCTGCGGATGCTCCAGCCCGCGCAATTCGTCGTAGGCGCGCGCGACATCGAATGCCAATGCATGCTTGTACACCGGCCATTCGCCAAAGCGCGGGGTCATCACTTGCTCGGCGACGCGATAGCATCCTTTCAAATCCTGACCTTGACGCAAGCCATGTTCCACCGCGCCAAGCAGCGTGACGATAAAGTCCTTGGTCGAATCGATCGCATCCGATACCTGCTGGCGACTGGTAAGGACTGCGCCGCGTCCCGGCACCATCACATCGGCCCGCAGTGCGCGCACCCGTTCCAGCGTATGGGTCCAGTCACGCATATAAGCGTCGCCGGTATACACCGCGCAATTGTTTTCGACCAGATCACCGGCATACAGCACGCCGCAATCCGGCAGCCAGCACACTGAATCGCCGGCAGAATGCCCGCGTCCGAGATGCATGAAGCGCAATTCGCGCCCGCCGAGCCAGAAGCTCATGCTGTCGTCGAATGTCACATGCGGCATGGTGAGGCCGGGAATTTCATCGACACCCTTGAACAGGCGCGGGAAACGCCTGACCTCGGATTCATAATCGGCCGCGCCGCGCTCCAGAATCAGTTGATGCGTGCCCGTGCTGGAAAAAACCGCGTCGACGTTGAACGCCGACGCGCCAAGGACACGAACTGCATGGTAGTGGGTAAGAAAAATATATTTGACGGGCTTGTCGGTGACGGTACGGATGTCGTCAATCAGATCGCGCGCCAGGGCCGGCGTGGCGCGCGTGTCGATGATGAGAACCGCATCGTCGCCGACCACGAAACCGCAGTTCGGATCCGAATCGCTGATATAGCCATAGGCGCCCTTGGCCAGTTCAACGACTTTGGCCTTTTGTTCGGTAACGTCACTGGCGGATGCGAAAGTGGTGCTGCTCATTGCGGTTCTCCATGGGATTGGGTAAAAGGTTTGCGGGCGATATCGATACAGTTCGCCAGCGTCTGCGCGTCGCCGATCTGGTTGGCGAGCAAAAACACCAGCCGCATCGCCAGTTCGGCGCTTTGTTCGAGAGAGAGGCGCTCGTTGGCGGCGATCAGCGTCGCGTAAAACGTATCGGAATCAATGATGTTGGGATGGGTATTCAAGGTCGGCTCCATAAATCAATAGCCCAATGCGCGCTTGAGCAAGGCCTCGGCCTGTGTCGCGGTGACATGCTGCAAACTGCCTGCCACATGCAAATCGGGGCGCAGCAATGCGAAGCCGCATTCGGCGCCGACGGCACGGGCAAGCGCACCGTCATCGCGCAGTGTCGGCAGGCCGGCGCCCTCCACGTTGCATAGATAAATGGCGAAGCAGCGATAGCGCGAAGCCAGTTCGCGAATTGCATCGAGTTGGTCCGGGCCTGGGTGCTTGAAGCAGATGCCCAGATACGCGGTGCCATGCGAGCGCGACAGCTCGACCAGATTGGAAACGGTTCGGTCCGGCAGGCCCATCGGCAGGTTGGGCACCGAATGTCCGCCGTTCTGCACGATAGGCGAATCCGGATAGTCGTTCGGTACCGACAGCCGGCCGGTATTGACCAGCGCGCGGGCGAACGGGTATTCGCGCGCAAGATCGAGCACTGCCTTGCGCATAATGCGCTCGAACAGCGAGGTCGGT
Organism: Noviherbaspirillum saxi; assembly: GCF_003591035.1. NCBI lineage: Bacteria > Pseudomonadati > Pseudomonadota > Betaproteobacteria > Burkholderiales > Oxalobacteraceae > Noviherbaspirillum > Noviherbaspirillum saxi. The sequence continues at coordinate 312,141 of NZ_QYUO01000002.1, forward strand.
GCCAGAAAACGCGAGGTACGGGAGGTGACCTTGATATTCTCGACAGCAGCGGCATGCCGCTCGTGATGATAGCTGTCGAGCAGCGCATCGGGCGCCTGGCCGTTGACGACCAGCGCCAGCTTCCAGCTCAGATTGTCCGCATCCTGGATGCCGGAATTGCCGCCGCGCGCACCAAAGGGACTCACCACATGCGCGACATCGCCGGCAAAGAAAATGCGGCCGAGACGGAAACTGTCGAGCAGCTGCGTGCGGTATTGCCATGGACCGACCCATACCATCTCGAACTCGGTATCGGCGCCGACGTGCGCGCGCACGCGCTCGGCGGCGACGTCCAGCTGGCTCACATGCGCCGCATCGGCATCCGGGTCCATCTGATAATCGAGACGCCAAACGTTGTCGGCCATCAGGTGCTGCCATACCGCGCGGTTTTGATTGAATGGCGCTTCCACCCAGGTCCAGCGCTCGACCGGCAAGGGCTTCTTGAAGCGCACGTCGCAGATGCACCAGCGGTCCACCGAACGCGCGGCATGCGTGTCGAGCCCGAAGCCTTCGCGGATCGCGCTATGGATGCCTGCCGCATCGATCACCCAGTCGGCATCCAGCTGGTAATTGCCTGCAGGCGTTTCGACCGACAGGCGTACTCCGTCGTCCAGATGCTCGGCGCCGGTCACCTTGTTGTTCCAGCGCAGATCGGTCTTGCCCAGTTCCGTAATGCGATCGACCAGATACCATTCCAGATAGAACTGCTGCAGATTGATGAAGGCCGATTGCTGTGACGCGTTATCGCTGGCGCGGTCAAACGAATACACCTCGTCGCCACCGGTCATGGTGCGGCCTACCGACCAGGTGATTCCTTTTTGATGGATGCGGCGATAAATGCCCAGCCGCTCCATGATCTCCAGCGTCTTTTGCGCATAGACCATGCCCCGGCTGGATGCGCCGCGCACGCCAACGGTATTGTCGTCGTCGAGCAGAACGGTTTCTATGCCCCGGACCGCGAGATCGCAGGCAGCGGTCAGGCCGGCCAGGCCGCCGCCGACAATCGCAATGCGATAGCGGCGCGGCCGCTCCAGCTGCAGATCGGGCGGCGGCTGGAATGGATAGGACGGCAGTTCGTAACCTGTCGTTGTGTTGATTTCTTTAGTCGGCGTCATGGTTCAGGAACGAAAATTCGGATAGAGGTTGTTGCGGACGATGTCCATCTTGCGCACCATGGCTTCCAGCATCTTTTGTCCGAGCAAACCCTCAGGATCGAAATTCTCGCCATCGAATGCGCTTTGCCGGCGGATGGTGTCGCTGACCGGAATACCCTTGTTGCCCATGGCTTCGACGCGGCATTGCACATCGCAAGCGCGCTGCAGCGTCCACATCAGCCAGAAGGCTTTCATCAGTGATTTTTCAACCACAAGCAAGCCATGGTTCTTCAGCACGAGAATGTTTTTGTTGCCGAGGCTCGCCAGCAGCCTGGCCTGCTCGTCGCGATGCACGGTGATACCTTCAAAGTCGTGATAGGCGACACGCCCGAACAGTTGCGCGCCATAGAAATTGTCGTAGCTGATGCCGTCCTGCGAACAGGCGACTGCCATGCCGCTATCGGTATGCGTATGCATCACGCAATGCGCATCCTCGCGCGCATCATGCACCGCGCCATGGATAATGAATCCGGCACGGTTGCCGCCGTAGGCAGACGGCGTGACCAGCCGGCCGTTGACATCGACCTTGATCAGATTGCTGGCGGTGATTTCGGCATAATTCAGGCCGAAGGGATTGACCAGGTAGTGCTTTTCTGACCCGGGGACACGGACTGAAATATGGTTGAAAATCGATTCGGTCCAGCCCAGAAAATCGAACACCTGATAGCAGGCAGCCAACTCCAGGCGCTGGCGCCATTCCGCCTCGGTTATTTCCGCAGGCCGCGTGGCCATGCCTTCATCGAAAATTGACATGGGCTTCTCCTTACGCAGCGCGCGCCTGTTTCTCGGCACTCCAGGCATCCAGCTCTTCGCGAGCGCTTAAATGCTTGGCTTGCATATAGGTGTCGCTGCCGACGAACGTCGTCAGCTCGAGTCGGATACCATTAGGGTCGAAGAAATAGATGGACCGGATGAAGTGATGATCAGTGACGCCGACGACATCGATGCCGGCGGCTTCAAGGCGCTGCCTGGCATCGGCAAGATCACTTTCGGAATCGACCCGTAATGCGATATGGTTGACCCAGCCCGGCGTATTGGCACTCGGTTCCGCAGCGACGTTATCGCCGAGGTCGAAGAATGCCAGATGCGAGCCATCGCGCATCTGGAAAAAGATATGCACGAACGGACAGTCTTCGCCGGTGCTGGGCACCTTGTCCGCGCGGACCAGATGCACCAGCGGCAAGCCGAGCAGGTCTTCATAAAAAAGACGGGTTTCCGCCGCGTCGCGGCAACGATATGCGAAGTGATGCAATCCACGGATCGGGACCATTTCGCTTCCTTTCTTGAATGACGGGGAGAGATGTATGCGGGCCGGCCATACGCTTGGAAGACACGATATGCGATGCCGGCGGTAAATACATTCCTCCCGTGAGAGGAATGCCGGAACCGGCCGGTCCGACGCTAAAATCGCTTCACATCCTTGGAGGCTGCCTTGAACCTGCACACCTATTTCCGTTCGTCCGCATCGTTTCGCGTACGCATCGTGCTCAACCTGAAGAACCAGGCTTATCAAGCCATTCCTGTACATATGCTGCGCGATGGGGGCGAACAGCATTCGCCTGCGTACCGCGCGATCAATCCGCTCGGTCTGGTGCCGGCGCTTGAAACTGACGAAGGCCCTGTGTTGACGCAATCGATTGCGATATGCGAATTTCTGGAAGAAACTTATCCGGAGCCGCGACTACTGCCCGCAGACCGCTTCGAGCGCGCATGGGTACGCTCGCTGTGCAATGTCATTGCCTGCGATATTCATCCGATCAACAATCTGCGCGTCCTGAAATACCTCAAGACCGAACTCGGACATAGCGAAGAAGAGAAGACGGCGTGGTACCGGCACTGGATTGTGACCGGACTGGAAGCGATAGAGAAAATGATTGGCGACCGCGCCGGTCAGTACTGCCTGGGCGACAGCATCACACTGGCCGACGCGTTTCTTGTTCCGCAGGTATGGAATGCCTTGCGCTTCGAGTGTCCGCTCGACCGGTTTCCGACAATTGCAACAGTGTATGAAAACGCGATGGCGCTGGAGGCCGTGAAGCTGGCGCAACCGTCCGCGCAACCGGATGCCGAGTGATCATGCGTGGGGTACACGCCCCCCTGCTGGTGACCAGTTTTCCCAGGCGACGTCCTGGAACACGACCATCAGGTTTTCCGGGTCGAAGCCGGCCGACGACAAGCGTTCGACGATACCCGCAAGAATCTGCTTTTTCACTTTGACGCTGCGGCCGGTGCCTAGAAGAATTTCGATAAGCACGAAGTCATCGCTTCTCTGCGTACGCACATCGGGAAATGTGGCGTCGTATTGAAAGTCGGCTTCGTCCAGTTCCAGCACGCGGTGGAAACGGTCGTTTGGATTCACCCCGACGCTGACAAGCGCGGCATGTACCGCGCCAAGAACCAGCGATTTAAATTCGGCGGTTTTCGGCTTGCGAACGGTGATAGTGACAATCGGCATGGATAGGCAGGGGTCCGGGTTGATCGGAGAAGCTTGCAATATTCAACATCAATTTAACACGAGCAGCCAGAACCTAACGCAATGCCCCCGGGGTAATGCCGAACTCGCGCTTGACGAGTTTGCGCAACGCCGTTCCATCCTGATACCCGACCTGCGCGGCAACCGCATCGATCGACAGCGTCGTGGTGGCGATCAAGTGCGCGGCGCGCATCAGCCTGCGGCGCTGGATAAACTTTACCGGCGAAACACCGGTCGCCGCTTCGATGCGACGCGCCAGCGTTTTCGCAGACACCGCCAGCGTGGATGACAGCTCGGCGATACTGATCGCTTCGGAAAGATGTCCGTCTATCCAGCGTTCGGCAGCCAGCACAGTGGGATCGACCTGCTGCAAGTGGGTATGGATCATGTATCGCGCTTGCGAAGGCCGTTGGTCGATCAGCAAAAAGCGTGAGCACAGATGCGCAATCGTTGTGCCCATCACATCGGCGACGATTGCCAGCACAAGATCGAGTTGGGAATAGGCGGAACCGGCGGTCAGATATTTTCCGTCGCGCACCAACATCCTGGTCTCATCCAATCGAATATCGGGATGACGCGAGCGAAAGGCCGGCGCCAGCCACCAGGTCGTGGTCGCTTCGCGTCCGGCCAGCACGCCGGCATGGGCAAGCATGAATACCGCTGAGCAGGACGCCGCGGTCTTGATCAGATTCTTTTCTGCCATGCGCAGCAGCTCAATGGCTGCCAGCGCATCGCGCTGCGCAAAGCGCGCCGTTATATCGGCATCCGACACCAGACCCAAGCCGGGCACGATGATCCATTCGGGCTTAATTCCTTTCTCAAGGACTTGCTTGAAGCTAAGTTCGGGATCGAGCCGCAGGCCGGCGCCCGTCTTGACGGTTTTGCGATAGCCGGCCGTCACGATGCGAATCGCATCCCGCTGTCCAGCCCGGGCAAGAAATGCCTGACCGGCTTTCAGGGTGTCGAGCGTGATGGCCAGGCTGGAATCCATTACACCGTCCAGGGCCAGAATCAGGATCGTTTTCATTTGTCCATTTTGACATTAAAAACGTCATTTTTGGATATTACCCAATTTGGGCCGCACCGCGGAGGTAGGGTCTCAGAGAAGATGAAAATTGTGTCACTCCAGTGAAAAAATCTCAATCTTGATGAAGAAATCCTACGGTCATAGGACGACAGAGTTATTGCGATTGAGTGCCACAGGTGTTGCAACTGGCTTAACAGGACAGGCAGACGACTATAAAAATGAAAGGCCGACGCTTAATCGCTGGCCTTTTTTGTTTAGTAGATGTGATTGCAATGTTTGGCGGAAGGCTGCTTCTAGCACCTTACCGGCCAGTGAACAAGATTGCTTGTGCTTCGGGAATCGGCCAGGAGTTGCCGTTCGATGATTTCGGAAAGCAGCCATCCGAATGACTGCTGTACTTCCGAACCTGACGGAAGGTCAATTTACACAACCTGGCCTTTGCTGACGTTCGAATCCCGTTTCGACACTGCCCGTATTAAAGAGTCAGCGGCCCTCTGAGTGTCTACGAAAGCTGGGCGATTCAAATCGAATTGGAGAACCTCTTCAAAAACCTTGTTTCTGGCCCTTGCATCCTTGATTAGGGCTGATGCGGGCATCACATAAAGATGCAATGGAATCTCATTGTTCGAGCCAATCGAGAAGTCGTTATAGACCACTCGTTCCGTCAGAGAAAAGACATCCTTGAAGCCCGTTTGCTTCATGTCTCTGTAGAACTCATTGTCGATTTCCACAATGGAGAACGCGAAGACTTCTCTTACCGTTGGAATTCTGTCGGCTAGCTCGCTTGCGTAGAGACGGCACTGCATGAGAGCTTTGTTGTTGTCAAATATATCTGCGCCCGGCTTCTTGAATTCGATGATTACCAGCTTGTTGGGGTGGTTTTCGCTATCTTTCGAGAAGAACGCTGCAACATCAGGCCGTCGTTGCTGTTTGGACTCTACCAAGTTGCCGACCTCTTGAATGATGGTTGCTAATGCTTGGTCGCTATATATGCTCGAATAGGACAGGAACTTGTCGTCCACTAACCAGACATTGTTTTCGCGAATTTCGGAACCGTCACTCTTTTTGCGAAGAATGGCGTTATGGATTGCATCTTCGGCACTGTCAGGGGGCATGTTTGCCAAAGAGTCGATGACCAATGCCCGATGAACGATGTATCTTGCCAAATCTTCACTTGCAAGATGCGACACATCATCCCATGAGACAGGTTTGCCGCTTTGAAGAGCCTCGACGACCTGATCTTCTTTTCTGGCTTGCTGTGCCCTATAGGTCTTAACCACCTCATCAGCATCCAGAAGAGCGGCATCAGCATCCATCGAATCAATCTTGATGAATGGATAGTATTTTTTGAGCTTCTCAATATTGTCTGACTTGAATTCCTCAATGTCTCCTTCGGCGGATTCATTGATCATCGTCATGCATTCCTCGTGAATGCATGGCATCAGCTTCTCGCGACTGATGGGAGAGACCATGTCCACATCGTCATCAGTCTTGGGGAGTTCTAGTCGTTGCCGTTCAATATTGGAGCGTTTGTTGAAGTAGTCGGAGGTGACAAAAATCAGATGTCGGCAGATGTCAAACCGCTTACTAATGACGTACTCTTCAATACAGAGTTCGTCGGCACAGAGCATCGCAACAATGCCCTTTTTGGGAGGTTCATCCCTAAAGAGGTAGCAGTTGAACTTCTCGCCCTGGAATTCAAATTCCCGCGTCAACTCCGCCTGGATGTTTTCCCCTGAGAACACATGGACTTCATCAAACGGCTGTCTGGAGTTATGGGTGAATTTCAGGGCGATGCTGTGCCCTGATTGGTGCTTCAAGAAAAGCAGGAGGCGCAGATCATCGCAGATTGAGTTAACCAGCTTGGCGACCTGAGTATTGATTTTTTCCTTCAAGTCCCGCAACGTGATGCACGTGTTCAAGGACCCCAGTTTTGGCGATTTCTTAACTTCTTCCGGCTTGAATTCGGGCGTGTAAACGAACTCGACCAGTTCGGTTGGAAGCTGACTTCGAATTTCAACTTTGTTGGCATATTTCAGGAACGCCAAGCGCCCAACACCTTTGCCACCAATGTTGTCCTTGTGACTGGTGCAAATCTCATCAAAGAAATTCAGATTCTCCGCAGTGAAGCCTTCCCCATCATCAGAGATGGTTATTTGTTCAAGAGTTCTTCTTTCTTCACTACCGGGGGACAACTCCTGTTGTCTCTCTGAGAAGTGCAGGTCAACGGAAATGAACTTCCCTCCGGCATGAATGGAATTCGTGAGAGCCTCACGAATCACATCCCGAGCCGAGACTCCGCCTTTGTAGTGTTCCGCGATGAATTTTCTGAGGTTAATCCTTGCCATGCCCTCAGTTTATCATTTGGAATGAATCGCTCCGAATTTTTTAAATGCTCTGAAGCCTGTTCAAAGATGGTATGAATATCAGCAAGTTGCTTAGTTACAGCCACTCCGCTAGCTCTATGCCACAGGCAGCTATGGCCGACGTGCTGTCCTTGCGTGGTATGACTGTGCGACAGCTCCATAAGGAATTGGTGAGTTCCTTGCCGTTGCAGGAGGCGGCGGACTCGACGGACCAGAAGAATCTTTCGTATGGCAAGCTTATTCGAACTTACTTAACACCGATCGTTTGTGACGATCATTACGACCGGGACTTCAGCGTCTATTTGTGCGTAGCTATTTTCAGCACGCACATGGAAGTATGCGACGTGTCCATTGGCGAAAACGTAATCAAAACGGCGAAAGAACATCGGATGGAATCCCGGACCGTAGTGCCAGCCTGCAAGGGCAAGCAATACGAAGTCCGCTTGTCTTTTCGAACCGATTGGCTGCCCGGTCGTCTTCCACTCAAACATGCGCCCGTCTTTAGGGAATGGCGCGCGGTAGGCGCCTTTTGAATCTCCAATGTCTAGCTCTGGAATTAGCCGCCAGGCATTGGGATCATGAACTCTTGCTAACTCCTGTTTCCATACACGAAATTGGAAAAATCCTACTGCCGGATTCAAAAGGCGGAGCCCGATATGGTAGATCGCTGGCTGTGATGGCACGCATATTCTTGCGGAGGCGATTTGCTCACTTGCGATGAACGTTTCCATGCCTACATGCATCCATGTATGGGCCTAATCCCGTCCGTATATCTGCAGGCAATCGTGTAACGAACTCCTTAATGAGCGGATCGGGAGCATGCTCTGGAGTGATATTGTCAGAAACCGACGCAAGAGTAATCTCTGCACTTGGCTGAGTTTCCCCGTGGGCGAAGCATTTGACGATTGTGACATATCCGTCTTCAAAGTCCTGCTGGACGGATTCGTATCTGTAGTCTGTTCCTTCCCCACCGTGCTCATACCAGTAAGATTGAAGGCCGATCGCATAGCGATAATCAAAGTCTCTAGATCCATACGCCTTGAGTACTTTCCACCCTGACTGCCAAGGCGCGCGGGTGTCTGAAGTTGAATTTCCAAGGTCGAAATCAGGGATGTGGCTCCATGCTTGTTGTTTCACCCATCCAGACGGCGTATAGCGTTCTCCCTTTTCGTTTATCCAAATAGGAATGCTAAAAAAACGAAAGAACTGGCTTTTGGTTCTATGAAGGCTCTGGGCGTGAACGTAAATTTCCGATCTTTTACAAATCACTTGGATGAGAAAATACCAATCCAAGAACCCCGCGTAGGTCGGCGTAGCAGAACGCCCGATAGACCTACCGAGCTTTCCTCTGAGCTGTCCAGGCAAGTGTGAGATGTCCACAGCGTAGCTCTCCTATAACAAGCTCTGAGTACGAACAGATAATTGTCAAGATAGTCGTGATCCCCTGAATGCCAACCTCAGAAATGAGGGGTGGTGAGCCTGATCAAGCCGCCGGTAATAATATTCCTCATGCCCATCGGTTCGTATCAGAAATGCATCCGCTTCGGGTCGGTTGATGCCCGCCAACTGAATGCCAGTAACGTCCACTTTCCGACAAATTCCTGCCGGCGATTATGACTACCGTTCTGAGTGATCACGGTGCCGGAGGGACTGATCACGAACATCGGAATACGCAATCAAATTCACCCTCGACGTAATCGACCTTGCTACGGGCTGCAATCTGTTGACCGAACGGCCTCTTTCAGTAGTCTAACGAACCGAAAGGTAGCGCCCGGGCCAAGGCGCTGACTGCCCTGCAAGTACAAGGCTATCCTTACGTGACAGTGATGTTGAGCGCATGGCCGCGCCAGCTGTTGTTGTAGCCGCCGGTGTTTTCCACCCGTCCCTCGGGCTGACGGTTGCCGTCGGCGTGCGTCACGGCGCAAGCGATCGTGTAGTTCCCTGGCTCGAACTTGATCGGCAGCAAGATCTGGCGCCATGCATACTTCCCAAGGTCGGGGCCGACCAGGCGCGCCTGCCGCCAGGTCTTGCCGCCGTCCACCGAGACATCGACCGATTTCAGCGCGCTCATGCCGCCGAAGGCCACGCCCTTGATCTGCACCATGCGGCGGCCACTGCGCCGGTTTCCCGGGCCGGGGAGTTGATCCACGATTTGGGACCCATCTCCCACACCTACGGCTGGCTTGGGTCGCCCTTCTGGCCAGGCGGCGAGATGCGGTAGCCGGTCTTCTGGATGGCGGCATCGCTCTGTTCGGAGGAAAAGGCCAGGAGTTTGATGTACTTGACGTTGTTGACGCCGGTGTAGTCGGGCACGATCAGGTGCAGCGGGCCGCCATGCGCAAGTGGAATCGGTTCGCCGTTCATCTTCCAGGCCAGCAGGGCGTCGGCCATGGCCTTGAGCGGCACCGAGCGCTCCACCCTCGTTTCCGGATGGCGCCGGGATGTTAATTTATTTACTTTGTAGCTTTGGTATGCCGCCACACTTGGCATATTGATCATAAATATTGTGCTTGCAGGTTGGGATCAGGGGTCCGTAGCAATGTAGTGCCGCCACATGCTTGCCGTCAGCCGGCACTGACCAGCGCTGCCTTCTCGCTGTCGGCAGCGGCATCGCCCTCCATGACAGTGATCTTGGTGGGCGACGCTTCTTTGGCAGACAGGCTGTTGGAGACCTCGCGCAACGGCCCGATGGCGGTACCGTTGGCCATGCCTGCGGCATTGGTTTTGAAACTTGCCACCGGTTGCTTCTGCCCGGTGACATAGACGCTATACACGACGTTGGGCTTGAGCTTGAAAAGCGACACTTCAAGCGCATCGATCACGCCCAGATTACGCGCCACCACGAATCCCTTGGCATCTCCGGACGCCGGCTTCAAGGCGATGTTGATCGGCTCACTATTGCCACGGGGCGTCAAGTTTGCCATGCCGTCTCCCTGCGTTACCGCGTTCGAGACGTACACCAGTGCCTGCGGCGCCTGACCGACCGGGATCCGCGCGGTCACCTTGTTGGACGCGGTATCGATCACATCTACCGCATCGCCGTTTTCCAGGCCAATGTACATGCGGCTGCCATCGTCCGAGGCCCAGATCCCATGTGGCAGGGCACCGACCGGGATGGTGGCCACCAGCTTGGGTGTGTCGTCGGTGGTGAAAACCTTGACCACATTTTCGCCGCCGATGGTGATATAGGCCAGTGCGCCTGCGGTTGTTTTGGCAAAGCCGATATGGTTGGTGATCATGCCAGTGTCAAACACGCCTTTGATTTCCTGCGTGGCAGTATCGATGCGGGTGACTTTTCCCACATCCTTATGCGTCATCCACATTTCCTTGAAATCCGGCGTGAACTGCAAGAAGGGAGAGAAGGGGCTGACGACCTTGATCCGATTGACAAGCTTGCGAGATGCGACATCGATGACATCGACCACCGGATTAAAGCTCGAGACGACGAAAGCCTGCTTGCCGTCCGGATGGAACAGCACCATGCCGGGGCCCGGCGTGGTCTCGATGCGGCCGGTTTCCTTGTAGGTGATCGGGTCAATCACGGAGATGTAATTCTCGCCGCGCACCACCGCCCATACCTCGCGGCCATCCGCGGTGAAAAAGCCTTCATGCGGCGAGCGACCGATATAGGTCTTGCCCTTGACCTGATTAGTTGCCGTGTCGATGAACGTCACCGAGTTGGAGCCGTTGGAGATTGCCACCAAAGTCTTGCGGTCGGGCGAAAAGCCGAGGCCATGCACATTGATCTCGCCCTTGTAGAGAGGCGAGAGCACGTCGGGGCGCTGATTGCCGAGCTTGATCTGTCCGAGCAGGGTATTGGTGGCCGGATTGATCACCGAGACGGTATTGCTGTTCTGGTCGGCGGTGTAGACACGGTCGGCGGCACCGGGAGCCGCCCAAGCTAAATTGACGGCCAACGCGCCGATAGCGAGGGTAAGAAGACGGAGTTTCATGATTGCCTTGTGATAGATGAGTTGACGGATCATCTTGGCGCTTGGGCACGGCCCGCCCGCTTTTCCTGATGCCGCCCCAGCCAAGCCCGCATCACGCGGATTTCATTCTGCTGCTCGGTAATGATGCCTTGCGCCAGGTTGCTCAGCTCCGGGTCGGTGGTGTTGAGCAGAACCGCCTTGGCCATGTCGATTGCGCCTTGGTGATGGGGAATCATCATGGTGACGAAATCATGCTCGGGCATGCCGTTCATCGGCGCGCGCTTCATGCCGTCATCCATCACCGCCATGGCATCGTCCATCAAGGCGGAAAACGGTTTGGCGGTGCTGGCGATGAACTGTGGTGAAGCTTTGCCTTCCCCGGCTCCATGGTGACGGGCATGCTGTGCGACAGCTGATGCCGCGGCAAGCAAACATGCAGTTGTAATGCCGCTGCGCAAAAATGAACGGATTTTTTCGGGAGTAAGCATGGTTGACGTGCCTCTCATGATTTTTCCAGCTGCTCGTGCACTGCGGCGGCAATACGGGCTAGTTCGCCCTTGTCGGCGCCGGCCGACAAGGCGTAGCCAAACTTGCCGTCGATCCAGTAAAAGACGTTGACCGGGCCTTCCTGCGCGAAGCGAAAGCCGGTGTCCTGGTTGTGCGATTGTTCGGTAGAGACATACAGGGTCAGACGTTGACCGGTGGCATCGTGGTACATGAACTGCGCCACTGGTCCGCTTTCTCCCGGCAGCAGGCGTCCGCCAATCAATTCATAGCCAAGCTTGCCGAGCTTCGGGGGGTGTATCTTGCTGCCAATGCGTTTCGACAACCAGGTCACCAGTTGTTCTTCCTGATCGGCGCCGATCTCGACCGGGCGCCGCACATCCGGACTGTAGACCACATGGGCGATCGCCGCCTGGCGCACCAGTCCGGCGACCCGCTGGCTTGCCGCGGCGGGAGCCGCTGCCGGTGCCTGCGCCAGTTGTCTTCCTGGGGCGGTCTGATCATGCAGGTGCCAGCCCGCAATACCGCTGAAGAAAGCGATTGCCAGCCCAGCCGCAACGCGCTGCAGTATCGTGCTGCGGCGGGGCCTGGCACTCAGGCGCGCCGGGACCGGTTCGTCAAGCACCGGGTCGAACAGCTTGCGCAGGGCTTCGTTCTGGCTGCGGTAAGCGTCCAGCCGGTCCGCTTCGTCGGGTCGTGTGGCGAGATAAGCTGCAATCTCGGCGCGCCGTGCGTGCGGCAGCAAGCCATCCACATAGGCATGCAGGTCCGCTTCGGTAATGGGTAGTTGGCTCATTTCACGACTTTCAACGGGGATGTGATGGCGCGTCCTTCCATGTGGGCACGCAGCCGCTCGCGTGCACGCGACAGCCGCGACATGACGGTCCCGAGAGGAATGCGCAGCGTGACCGCAACCTCCTCATAACTCATCTCTTCCAGCGCGACCAGGAGCAGGACTTCGCGCAACTCCGCCGGCAGTGTCTGCAATGCGGATTGCATATCGCGGATCTCCAGCCTGTGTGTCTGCGTTGCGTTCACGAGAGGCACGGGTGTGTCGTCATCGAGTTCAACCATGGCAAGCGTCGGCTTGCGCACTTGATCGATATGCAAGTTGTGCATGATGCCGAACAGCCAGGCGCGCATGTCGCTGCCAGCACGCCAGGAAGACAGCTTGCTCCAGCCGCGCTCCATGGTGTCCTGCACCAGGTCATCGGCCCCAGACCGGTCGCCGGCCAGCGCACGCGCATAGCGGCGCAGGCGCGGGATGCAGGAAACCATTAGTTGCGCAATATCGTCTTGCATGAAGAACCTTCGCCATTTGGCCGGAATAGGGCCGGAACGTGTTTGCTGGAATGGTCAGTAGGCAGCGGCAACCGTAAGCTTCGGATCGATCTGCCAAGTCTCGTTGACGAGTAGACCGTCGCGGTAGGTCAGCACATAACGCACCTTGATCGGCTGCTTACCTTCGAACAGCACGTTGGCGGAGACGGTGGCGCCCTTCGGGTTGATGGCTTCGTCCAAGTTGGTGACACTCACTTTCAGCGGACCTGCGGCCTTGGCAAATTTTTCCCAGGTGGTGCGGATGCTGTCGGCTCCGACATAAGTGCCGTCCAACGGGCCACCAACCCAGTTCAACTGAGGATTGGCAGCGTAGCCACGCATGACGATGGACAGGTCACCCGATGCAATGGCATTGAAGTGGGTCTGCGCTGCATCGGATGCAGGGCCGGCAAAAGCACTGCCGATGGATGCCAGCGACAGCAGGGCGGCAAAGATGGGATATTTCATGTTCAAGCTCCGGTATCAGTAAAAGGTCTCTTAAGGGTTCGGTCCACGGTCCTGCGTCGGCTTGCTGCTGCCCACATCCGGGTATACGCAGCAGCAGGGCGGTTTATTCCGTTCATTTCAAAATAATTTTGAATGGGATGAAAGATGCCGGAAGTTACCAACAGGAATAATCGGAAGTAAAAATGTTTTCATGTCATGTCCGCCCTTTCCAGTACCGAAGGTACGCCGATGAAGATTCACCACGTTTTCCTGAACTGAAGCCGCTTTCCCTGAAAAGATGCAGCGCGGTCATTAAAAGCTTACAACTACGCTAAACCGATATTTCGGATGTCTTTACCAGGGTTGCATCGTGGAGGTTGAACGCTTGAAAAGATGAAAGCCAGCACTCTGCTTGCAATCACGACGCTGGCGGAGATCGGAGGGTGCTGCTTGCCCTCTGGATGGTACTGAAACAAGGCAAGTCGGCATGGATGCTGATACCAACCGTCATTTCTATCGGCGAACGAAGAACCTGAGGCCAGTGCAACTGTTGCTCGGCCACACCAAGTTGGAGATTACGGTACGTTATCTTGGGATCGAGGTCGATGACGCGTTGGAGATCGCCGAACAGACTGAAGTATGACGTAAAGCGACCGGTCGAACCTGAAAAACGCATAGACGCTGACCGGCCCAGAATGCGGACATTTGGGGTTGGTGTCTATCAACCTTCTGTAATTAATCAAAGAGTGCAATTAAATATTTCTATAGCTTAGATAGTTAAAATGTTTTGGATGCCATTCTGGCAAAAGTCTACACTCAAAATGCGCGTGAGAAGTTAGTACGGAAGACTCATCTTTTCAACATTCCAACATCAACAATAAGTTCGAGGAGAAGATACTATGCGTCGTACAAGGCTTATAAGCTGCATACTTTTGGCAAGTTCTGGAATCGCTGTTTCGGGTGCTGTCGTTGCGGCAGCACCGAATTTGTCAGCAACCCCCGTTTTGTCCAAATTGAGCAACCCGTGGGACATGGCCTTCCTGCCGGACGGTACCATGTTCTTTACCGAGAAATGCAACGGTCTATCGGTGCGAACGCCATCAGGCACCGTCAATCGCCTGCTCGGCATGAAGGACTCGAAGGGTTACGACACCACGGCCAACGACTTGTTTTGCGATGGCCAGGCCGGCATGAGCGGTGTTGCGGTCGACCCCGACTTCGCAAAGAACCGCTTCATCTACGTCTACTCTGCCTCCAGCATGTCGCAGCCACAGGCCAACCGCGTCATGCGCTTCGTTGTCAGCGACGATGCGACCAAGCTTTCTGACCGCAAGGACATTGTCGCCGACATCCCCTACAAGACTGCACCGAGCGACCACCCGTTCGGCGCGTCGGGCGCCCATAATGGCGGCCGCATCCGCTTTAGCCCCGGCGACGGCTTCCTGTACGTGACCACCGGCGACACCCACAACGGCGAAGTGCCGCAAAGTCCGACACGCATTGGCGGCAAAGTGCTGCGCATCGACCGCGAAGGCAAGGCTGCCCCCGGCAACAACGCGCCGCAGGGATTTGACCCGCGCATCTTCACGTATGGACACCGTAATCCTCAAGGCATCGCTTTCCGTCCGGGGAGCAACCAACCGTTCACGGCTGAAAACGGACCATGGCATACCGACGAGGTGACCGCCCTGAAGGCTGGCGGCAACGCCGGATGGGACCCGCGCCCCAACGTCAACGGCCGCGGCGACTGCCCTGACAAGTATTGTGGCTACAGTCCCAATCAGATGGGTGCGGTCGACCCGAAGGAGCGGTCCAAGTTCATGCCCATGACCGACCTGAAGGCCTATCCGAACGCGATGAAGCCGGCCTGGACCAACGAAGGCTTGTCCCAGGGTATGTCTTCTGGCGCCTTCCTGAGCGGCAAGCAGTGGAAGGATTGGGACGGCAAGATGATCGTCTCCCATATGGGCATCGGCATCCATGGAACCCCGGTCGGCAACCGTTTGGATGTGCTGGACATCAGCGCCGACGGCCAGACTGCGAAGCGGACCACGGTGTCGCTGCCGATGCCGGCAGGACGCTTCCGCTCGGTGGTTCAGGGACCCGACGGTAATCTGTACGTCGCAACTGATGAGGGCGAAATCTACAAGATGACCCCGAACTGATATTCCGCAAACCCCACTGTCGAATTGGCAGTGCCGCTATAAGTGGAAATATCTTTGGCAAACATGGCTTTCGGTCAAGCCATGTTTGGTGATCAGTCCCCCGCTCGTAGCCTTGCTTCATGGCGGGTGGGCTGACATCGCAGGCCCGTCAGGGCGCGTTTGATATGGGGATCATGTTCATGCACAAAGTTTTGGCTGTATGCATCGCTTCTGGCTTTTTGTTTTCGACAGGATCGGCTTTTGCCAATGATGACTTGTTCAAGAAATCCAACTGTATGGCCTGTCATGCCGTTGATCAAAAACGGGTTGGCCCCTCCCTCAAGGAAGTGGCTGCCAAATACAACGGCGACAGCAGTGCGGTAGAAAAGCTGGCTATAAAGATCAAAGCTGGCGGCACCGGCGTTTGGGGCCAAATGCCCATGCCGCCACAACCTCAAGTCTCGGATGCCGATGCCAAGGTGCTGGCCGAATACGTCCTGTCGATCAAATAGTCCGACCTGCCAGTAATCGACCTGACATTCACATTTTGCTTTTTGAATCAACCAATAATTGCGCAACTGGTAGCACCCTTTGGATCTACCAGTAAGCGCATTTAGCGCTTTCGATCGAGGAAATTCCCCGTCATGGGCATCAATAGTTTGCACCGAGAATAACGCGCCATGGACAAAACCAATTCGCAACGCAGCATGCTGGCAACCATACTACTGGCTGGGTCATTCTTCGGAATCATTGCCGATGCCGCGGCCCAGCAGGAAAAACAGCTGGAAGAAGTCGTCGTCTCCGCAAGCCGCAGCGAGCAAAAGCGCTTCGACGCGCCGGCCTCGATCGACGCCATCCAGGTCGATCCGCTGCGCGCCGCATCGCCCCTGGTCAATCTGTCAGAACTGCTCGGCACCGCGCCCGGCATCCAGATCCGCGAGCGGCAGAACTATGCGCAGGATCTGCAATTGTCAGTACGTGGTTTCGGCACCCGGTCCACCTTCGGCGTGCGCGGCGTGCGCATTCTTATCGACGGTATTCCGGCTACCATGCCCGACGGCCAGGGGCAGGCGGCCACGGCCACGCTGACTTCGGCGCGGCGCATCGAAATCCTGCGCGGGCCAGTGGCCCAGCTTTATGGCAATGCTGCGGGCGGTGTATTGCAGGTGTTTACCGCCGATCCGCCGCTGGCGCCGCAGGCGCCTTACGCCAGCGCCTCGGTCGGCGCGGGCAGCGACGGCCAGCGCCAGCTTGGATTCACACTGGCAGGCGGCGGCGAAACGCTCGGCGGCCTGCTCGATGTGTCGCGCTATGAGACCGACGGCTATCGCGATCACAGCGCGGCGGAACGAACCCAAGTCAATGCCAAGGTCTTGTGGAAGCCATCGGCATCGACTACGGTCACCGGCATCGTCAACTTGTTCGACCTGCCGCTGGCGCAGGACCCGCTCGGCCTGACGCGCGCGCAGTTCGAACAGAACCCACGGCAGGTGGCGCCGGTCGCGCTGACATTCGATACCCGCAAGACCGTCGACCAGCAGCAGGCGGGTCTTGTGCTGGAGCATAAGTTCGACCGCAGCAATACCCTCAATGCGCGGCTGTATGCCGGCACGCGCGAGGTGTTCCAGACGCTGTCCTTTTCCGGCGCTGCGGCCAATTCTTCCGGAGGCGTGGTTGATCTCGACAACCACTATCGCGGCGCCGGTATCAGCTGGACCCATGCGACGCAGGCCGGCGGCATGCCGCTCAACTGGACGGTCGGCATGGAGGCCGACGATCTCGACCAGACCCGGCGCGGCTTCATCAACAACAATGGCACTCCAGGCGAGCTGCGCCGAGACGAGCGCGCCAATGCCAACAATGTCGATTTCTTCGGCCAGGTGGACTGGACCTTCGCGCCGCAATGGAAAGCCACTGCGGGCGCGCGTACAAGCCGTGTGCGCTTTTCGGTCGACGACCGCTATGTGACCGCCGCCAGCCCGAACGACAGCGGCAGCGTGGAATACCGCAATACCAGTCCGGTGCTCGGACTGGTTTGGTATGCCAACGACAATCTCAACCTCTACGGCAACATCGGGCGTGGATTCGAGACGCCGACACTGGCGGAATCGGCATATCGCAGCGGCGGGACCGGCCCCAACCTCAGCCTGCAGCCGTCGAAGAGCCGGCAGGGTGAAATCGGCATGAAGTGGCGATCCGGCACACAGAGCGCGGATCTGGCCATATTCACCGCGCGCAGCCGCGATGAGATCGTGCCGCGGGCAACCGAGAACGGCCGCTCGATTTTCCAGAATGCCGACCGCGTGGAGCGGCGCGGCATTGAAGCAAGCTGGCGCAACAACTTGGGCAGCTTCAGCACGCAGCTCGCTTATACGCTGCTTGATGCCCGTTTCAAGCAAAGTTTCTCCAACGCGAACGGCGTTGTCGCCGCCGGCAACCGGCTACCTGGCGCGCCCATTCATAGCCTGTTCACCCAACTTGAATACCGACCTGCCGAAGGCTTGACTACGGCATTGGAGATGCGTCTCGAAAGCAAGACCTATGTCGATGACCTCAACAGCGAAGCCGAGCCCGGATACGCAGTCTTCAACCTGCGCGCCGCGCAGGAGTTCCGGGCAGGCGCAACGAGATGGACGCTGTTCGGCCGCATCGACAATGTGTTCGACCGCGACTATGCGGGTTCGGTCATCGTCAATGACGGCAACCGCCGTTTCTATGAGCCTGCGCCGGGACGGCGCTTCTTCATCGGACTGCGGGCTTCGATCTAAACCACATTACCAATAGTGACGAGGAGACTTTATGAAATATCCAGTACAAGCATCACATACTCTGGCTGCCCTGACGCGGACGTGCTTCTGGACGTGAGCCTCAAGCCGGTAGATTTCGTTACGCAGCGCGTAGATATCGGTGCGCGTTATGGCACGGAAAGCTGGCTAGTGATCAAGCTGGACATCATGCTGGTACCGTATAAAGGCGCCGGTCCTGCCTTGAATGACCTTGTTGGCGGCCACGTTGATATGATTTGCGATCAACCAGCCAGCACCACGGGCTGGATCCAGAACGGCAATATCAAAGCAATCGCCCTCGCTACCAAGGAACGCCTGCCTACTTTGAAAGAGGTGCCCACCTTCGAGGAGAGTGGTCTGAAAAATCTTGAGCTTGCGGTTTGGCACGGCTTATACGCATCGAAAGGAACCTCCGCTCCTGTCGTGGCGAAGCTCAACTCGGCCTTGCAGACAGCATTGAAGGACCAGGCGGTAGTGTCGAAATGTGACAACTTGGGCGCGGCTCCCGCCAACTTGCAAACGTCCGAAGGGTTACGCGTTCATCTCAAATCGGAAGTTAACCGTCTTGGAACGGCTCTTCGTACGGCAGGGGTACCTCTGCAATAAGCAGCATCCCGATGAGGTTCATTCACTGTCTCATGTCACCGGGTCGATGCATGGACGCGAGTCCGTGTTTCGCGCCCGGCTAACTCCCGCCTCGAAAGCAATCCCGCGCAGTAGCCACCGATATGAACACGACAGGAATACGCCGCGGTTCACCACGGCTCAGTGGCTCAGGGTCATCAGCGGGCATCCCCACATCTTTCGACTCGACAGTACGCGTGCATTGTCGCTTCCTGGACTCGAATTTCCGCTGTTATGCCAGTTTCCGCTGTTATGCCAGATATGCCACCTTTTCACTCCTCCAATGAACCTCTTGACCGCTTAGCCGTGCGCAACGCATTGACAGCACTCCCAAGGAACCGATAGGCCTTTCCCTCTTCGCGCTCCACGTCGTGAAGCAGCCATTGTTTCGTCAGCCAGAGCCGCCCTTTGATTTCCTTTTTCAGGATTCTTCGGCTGTGCCTAAGGGCGCCGAAGTGGCTACGGAATACATCAAGATGCACGATGTCATGTCTGTCGGCAAGCAAACGATATTTGTATCCATAACGGCCCTGCAGCAGGTGGAATCTTTTGCCGCCACGCGCGATGACGTCACAGATCGTATGGTAATAGCAGAGAATGCCCAGACTGTATTCGTTGTATTTAAGGTCGTGCGCGATCACATGCATCATGTAATTCTCGCCAATGCGAAATCCGATCGCGCCCGCGCAAACGCGGCCATCCACCGTAGCCATGCCGACGACGCCGCATCTCCTTGCATGCTCGACAATCCAGCGTTCCTCCTCTTCATTGAAGCGGGGAACGATGTTCTTACTTTTCATTCTCGAACAGCTCAGTGCAATGATGTCACGGATATCCTGATCGCCAATTTCGTTCTCGACCAGGATACGGAACTGATATGAGGGGAAATCGTCGACCAGCGCCTTTGTGTATCGCTTTATGTTACGGCGCATGTTCTTTCCCACTGCTGACTCATAGTCCCGAACCGTCGCCGGCAGATTGATTACCATGTCTTCGCTGCATGTCATCTCGTGCGATGGATACGCGAGAGCATGTTCAATCTTGCAGATTTCTGAAAACGAGATCATCTTCACTAATGGGAACCTGTTGAATATGTGCTCGGCGAATCGATTGATGTCCTCGGCACGCAGGTTCATGAATTGACCGATAACCATGACTGCATTGCCGGCCAGCTTGTAAAGCAAAATCGATACAGCGGCATTGTTCTCAACAGCGACATAGGTACTTGCCCCAACCATCTCTTTTGCCATTAAAAAATAGGATGGGGAACAGTACAAGTGCCCGTATAAACGGTCGATTTCGGCGATCACGAATGCCGGCACTTCATTGTCATAACAGGAAATTTGTACCGCGTGGGGATGCGCGAATGCCGCACCGCTCATGAAACCCGTGGGATCGTCGACTACTTGCGCATTGATATCCATATCGTTTCCATTCCTTGATGTCCGACGCAAGAACCAATTCCCCCTCGTTTTATTCCTTAAACAGAAACAACGCTATGCGCCAGGCCAACATATCGCCATTTTTTTGCATCAAGGACCGCTTGAGCGTTTTGAGGCCGTTGTTATGGGTTGGGATTAGTCCCTTGGCAGTATCGAACTTTGCGCAGCACACCGGCCGCTTCAGCGCAACGGTAACCGGGAAGTCGCCTTGATTTCACGCATGGCAAGGCTGGAGCGGATCGATGTGACGCCTGGCAGTTTGCGCAGCACATGCGTGACGAATTCGCCATAGGCATCGAGATCGCGCGTCACCACCTGCAGGAAATAGTCGGCTTCGCCGCTGACGTTATGGCAGGACAGCACTTCCGGAATCGACTGTATCGCTGCTTCAAACTGCGCCGGCTGCTCGCCGGTGTGGTTTGCGAAATTGATTTGCACAAAAGCAACCAATCCAAAACCCAGTTTGCGTCGATCGGTACGCGCCTCATAGCCTGTGATATAGCCCTCATCTTCCAGCCGCCGCAAGCGCCGCCACACCGGTGTTTCCGATAGGTGCAGGCGCTCCGCCAGCCGCGCATTGGACATGCGTCCTTCTTCCTGCAGCAAGGCGACTATGCGAAGGTCGACATCATCCAACCCTACTTGAGACGATTTCATTTAAATGACCGTTATTTTATGAAAGAATCTTCTAAATATAGACGATTTGCCGCTGGATTTTGCGAGAAAAACCTTTCTGAAGTGGAAGATAATTCAGTTATCAATTTTGACTCGGCGCAGCTGAACGCCGATCTTCCTCATCAGGAGCCTTGTCATGGACGCCACCCTGTTTTCCCTCTATTTCTCCGCGCTGGTCGCCGTATATCTGCTGCCCGGCCCCGATATGGCACTGGTAGTCGCCACCGGCGCCAGTCGCGGCGTGCGCATGGCATTGGTGACCAGTCTTGGCATTGCCTTGTCGCGCGGTATGCATGTGTTCATGTCTGGTCTCGGCCTGGCTGCGTTGATGGCGGCGCATCCGGTGTTGCTCGATGTGGTGCGGTGGGGCGGCGCGGCTTATCTGCTCTTTCTTGCATGGCAGGTGCTAAGAGCTGACATGAGGGTCGACACGACGCAGGGCGCCGAAGGATCTGCAGCATCCGGCTTTACGCGCGGATTGCTGACCAACCTGCTCAATCCTAAGGCATTGATGTTTTGCGGGTTGTTCCTGCCGCAATTTGTGGCGCCGGAACGCGGCCCGGTACTGTTGCAGTTTGTGTGGCTGGGAGCGATTCTGGTCGCGGTTGGCTTTGCATTCGATGCCATCTATGCAGTATTGGCGGCCCGTCTGAGCCGCCGGGTCAGGTCGGCTTCGCCCTTCAGAAAATGGCTGTTGCCGACGGTGTTCGTGCTGCTTGCGGGGCGGCTGGTGGCAAGCTGATCAACAAACTTCAAGTGTAATACCAATGCCAAGGCTCGTAGCTGAAACCACTGGCATTGTGTCGCGGATAGGAGAGCACGAATCCGAAGTCTTTTGCCCTATCCGACAACCACCCAAATGCGGCGGTATGTTCAAACGGTTCTTCACGCGGTACGCAGCCTGGCGTATTGATATCGACGGCGCGGCCGGTGTGGTGTTCGCTGTAGCCGGGCGGTGCGCTCAATGTGAAGATGGTCGCCAGCGGCATGCCGCGTTCCATCTTTTCGCGCACGATCGCCGACTGGCTTGCGAGGTCGCGATAGGCTGACACGACATACAAGCCGATGCCATCGCGGCCCGCTTCGGCTTTCATTTCCTTCCAGGCGGCGGCGGCCGGTGGAATCAGCAAATGCTCTTCGCCGTCGGAGGCGGTTTCCGCAATCGCGAGATGCGCGGCTTCGCGGTGAAAAGGCAAGCCCGTTCGAGCTACCGCAGCTTCAGGAATACCGAGCGCAGCGAGCGCTTCGGCTACCCTGCTTTCATAATCGTCAATCGGGGTCGCGGTGTGGCTATGAAGGGAATGCATTGCGGGCCTGGTTCTTCGGCAAGGTTTGACAGATGGCGAGAGTTGCGGAAATCTCCGCCCGCCGATTGTAGCTTGATCGGGAATCGCCGTTGCAGCGACACGCCGGAACTTGAAATTGAACTATGATGATCGCCCTCTGAACCGATGCATGCGACGCGAATATGACTAACGAGCAACATGACGAAACCGATACCGGCAGCGGACAACACCCGGAAGCCGCGGAAAAGATCGAGCAGGACCGGCTTTGGCGCGACGATGGCTGGACCGCGCGCGTCATCAAGAATGAAGACGATGACGGCTGGGCAGTCGCGATGATCAAGGATGGCGAACCCGAACCTGCGCTGGTCGGTCCATGGACCATGGGCCGCGACAAGAAAAATCCCAAGCCGCTCGATGCGGGCGCCTTCCACACGCTGGTCAAGACCGCATCCGAAGTGCTGCGCCGGCATGAGCAGCAGCTTCATGCGATGCTGCACAAAAGCGTGCAGGTCAGTACCGCGTCCGCAACGATCAATGTGACGCTCGATATCGTGCCCGACGAAGACGACCCTTATGCGATCCTGGCGGCCGAGGATGAAAGCGGCGAACGTCTGGCCGAGGTCCGCGTGGCCCCTAACTTCAAGCTGACGCGGACCAGCGCCGAAGCATGGATCGAAAGCGGCTTCGCCAAGCCACGTTGACAAGGGTTACGCGCGGCGCGTACCCATCGCCTCGCACAACTGCACCAGCCGCTCCGGCCGCCATTCGCGATTGAAATCGACCATGTTCTTCGGGAACAGCAGAACCACGGTGGAACCGAGCAGGAAGCGGCCCATTTCCCTGCCGCGGGCAATGGCGATCGTCTGATCGTCGTAGCGCCATTCGCGCACGTTCGGCGTACGCGGCGGATTGACGATACCGTGCCACGCGGTTGCCATGCTACCGACGATGGTCGCACCCACCAGCACTATGACGAAAGGACCGTCCTTGCCCTCAAACACGCAGACCACGCGCTCGTTGCGCGCGAACAGATTGGGCACATTGCGCACCGTGGTCGGATTGACCGAGAACAGGTCGCCCGGTACATAAATCATGCGGGTCAGGCGGCCGTCACATGGCATATGGATGCGATGGTAATCCTTGGGACTAAGGTAGATGGTGGCGAAATCGCCGTCTTCGAAAGCCGCTGCCAGCTTCGTGTCCCCGCCCACCAACTCCAGCGTCGAATAGTCGTGGCCTTTCGCCTGAAATATTCGATCCTTGTCGATCCTGCCGAACTGGCTCACTGCGCCGTCGACCGGGCACAGGAAATCGGCAGCGGCAAACGGGCGCGCGCCTTCGCGCAACGGGCGGGTAAAGAATTCATTGAAGCTTTTGTAACTGGCGATGTCCGGATTGACCGCTTCCTGCATGTTGACGCCGTAAAAGCGGACGAAGGCGCGGATCAGCGCGGTAGTGAACACGCCCGCCTGTGCGCCGGCGATTTTTCCGGCAAGCACGGTGAGCGCCTGTTTCGGTAACAGATATTGATGCAAGACTGCTCGACGATTTGGCACGATTGAAGATGATATGGAGAAAGAAATTACCGTGATTGTACCGGGGTCCCGGGTAATACCTTGAGAGTAAAAAGATAGCCTGGGTTATGGTTTTGCCACTTCGCGCAAAATGCGCGTCATCAGATACAGCCTGGGCACGATCGAATCCACCGCAATATACTCATCGCGCGCATGGTAGCCGAAGCCGGCAAGACCGAAACTTTCCAGCACCACGGCCTTGCCCGAGCGTGCGGCGAAACCGGCATCGGTAGCCCCGCCCGTACCGGGAATCAGCATCAGCGGCCTGTCGATCTCCGCATAGATGGCTTGCGCCTTTCGCGCCAGTTCGTGGCCGGCAGGTGTCGCAACAAACGGAGGACGACCGCGTTCGATCGCTATGCTGGTTTCCGTATCGGGGATATGCCTGTTCCTGACGCGCTCCTTGAGCGCGGACTCGATGTGGTCAAAGCCATCCGGATTCATCAGGCGCAGGTCTCCGGTCACATAGGCACGTTCGGGAATCTGATTGCGCACCAGACCGGCCCGGGCAATGGTCCAGTTGAGCTGGGTACCGGGCACCGAGGCGGCCACGTCTTCGGTCTGCAGGATTTGATGGGCCAGTTCAACCAGGGCATTACGACCTTTTTCAGGCATGGCGCCTGCATGGGAGGCGCGCCCTTGTACCTGCATCACGACGGTGCCGGTACCGCTCGCGCTCAGCAGCACACCATCGGGCTGGTCCGGTGCCGGCTCGCAGGAAAACACGTAGTCGTGTTCCGCGGCCATGGCGGCGATCAGCTCGCCGGAGCCGAGCGAACCGGTCTCTTCGTCGGCATTGAACACAACGGTCAATCCGGCATGGTCGCGCCACCCCATCTCTTTGAGGATCTTCAGCGCATGCAATATCAATGCAACGCCGCCCTTATCATCCGCAATGCCCGGCCCATAGATACGGTTGGCCTCGATCCGGTAAGGTTGCGACTGCAAGGTGCCGACCGGATACACGGTATCCAGGTGGGCGAGAAGCATGATGCGCTTGCTGCCGGTACCGCTGAATCGTCCGATGACGATCTCAGCCGGACCTTGCGTGCCCTTTCGCCGCTCCACCGCCGCGCCGAGTTCACGCAAACGCTTCTCGGTATAGTCAGCCATCCTTGCAAGCCCGCGCGCATCCATACTGGGCGACTCGATATGCACCATGTCCTTGAGGCTGGCGATCACCGCGGCTTGCTCGCGCTCGGCCGCTTCCAGCAAACGGGTATCGGCACCGGCGGCCTGGCTCCGGCCCGGGACGGCATGGGAAAGCAGCAGCGGCATGAACAGAAATAACAGCGAACGCGACAGCGTCGCGCCAAGGGAGAAACATGCCATGGCGTCTCTGGAATGATTATTGTGATCCGATTATACGATCCGGAAAAACCCGTGGTGCGAAGTCTTGCAAGAGAGTGCGCTATACCGAGTCGCGCCGCAATCCCAACTGATGCGGAATATCGTCGACCGATGCAAAGACCAGATCGGGACACTTGGCTTTCAGGGTATCGAGCTGGGTATAACCCCACGCGACCGCGCCAAAGGCGATACCTTCGGCGAACGCGGCATCGGCGTCGCGCGTTTCATCGCCGATGCACAGAATGCGGCTGCGCGGCACGCGACTGTCGGCAACCAGGCGCCGCAGTTTTCCGCGTTTACCGAACAGCGTGGCGCCGCATTCGAAACGGCTGAACAGGGCGGCATTCGACGGCCCCAACACAGCGCGCACGTTTTCTTCGGAATTCGACGTCAGCACCGCCAGATGTACGCCTTGCGCAACCAGTGCCTGCAACAGCTCGCTGATGCCGTCGAACAGGGATACGCGTGCAATTTCCTTCGACATCATGGCCTTGAAGTCCTTTGCCACGCCGGGCACCTTCCACAAGGGAATGCCGACGTGCCGGATGATCTGCCTGGCATCGTAACCGCGCAGTCTGTCGATGTCTTCGTCCGCAATGCGCCGGAAACCATGCCTGTCGGCCAGCTGGTCAAAGACGCCAATGAAGAAACCGAAGGAATCGGCAAGCGTACCGTCGAAATCAAAGACCAGCAGCTGATATTTCAGTTCCGAAGAAGTCATGCGTACCACCTGCGTTGATAAAACGTGACAGAGAGCGAGTATAGACAAATCCGCATCTTCGCAATTCACCAGGTCCGCGTTCAGTCCCTTCATTGCACGCGATGCAGCATCCATCCGCCGGCAAGCATTGCGGCGCCCCAGACCAGGAAGCCGATATCCCAGTACACCCATTGATGCGGCGGCACGGTTTCGTTAACGTGATGCAGCTGCAGGATATGGTGATCGATGATGCCCTCGACGACATTGCACAATCCGAAGCCCGTGAGCATGGTCCCAGCCAGCATCTTTCCGGACCACCACAAGTGGGCGCGGCGCACCGCGCGCCAGAGCAATACCATGCCGAGTCCGAAGTAGACTCCCGCCGCCGTAGGAAACCGATTGGATGTCGAAGGATTGCGCGCACTCATGGAGGCTCACCCTGGTGCAATTG